>CAMCHI010000004.1 GCA_945874735.1 uncultured Arcanobacterium sp. | reverse complement strand
CCCTAAAAAGGCAGAAAAATATTTAGTAATGATGCTTACCACGCCGACGTTTTGGCTCAGAATCAGGCAAAGGAGTGCTTACTTCCCCAGCAGCAGACACCTCAAGATCAGCACTAACAGTAACCTCACCAGCAGTAATTGCTTTAGGAGATTGTTCCTCACCTCCAACCGATTCAGGTTTGGAAGATAAAACATAGTCTTTAGGAGTTTCTGCCAACTGCGCCAAAAAACGATCAGCAGCCACTCCGATTTCCTCTAAGCTGGGCACTTGTGCTTGCCCTAACTCCTGCCCATTTGCAGTAAAGTTGGCTTCATTAGGATTACTATCGTAATCAGCTTCTAATCCTCGCACCACTTCTTGTAACTCAGTGCTATTTTCTAAAAAGTTAATAAAGCCTTGTCGCTGCTGTGCATCTAACTGCTCTAAATCACCTAACGGTAATTGCGGCCCTCCGATACCAGCAATAAACTTCACCGCCGACAACACACCCGCAAAATATGGCACTTCGTTTTGCGCCAAATAAAACGGCACTCTAGCACGAATATTAGTAACGTTAATATCCTTTTTCGCTGCTTGATATTCTAATAAGTCACTTAAAGTAGCAAAGTGTTCTGCTTTCCCTGGCACATACTGCACTTCTGGACGCAACTTGCTAGAACGCACCAACATTCCCGCGGAACGAGTATGCGGAATCGCTGCTTGCATAGCTGACAAAGTTAAAGTATGCGACACTTGGAAACGATCAATAATTTCCAAAATACTATCTGCTACTGCAAACCACTTGAAATCTGGTTCTTGTCCACCTAAATATAAAAAGCGCTTCCCGCTTAAGTCGTGCACTAAATCTAGCTGTAAACCGGGAGCAAAAAACTCGCTGATTTTGCCGTCTTCATAACGTAACGACGGACGTTGCGCCCGATAATCATATAGCTGATCTGAATCAAAACTAGCGATTTTAGCTGAATCCATGATTTCTATCGTGTAGTCCACAGCTTTCATGACGTGTCCAGCATCTACCAACGGGTCTAGCAAATTAACAATCAAATAATCCACAGCCAACGGTTCGGTAATCGGCATAAACTCCAATAATGGCTTCATTTACTTCACACCTTCCTTCCCGTCTTACCGCTTACAGATGTAGAACACAAAATATACTCTGCTATTAGACTCGCTTGTATGTTTTTCTTTACTTACCTACCAAAGAGCACCAAGATATACTGCGACATTTTACCTAGCAAACAGAATATTTCTGTGGCACTTAATATGCAGATAAATAAATTGTTGTTATCTAATTTTACTCAATCTGCACATAAAATACTGCTCTACCCTAACTTTTATGCCTTAAAGTGAAATAACTTATGCTTAAAAGCAATAAAATACTGCTGGTTACATTATTATTTTGTTCTAATAGCTGAAACTATATTCCTCAAAGCAAAAAATAGGGATAATAGATATGCGCAAAAAATAGGGATAATAGATATGCTGTTTTTGCTTCAAGGAGAAAATTTGTCTACTGCACCGCACGATAAATCTACTGAAACTACCTCTGTAAACGACAATCGCGCCGCAGCTATTACAGAAGAACAAGTATTTGCCACTCAGGCATATCAAACCTTAGACGCTCAAACTCACTATTACCAAACCCAACTAAAACAAATACGCGCCCAAGGAGCTACCGGCACTCCTAGCGCTCGTTCCGAGCGTGACTCTTTTGCCACCCACTATGAAGACAACCTAGCACGCTTACGCAATGTAGAAAATCGCATGATTTTAGGGCGACTCGATTTTACCGACGAGCAAAGCATACATATTGGTCGTTTAACCTTACGGGACGCAGAAAAGAACGTATTACTTACCGATTGGCGAGCGCCTCAATCGGCTGCTTTCTATCAAGCTACTGCTAGTCACCCTATGGATATTAGTAGACGACGACATATCCAAACCCGTTTCCGAGAAGTAATCGGTGTAGAGGATGAATACTTAAATGCCGACACCCAAGCAGAAAACAAATTGAACTTCACTGGTGAAGGCGCACTGTTTGCCGCTATGAACAAAGCACGCGCTGGTAAAATGGGCGATATTGTAGCTACTATTCAGCGCGAACAAGACCAAATAATTAGGGCACAAGCAAATGGAGTGCTAGTAGTACAAGGTGGGCCAGGTACAGGAAAAACGGCAGTTGCGCTCCACCGTGCCGCCTATTTGCTCTACACGTATCGGGAACGTTTCGCTAATGCGGGAGTGTTAATTATTGGCCCTTCTCGACATTTTTTACAGTATATCGACCAAGTGTTACCGTCTTTGGGTGAAACTAACGTAGTGGCCACTACTATCGGAGAACTCTTACCAGACTATAAAGTAAACAGTGTGGAAAGCCTAGCGTTACACAACCTAAAAGGTGCTCCTATCTGGATAAAAGTAGTTAAACGTAGCGTACAAAAAATTCTTCAAAAACCCCTTCTTTCCCCAGTCACTTTTCGCATATCAGGCAAAAATATCCAACTTTTTCCAGAAGATGTAGCACAAGCTCAAAAACGTGCTCTCCAAACTCAAAAACCGCACAATGTGGCACGCGAAAAGTATGCCCGTTTTTTAGTAAATCTACTGGCTGAACGACTTGCTAAAGCCTTAGAAGTAGAATTAGGACAAGATGACTGGCTATTTGCAGATGTAGCTTCTGATCCACAAGTAAGACAAGTACTTAACCGGCATTGGCTACCTGCCTCCCCACAATGGATTTGGAAACACCTATTAAAATGGCCAGAATTATTAGCGGCAGTAGCACCCGAATTAACCGATCAGCAACGCAAAATGCTGTATCGTCCAGCAGAACACGCTATAACTTTGGGCGATATTGCAATCTTGGATGAGTTTGCCGAAGTGCTAGGTGAATTGCCTAGTAATGAGGCGATGGCAGAAAAAATACGTCAAGAAAACCAACAGCGTTCTTTGGCTAACTTTGTAGATCAAACTTTAACTGAACTTGATTTACAAGACGGTATCGTCACTTCTGCAAAAATGATGCAACGCATTGCTGATTTAGATAGTTTTGGTTCGTTAGCAGAACGAGCCATTAGCGACCGCACTTGGACTTATGCACATATCGTGGTAGATGAAGCACAAGAACTTACCCCTATGCAGTGGCGTATGTTAATCCGGCGCAACCCCATGCAATCAATGACTATTGTGGGCGATTTAGATCAGCGTGTTACTGGTACAACTGGCAGTTGGGAAACAGTACTAGGGCCACTAGCTAAACGAATGCAGCTAGCTAAACTAAGCGTCAGCTATCGCACTCCGCAAGAAATTTTAGAAAATGCTTTCACGCAAATGCAAAAAATTGGCTATCCCGTAGCTGAGCTTACCGCTGCCCGTCAATTACCTAATTCTTTACGGAAAGTAAAAGTAGCTAATGCCGAGTTAGGCAAAATACTCACTAGCGAGTTACAGCAGCTACGACAACGTTTTGATGCAGAATATGGCACTGGACTAGGAACTATTGCCGTAATTTCCACGCCCGACAAAATGACAGAAATTGCCGAACTTTTACCTACACAATTTCAGCAAGATCGGCATTTTGCACTACTATCTGCTGGCGAAACGAAAGGTTTAGAATTTGATGCGGTAGTACTCATAGATGGCGATAAAATAGCAACAACTGAACCCGGTAATTATTATGTAGCTTTAACGCGCGCTACTAAGTTTTGCTTGGAAATCACTACTTACCAATAAAATAGCTCCCTGCCGCCGCCCTATAATCAGAAATTATGCAGACTTAAAAAATTTAAGTGAAATACGGGATAAAATTATAGATATTTTGCGGTAATTTCAGCGTTATTTTGCGGTAATTTCAGTGTTGCGCTAAAAGCTACAAAACCCATAGAGAGCCTAGCACTCATCTATGTTTAGAATCTGCTATGATATTTTTTAACAATTTATTACAAAAGTTTGGTTACTTTTGTAGATTTGGAAAAGGTAGATTTTATGAACGAATCACTCCTGCGTGCTCATGAACATTACGCCCCTGGGGTTGCTACTACTATCCCACCAGTAACTCATACTATTTCCCAAACTTTTGAAGACGCCGTTTCAGATTTCCCAGATAATATCGCTATTGATTTTTTGGGTCGTGAATTCACTTATAAAGAACTACATTTCCAAATTAAGCAGGCTGCTACTGCTTTAACAATGTGTGGGGTGCGCCGCGGAGACGTAGTTGCAGTGATTTTACCTAATTGCCCACAGCATTACGTGGCATTTTATGCTTTACAGTATTTAGGCGCAGTAGTTTCGGAGCATAATCCCCTAGCCCCTCCCGCTCAGCTACATGAACAATTAAAGATGACGGGCTGTAAGGTAGTGATTGCTTGGGAACAAACTATCGAGCAGCTTACTTTGGATGGAAATCTGCATGGTTATACATATTTAGCAGTTAATTTGGTGAAGGCACTGCCCAAGAAATCGCAGTTACTGTTACGTTTACCATTGAAAGCTGCACGTAACCAGAGAGATAAGTTGCGCGGAAAGGTGCCACCGGGAGTACATTCTTGGGACAATCAAGTATCGCACGCTACTCCAATGAATCTAAATTCTATCCTCAACCGTCCACAATTAGACGATTTGGCTATTTTAATCCAAACTGGGGGCACTACAGGCACTCCTAAAGCGGTGCAATTAACTCATCGCAATGTGGTTTCTAATGCTGCTCAGGTTTTACAGTGGTTGCCGGAGTTTAGCAGAGGCACACAGACCGTGGCAGCAGTGCTACCATTTTTCCATGCTTTTGGTTTACAGCTTTCTTTATCAGTATGTGTAGGTTTGGCGGCAACGCAGGTAATGATACCGCGTTTTGATACAGATATTTTGTTCGCCGCCCATAAACGTCACCCTATTACTTTCTTTGGTGGCGTTCCTCCTATGTTTAATAAAATTATTGAGGCTGCTAAAGAACGTGACGGCTTGGATTTATCGAGTATGAAGTATTCGGTAAGTGGAGCTATGCCTTTAGATCCACAGTTAGCAAAAGAGTGGGAAGATTTAACGGGCGGTTATCTAATTGAAGGATATGGAATGTCCGAGGCAAGTCCAGTAATTGCTGGTTCTCCGGTTTCGGCAAAACGTCGTCCTTCCACTTTGGGTCTACCTTTCCCAGACACCGAGGTTAAAATTGTTTCTCCAGAGGATCCTGATTCTGAAGTACCTTATGGCGAAGTTGGTGAATTGCTGGTGCGTGGCCCGCAAGTATTTGCTGGGTATTTCAATAATCCGGTTGAAACTGAAACCGCTTTCCACAAGGGATGGTTGCGCACTGGTGATTTAGTGAAGTGGGATGACGGCTTCTTAGTGATGGCTGATCGTCGCAAAGAACTAATTATCAATGGCGGTTTTAATGTTTACCCTTCCGAAGTTGAGGCTGCAGTACGCGGTTTAGCCGGAGTGGCCGATGTAGCTGTGGTAGGTATGCCTCATGATAGTTTTGGGGAAACCGTGGTGGCTGCTTTAGTACTTGAACCAGGGGCAGCGGTTGATTTACAGGCGGTGCGGGAATGGACTAAGAATAGGCTTTCTAATTATGCGATGCCTAAATCTATTGTGATTCTCGATGATTTGCCACGCTCCCAGTTGGGTAAAGTATTGCGCAAGAATGTGCGAGATGAGTTGCAGGACTTTGAGTTGGTTTCTGGGGAGTGGAAGCGCAAGTTAAGTACGGCTTCCACAGTGGCGGCATCTAAACTGGAAGCTAGTATGCATCAAATTAAGAAGTTTGCTAGTTCGCACAGTGAAGATATTAAGGAATGGAGTGAAGCACAGAAGGCTAAGTTTGAGCAGTTTAAGCTATGGCTGGCTGATAGGCAGATGAACGAGAGTGAGCTTTCACAAGCCGCACAGGCACGTGGTATTAAGCTGGAGCAGTTCCGGGAGTGGCTAACTCATTGGAATAGTACTGAGAACCACGCGATTCCAGAAGCTCATTTTGAAGCTCCTTATCCAGAGCTCAACACTCTTAACGAACAAGCTGCCGAGCAGAGTGCCGAATCGACTGCCGAGCTAAGTGCCGACCTTAAATCAGAAGTAGATTCTAAAATACTTTCAGATAATAAGGCAGGTAAAGCGATAGCAACGGATATAGAACCAGACACAGCACTGGAACCGCACGCAAAGCCGGAGAGCTAGTATAGGCGCATAATATATATGTAAACGGTAATAGCTTTCAACTATTATCATTAATTTTTACAGGGTATCGCTAGAATTTTAGCGGTACCCTGTTTGTTTAACTATATCTACTTTCCTTAAACCTACAGTACTTTTATTTGTTTAGTTCTAGTATTAAGGTTTCACAACAGTAAACTTTTTTAAGATAGTTTCTAAAACATAGTTTCAAGACGCATATTTTTTATTATTAAACATAATCTATAACACGGCTTTGGTTTGTTAATTACTACTGATTTTATTACTGTTCATTTTCGCGCAGTTGTTCAATAGCTTGCGCAAAGTCTTCTAATGAATCGAAATTAGAATAGACGGACGCAAAACGTAAGTAGGCAATTTTATCTAGATTCCGTAAAGGTTCCAGTATTGCCAGTCCTATATCATGAGCTTCAATCTGGGATTGTCCACTCATACGCACTGTTTCTTCTACCTGTTGAGCAAGCATAGCTATCTGGTCGTCACTTACTGGTCTGCCTTGGCAAGATTTACCAACGCCTGCAATAATTTTATCCCTGCTAAAAGGTTCAGTAGTTCCAGAACGCTTTATTACTAATAAAGAGGCAGTTTCAGTAGTGGTAAAACGCCGATGACACTCAGTACACTCTCGTCGTCTACGCACGGAAGTACCATCATCACTAGTACGAGAATCAATTACTCGTGAGTCTACGTGTCTACAGAAAGGACAATGCATATCGTTAAACCTGCTAACTTTTTCTCCCAATAAAATAACCAACTCTATTTTACCCCTCCTGCACCCACAATATATACTCCCCTGTCTTATCTCCTTTCTTAAGTTGCAACTGAACCACTTGTCTTAGTAGTTACTAAGTTTCTCACCTTTACTAGCCCATGAAAGTTAGTACTCGGTTTGACACTACCTCTACTACCTCAGCTGCTTCCGGCGTTCCCTGCAATGCCACCACCATTTGCATTCCTGCCACCATTAAGGTCATCAACACAATAAATCCCAAAATAAACTTCAGCACCGCCAAAAAGCTGTCTATAACAACACTTTCCCCTACACGCGCTACGCTCACATCACAACCTTTGCTATTAATTTGTGAAGCGTTATTAATTACTTTACGAGCCATTGCTGGACGACGCACTAGCCCTGTTTCTAAAAACAACTCACTTCCACCAATTGCTGCCTGCACCATCGGAGCCGAACTTGCACTAGGCACCACTCGCAACTGCCTCCGACGTGAATTAGGACGATCTGGCCGCACTACTACCGGTTTAGCATCTCGACTAATTTCTAAATCAGAATTTTTTCTCACCTCTGGCACTACCGTAAACTGCACAGAGTTAAGGCCTTTTACAGACTGCTCTCCACTTTCTAATGGAGCAGTAGCTACTTTGTGTACTAAGTTTATTGCGGTCATTTTACTCTCCTCGAACATCTGTTCTAAATATTAATACAATTTTAGTCACTTGTCTAGAACATTTGTTCTATTAAGACGAACAAATGTTTGATTGTTTTTTGTTTTTCTACTAAACTTGCTCATAAATACAGTGAAACAACCACACCGGACAAATTTTCCGAACACTTTTCAAATCAGTTGCCGGAACTTTAACCGAAACAAACAATTAAAAAATACTTTTTGTATTTTTTAAGAGCAAAAAGGGAGTGAAAATGCAAGAATTTAAGCCACTAACCGCTCAACAGTTAAATATCTTGGCTACTATCGCTCACAAAATGGAAGCACACGGTTTCCCGCCTACAGTGCGAGAAATAGGAGAAAGTGTGGGATTAGCCTCACCATCTTCAGTGAAATACCATTTAGATTTAATTGAAAAACAAGGCTATATTCTGCGCGACCCACATCGTTCCCGCACTATCGAAATAACAGAACAAGGACAACAAACCTTAAAAGACGCTGGTATCAAACACAGCAATACCCCTAAAAATAACCAATCTGCAGCTATACAATTCACTGTCGTGCCAACTTCCAGCACCGATGATGATTTAGTAAGCGTTCCCTTGGTAGGCACAATCGCTGCCGGCGTGCCAATTACTGCCACCGAAACTGAACACACCACCTTTTCTCTTCCCCGTGAACTTACCGGAAAAGGTGAGCTGTTCATGCTAAAAGTACAAGGAGAATCTATGATTGACGCTGCGATTTGTGACGGTGACTGGGTGGTGATTCGCAAACAGCCAAACGCAGAAAACGGAGAAATCGTAGCTGCCATGATTGACGGTGAAGCCACTGTAAAAGTGTGGCAACGGCGTGATGACCACTGTTGGCTACTCCCCCGCAACTCCGAGTTTGCTCCCATCTTAGGAGATGAAGCTCAAATCCTAGGGAAAGTAGTATCCGTACTCCGAGCCTTATAACTAAAATATGCTATTAAATTAGCACTAAGCGTAGTAAATTCTCTTTGCATATAAACCCACCTGCAAAGCCAGCCACTAGAAATACTTACCTCAAGTATTCTCATTACTATCTATACCTACCAACACTTCCCTCCACCCCATCTCAGTAAAAACAGTTCACGACTTACGTGTCGCCAAACGAGCCAAACTTTGCAAAATATCTTCTTTACTACTACTTGGCCAAAAATTCGGTAAAGAAGAAAGTAAATACCTGCTATAACTTGCTGACCTTAAACGCGCATCCAAAATTGCCACCACCCCTAAATCAGAAGTAGTACGCAACAACCGCCCCGCACCCTGCGCCAACATCAAAGCGGCATGACTTGCACTAACCTGCATAAACCCATTTCCGCCTCTTTTCTGTGCCGCTTCTGTACGAGCAGTAACCAACGGATGATTAGGACGTGGAAACGGTATCCTATCAATAATTACTAGACGATTAGTTAATCCAGATACGTCCACTCCTTGCCATAAAGACATAGTGCCGAACAAAGAACTATGCCAATTCTCTCGATATGCCGACACTAACGCCGAAAGATTATCCTCTCCTTGCACCAGAACCGGAAAATCTAAATGCTCTCTACAATACTCTGCCGCTTTTTGCATTGCCGCCCAAGAAGTAAAAAGCCCTAAAGCACCACCTTGTGCCGCATTAATTAAATCCACCATTTCTACCAAACAAGCCTCTTGGTAGCCACTCTCGGTAGGTTTAGGCAAATGGTCAGCCACATACAAATACCCCTGCTGAGCATAGTTAAACGGACTTCCCACATCTAAAGCCTGCCACGATTGCGCTCCCAAAAGATCCAAACCTACTTGCCGCGCAAACCCCGTAAAATCCGGCCCTAATCGCAAAGTCGCAGAAGTTAAAACTATCGCTCGTTGCGCAAATAAATTATTAGCAATATCTTTCGACACATCCAGAGGCGCTAGGCACAAACGATATATTCCATCTGCCCCTTCCTCAATCCACGCCACTTGTGTTCCTTGCACAATTGCTTGCCCCAATACGGAATCACAAAACTGCTCTAAAAAATTCAACTTTGCCCGAATTGCTTTACGCGCCAGCGTATCATCTTCAGTATTAATCGCCATTGCTTGCAAAGCATTGTAAGCTCGCTCTAACCGCGCCGATACATCTAAGAAAAAATCATACAAAACCTGGGGAATTTCCTTAATCCGTATCTGCCCTAATTCCTGCAAAACCGTCTTAAAATCCTGTGCAGTATCCAGCAGACCAGCATCATCTAAGCCCACTTGCGTCATCTGGTTTGCCACGCTCGTAAAATCATAATACGCCAAGGCTTGTGATAACTGCTCAGTTACCCGATCCACTAACTCATGTGCCTCGTCTATAATGTAGGCATCGGCAGGAGGCAATACTTCCAAACCGTTGGCTTGAATTCCCAGCATGGCATGATTAGTAACCACCAAATCGGCTTCTAATGCGGCAGCACGCGCTAAAGCCGGAAAACACTTACTGCGAAATGAACACTTATCCCCCACACATTCCACGGTATTTACCGATACTTGCTGCCAAACTTTCTCATTCACTCCAGGCTGTAGCTCGTCCCGATCTCCCGTCAAAGTTTCTTGCGCCCACGCATAAGCTCGTTTTACTTCCAAACCCGTTTCCGTAACTTGACCTCTGCCAGCAAAACGAGAAAACAAAGCATCTTCCTCTGCTTGCGCATACTCCACTTTTCGTAAACAAGCGTAATTATTCCAGCCTTTCAACAAAGCCGTACGCGGAGCATAACCGTATTTTTCCTGCAGTGCCGCAGTTACTACCGGCAAATCTTTCACCATGATTTGTCGCTGCAAAGCTAAAGTGGCAGTAGCAACCGTAACTTTTTTCCCTTGTTCCAAGCTACTCAATAACGCCGGTACTAAGTATCCTAAAGATTTACCCGTACCCGTCCCAGCTTGCACCAACAAATGCTGTTCCTGTATTAAAGAATGCCAAACAGCATCCGCCATCTTAATCTGTCCACTGCGCGGAGCACCCCCAATGCTTTCCACTGCAGCCGATAAAATTTGCTGCACTTCCCCAACAGCACCTGCTTCCTCACCAAAATCTACCTCAGCAAAGGAACTAGTAAGTTTAGCCGGTCTAGCAGGCTTATCCATAAGTAAGCCCTTCCCCTAATTCTTTAGCTAAAACTTGAGCTAAAGACGGAGAAACTAATGCGGTAATCACCATTGCTTCTTCTGCATAAACTGCTTCTTGTATTACCCCGTCCGCTTGAATTTTTGCTGCTAAATCACCGCGGGTATAAGGAACATTGACACACACCAATACATTCGGGTTGGGAAGCATTTGCGCAATTCTTTCCTGTAGCTGCGTAATTCCTTCTCCCGTCACCGCACTAACTGCCACAGCTTCCCGTACCTGCGAGCGCAACACGGTTAAATCTACCGGATCAGCTAAATCTAGTTTAGAAAAAACTATCAATTCTGGAATATCTAATGCCCCTGGTACTTCACGCAGCACTTCATGCACTGCAGCTATTTGCGACATCGGATCATGATGTGCCGCGTCTACTACGTGTACTAATAAATCCGCTTCCCCTACTTCTTCTAGAGTGGAACGAAACGCTTCTACTAACTGCGTAGGTAGGTTGCGCACAAATCCTACCGTATCGGTTAGTGTATATTCGCGTCCCTCTGGGGTACTGGCGCGGCGCACCGTCGGATCCAAAGTAGCAAACAAGGCATTCTCTACCAACACTCCGGCATTAGTGAGCACATTCAAGAGGGAAGATTTACCAGCATTGGTATAACCCATCACTACCACTGCGGGCACTTTATTTTTTCGTCGAGAAATACGCCGTGTTTCACGGGCTGGTCGCATATTCTCAATATCTTTTCGCAATTTTGCCATACGGGTACGGATACGCCGTCTATCTAATTCTATTTTAGTTTCACCAGGACCACGGGAACCAATACCCGCTCCTGCGGCTACTCGCCCACCAGCTTGACGTGACATAGACTCACCCCAACCCCGCAAACGTGGCAATAGATATTCTAACTGTGCCAACTCAACCTGAGCTTTACCTTCTTTAGATTTAGCGTGCTGTGCAAAAATATCTAGGATTAAAGCAGTACGATCAATTACTTTGACTTTCACTATGTCTTCTAAAGCACGGCGCTGAGAAGGCGCTAGTTCTGAATCAGCAATCACCGTATCTGCTCCTTGAGTAGCTACTATTTCAGCTAATTCTTTAGCCTTTCCAGAGCCTAAAAAAGTAGCTGGATCAGGAAATTGCCGTTTCTGAATCACTCCATCCATTACTTGTGAACCGGCAGTTTCAGCTAAGGCCGCGAGTTCCCGTAAAGAATCTTCAGCTTGCTTAAGCGTCCCCTCACACCACACTCCTGCTAATACTACTTTTTCAAGACGTAACTGGCGATATTCCACATCTAGTTGGTCGTCTCGCTGGGTAGCTAAACTGGTAACACGCCGCAAAGATGAGCGCACATCTCGCTCAAATTCATCTCCCGCCCAAGTACCGTGATATGCTGGGTCGGCTTGCAGCGCAGTGCCTTTACGTGAAGATACTAAGGAAGTTTTCCCTGACACCTCGTTGCTTTTATTCTCTAATCCCTCAGTGGTAAGAGGAGTTAGGGGATCTACCATGTTTTCTTTTGCTATTTTTTTCTTCACTGCCTAGTTTTACCTTAACATTCTTAAATCACGCCCATATGGCATTGCTTTATAATGCACACAATTCTTTTTTAATTATCTCACGTTGCCTAGATAAGGTGTATTCTAAATACGTGACTGAGCACTATTTTTCTAGCAATCCTAGTTCACCCACTATCCAAAACGACTTCACCGTAACTATTATCGACACTGAGTATCAGGTGACTACCGAGTCGGGTGTTTTTTCCCAACAACATTTGGATTTAGGCACTTCCGTGCTATTAACTCGAGTTCCTTTTACACCAGTACCTAATGAAGCAATCGTGCTTGACCTTGGGTGCGGTTGGGGTGCTATCAGTTTAGCTTTAGCTGCTACTTACCCTAATGCTACTACTTTAGCTGTGGATGTTAATCCCCGCGCATTAGCCCTTACCGCAGAAAATTTAAGCCGAAACGGGTTTACTAATTTCCAGGTAATGCCTGCTGAGCAGGCTTTAACTAGCCTTATGGAACAGAAAAAGAAAATATCAGTTATCTGGTCCAATCCACCCATTCGGATTGGTAAAGACGCATTGCATGAGCTACTTACTACTTGGTTTGCACTCTTAACCGAGGAAGGCTGTGCCTACCTAGTAGTGCAACGAAATCTCGGAGCAGATTCACTAATTAAATGGATTAATAGTGCAGGATACACAGGAGAAAAATACGCTTCTGCAAAAGGGTTCCGCATTATTAAAGTAACTCGTTAAACAATTTACTGCTTTAGTTTAATCTTATCCCCTTCACTAGGTAAGAAAACTACGCTCAGCTGGGTTCATATTGCCTGTAAACTACTAAATAAATAGGTAAATAAGCTAAGAATTACGGCACTAGGTCAGATATATTAGGTATTCCGTTTGTAAAATCAAACCAAGTAATTCGTTTATCTGCTCTAAACCAAGTGAACTGTTTTTTAGCTAAACGACGAGTTAAGAAAGCAGTTTCCTCCACCGCTTCAGCTATCGTCATTTCTCTTTTTAACACTTTAATAGCCTGCGCATATCCTGTAGCTTTCCCAGCAGTAGGACTATTTTCTAAACCTTTGCCCAGTAAGTATTGAGTTTCTTCCAGCAATCCGTTGGCAAACATTTGCTCGGCACGTTGATAGATACGGCCATGCAAAGCCTCTTTTGCAAAGTCGATTCCTATTATTTTCACTCGCGGAAAATAACTGGTATAGCGCGGAAAAATGGGAGTAAAAGATTTTCCGGTAACTAAATTTACTTCTAAAGCTCTAATTACACGTCGCGGATTTTGCAAATCAATCACCTGCGCAGTTACAGGGTCAAGCTGGGTGAGTTGTTTTACCAGTGGCGCTAATCCCGCTTCATTATAAAGTTGATTTAACTGGGCTTGAATGGCTTCATCTCTGCCAGGAAATTCTAATTTATCTAGTAATGCCGATACGTAAAGCCCTGAACCACCCACTATTATCGGTATTTTCCCCCGTGAGAAAATATCATACACGTTCATGCGGGAATATTTTTGATATGCTGCCGCTGAGGCTTCTTCTTGCACTTCTAGTACATCTATTTGGTGGTGTATTATTTCTGCCCGTTGCGCAGAACTAACTTTAGCCGTCCCAATATCCATGCCTTTATAGAGTTGCATGGAGTCGGCAGAAATTATTTCTACCTTTTCACTTCCCCCAAGGGCTTGTGCTAGCGCAAAGGAGTAAGCAGTTTTACCGCTGGCGGTAGGCCCAACTATTGCGTAAATGGGCGGTAACTGCTCTAAATCAGTCAAGCTAAGTTTGTGGGGTTGGTTAATGCCTTCCACCTTAAATACCTGGACGTTTCATAATCGTGGGCAAACCCAGCTTCACGGGTGCACGTCCAGCAGCTTCTGCAGCTAGTTCCGCTTTGCGAGCTTCAATTTTTTCGTGTGCATCACCGGCGCGAGTTTTACGTAATTCATACAGCCCATTTTCACGCGCAGAATCTGCCACTAAGTGCGAAGGAGCGCCATGAGTAACTACTGCTCTTACAATATCACCTGGACGCGGACGTTCTTTAACTCCTTCCGGCAAGGCTACGTGAACTAAGCGATTGTCTTTAGCTCGTCCACTTACTCGAGCAGTGAGGGCGTCTTTTTTACCCTCTCCAGCTGACACTAACACTTCTACTTCTGTGCCTACTAGTTTTTCGTTTTCTTCAGTAGTGATTCGTTTTTGCAACTCTACTAAGCGATTGAAACGCTCAGTAGTTACTTCTTCCGGAATCTGCCCCTCCATTACTGCCGCAGGCGTACCAGGCCGCGGAGAGTAAATGAAAGTAAAGGCAGAAGAAAAACGGGAGGCTTCTACCACTTCTAGGGTTTGCTGGAAATCTTCTTCAGTTTCTCCTGGGAAACCAACAATAATATCGGTGGTAATAGCCGCGTGTGGAATATGTTCTCGCACTCGCTCTAAAATTCCTAAAAATTTTGTGGAACGATAGGAACGACGCATGGCACGCAAGATGCGATCGGAGCCAGATTGTAACGGCATATGCAAAGACGGCATAACGTTTGGAGTTTCTGCCATAGCATGGATTACATCATCAGTAAAAGCCGCTGGGTGTGGAGAAGTAAAGCGTATGCGCTCTAAGCCCGGTATTTCTCCGGTGGCGCGTAGCAATTTAGCAAAAGCGCCCCTATCTCCAAACCCTACTCCATATGAATTAACATTTTGCCCTAGTAGAGTAACTTCAATTGCGCCTTGATCTACTACCGCTTGGACTTCTTGTAGGATTTCTCCTGGACGACGATCTTCTTCTTTACCACGCAAATGTGGCACTATACAAAAAGTGCAGGTGTTGTTACAGCCCACGGATATAGATACCCAAGCCGCATAGGATGATTCTCGATGTGTGGGTAAGGTGGAGGGGAAAACTTTCAGGGTTTCTTCAATTTCCACTGCAGCTTTCCGGTTGTGTCGAGCTCGCTCTAATAGCACCGGAAGCACATCTAGATTGTGAGTACCTAGAACCACGTCCACCCAAGGGGCTTTCTCAACAATTCCTTCGCGTAATTGTTGAGCTAAACAGCCAGCCACTGCGATCTGAAAATCAGGACGGGCTCGTTTTACTTCTGCTAATTGCCCTAAATTTCCAAATAGACGGTTAGCAGCATTTTCTCGCACCGAACAAGTATTTACTACTAATACATCAGCCCCTTGATCTCCCGCAGAGGTGGCTCGCAGCATAGCTTGTGGCACCAGTTCTACCGGCACATATCCTGCTTCATCTAGCAAACCAGCTAAACGCTCTGAATCGTGCACATTCATTTGACAGCCCAGAGTTTTTACTGCATAAGTTTTGGGAAAATCATTCACCGTTTTAACCGTCATTTCATTATTCTAGGGGCAGGTGTTATCTATTATCTGCCCTTTTCTAGTAAATTTACCTTTAAGAATTTTAACAATCTTCTGCGATGTGCGCTAAAGCAATACTGATGGCTTTAGCACACTGCTCAGGATTGAAGCCACGGCGTGCTAAATACCCATAGGTTCTGCGATACTGCGCTTCAGCGGGTACTCTAACCATAGAACTTAATTTTTTCTGTGCTATTTCCACAGCGATTGTCAATTCTTCTTCGGGATAATAATCAGCTAAAACTTCAGCAATAATTTCATTAGCTATCCCATAACGCATTAGTTCTGTTTTGATTTTATAACTAGCGCTACCACGTGCTGCTCGTCTAGTTTGCACATAGGTTTGTGCAAACCGCAGATCACTCACTAAACCCGCTTCACAAAACTTGGTTAATGTTTTCTCAGCTATCTCCTCTGGAACTTCTCTACGCTGCAACGCTTGCCGTAATTGTCGTACTGAATATTCCCGCATAGCTAATTTGCGGTAGATTAGGTCGCGAGCAATCACATACCATTCTTCTTCACTGCGTGAAGCATCTTTAGCACGACGGTAAGCTAAACGCTGAGCTGGAGTAAGTTTAGTTTTCTTCTTACTAAGAGTTGCTGAATTAGCAAGATCTACTTCAGCAACTCCCGTATCTGCTATATGTTCCATGAGATTCGATAAGAAAATTTAGCTCATCAATTATTTAGACTTCACCACTAATAGTTTGTGCATCTTCAGCTTCGGCTAAGTTTTCATAGCCTGGCACACCCAATTTAGCCTTTACTTTATCCTCAATTTCTGCCACTAATTCAGGGTTATCAGTTAAAAACTTGCGCACCTTTTCTTTGCCTTGCCCTAATTGATCCCCTTCATAGGTGTACCAAGCACCAGCTTTCTTAATAATTCCTAGTTCTGCTGCTACGTCTATTACACTACCTATTTTCGAGATACCCTCACCATAGATAAGATCAAAAGACGCTACCTTAAACGGAGGAGCTACTTTATTCTTCACTACTTTAACTTCAGTACGATTACCAATCGGGATAGCACCGTCTTTCAACTGTTCTTTACGCCGCACATCTAAACGTACTGTAGAATAGAATTTCAGCGCCTTACCGCCGGTAGTAGTTTCAGGCGAACCATAAATCACTCCGATTTTATCGCGTAACTGGTTAATAAAAATGGCAGTAGTTCCCGCTGCCGACAAAGCACCCGTTAGTTTACGCAATGCTTGCGACATTAAGCGTGCTTGCAAACCTACATGGGAATCTCCCATATCTCCATCAATTTCTGCCTTTGGCACTAGAGCTGCCACTGAGTCGATAACAATAATATCTAAAGCACCGGAACGAATTAACATATCGGCAATTTCCAGAGCCTGTTCTCCCGTATCTGGCTGCGACACGAGTAGATTATCTATGTCTACCCCGAGCCGACGCGCATATTCAGGATCTAAAGCATGCTCTGCATCAATAAAAGCCGCTAAACCACCAGCAGCTTGTGCACTAGCTACCGCATGTAAAGCCACAGTAGTTTTACCCGAAGATTCTGGGCCAAAAATTTCAATTACACGACCACGCGGTAATCCACCCACACCTAAAGCTAAATCCAAGGCCAAAGAACCAGTAGGAATCACGCTAATTTTTTGCTCGGGACGATCCCCAAGACGCATTACTGAACCCTTGCCGTAATTTTTATCAATACTAGCCATCGCTACTTCAAGAGCTTTATTGCGTGCTTCGATATTTGTATCAGCCATTTCATTCTCCTTGCTTTTAGTAAATAGTGTGGACAGAACAGGCCATTCTTGGCTACACCCTCGCCGAATGCAATTCCAAGTACAACATTAGCGCCGACCTTCTACGCATTTCCGCTCCCTTACCCAATCTGTGGATAATTTGCGTCAGTTGTACCTTTATAGAATAACCGAACAAATGTTCGAGTCGGTAATTTTCTTAGGGTGTTTCGTAGCACGTTCCAAACAACCAAAACTTCACCACCCCTAAATCCGTCCACTTTCACGAATAACCAAGTAAACACACTAAAAGTTACCGCGCAGCATTAGCTCTTAGGTTTAATTATTTTGCGATGCAAAAACACATACTCGGGTGGCAAATCCATCTCTTTCACTATTTCCTGCCATATCTGCAAAGGTTTATAACCGCGTTGCAGCGCCTGACTAGGAGTTAAATTTTCCAATCCCGGCAAACTTAAATCAACAGCAAGTGCCCGACCTCTTCCCGCAGGGAAAACATGATCGAGCACTTGCCAAAACTCAGTATGTTTCATGTATTTAATTATGCAAAAAGGCGTAATTAATTCCTAGCTCTTAGCGTCCCATCGCAGCTAACTCTTCAGCCACCAAAGACTCTGGGAGTGCGTCTGGAATTTGCAATAGTTCACGCTGAATGATTGCTTCACGTTGCATCGCCAGTTCACGCTGCCGACGCATAGCCGGAGTAAGCCGTCCCTCTGCCCGATCCATACGATCAGCTACTAACCGTAACACATGACTAAGCGGAACATTCAGAGCATGACAAATAGAATCTAGAAGTTCTGAGGAAGCCTCTTTTTGACCACGCTCTACTTCCGAGAGATAGCCGAGAGAAACGCGAGCTTGTGCAGAAACCTCACGCAAGGTACGTCCTTGACGCTGACGGTATTCACGTAATACGTCACCCAATTCTCGGCGCAACAAAACTGGCTCAGTGCGTACTTCTGGGTTTACGTTCATCATCTTCCGATCTTCTTAAGCGGTAAGAATTTCTTACCTATGTTGTTGAAACCATTTCAACAACATAAATATTGTCAAACAATCCTGAAAGTTTCCTGTAAAACTCTGCAACAAATCCTAGAACAATTCAAGTTTTCCCGATAATTCAGCTAAAAGTAAGGAAAAAGCCGCATTTACTGTGCGTTTTCTTACATCAGCTCTAGTGCCAGTAAAACCAAATTTTTCTACTCGCACCCTATCGCCTATCGCAACTGCCACCAACACAGTACCTGGCAACTGTCCCGCTAATTCTGCCGGCCCAGCCACCCCAGTGGTAGCAATAGCTACTTGCACCCTCAGCACATTTTGCACGCCTCGCACCATTTGCATAGCCACTTGCACATTAACTGCTCCCTGCTCTGCTAATAACTGGGCATCCACTCCTAATACTTGAGCTTTAACTGCGTTATCATAAGCCACCACTGCTCCTAAAAAATAAGTAGATGCTCCTGGTAACGCCACAATTTGAGCAGCTATCTCTCCACCAGTTAAAGATTCTGCCACCCCTAAAGTAAGCTGTCTTTCTTGCAAGATAGCTGCTAGTTGTGCCACTAATTCCTTGTTAATCGCCACTATTTAATTTGCCTTAATGAAAACACGCAATTATTTCTCTTTACCCGCATTGCGAGAAAGCACAATAGCTTCTTGTATATACTCCCATGCTGAAGTAACTGCAAATACTATCGCTACCGCGATTAAAGCATAGCTAGCATAAAACATACTCTCAGAAAGCCACAACGGGAAAATAGACCACCACGGAATCAACAAACCCGCGATACCAAATGACTGAGCCATCATCTTAATTTTGCCACCCATACCTGCAGCCATCACCTTGATATTACGCATCATCATGCGCATCAAAGTAATACTCAACTCCCGCACGATAAAGAAAATAGTTACCCACCACCACAGCACTCCATGCCAAGATAGTAAAAGTAGAGCTGAAATAATTAACGCTTTATCTGCAATCGAGTCGGTCAGTTTGCCAAAATCAGTTTCTAAATTCCAATTACGTGCAAAATGCCCGTCTAGCTTATCGGTCACTGCCGCCACGGCAAACACCAACCAAGCCAACCAACGATGTGGCACGTCATTAGTTAAAGCCACATACACAAACACAGGAACCAAAATTAAACGTGCAATAGTAAGTACGTTGGCGATATTCCAAAACGGTATCTGGGGTTTCAATTCCTGTGTCATATCTCTAGCTTAAACCTATTCACTAAGAATTTCCGAATATTTGACGAATATTCCCAAGGATTTTCACTAATTTATTTTTAATATCTACCTGTTAGCTGCCAAGCATCTTCTCCAGATTCTCCCTCAGGATCATCTGAGTCATAGTAATTTAACACTTGAGTTTCCTCGCCAGTTGCCGCAAGTGGATCTTGAGCATAACGGTCATCTACAGCATAAGTATATTGCCGAGTCTGGAGCATATCTTGTTCTACGCTAATAGTATCCGCATCACTATCGGTAGTATCTACTACTTCCACTGCAAAAGGTTTTACATCAGGATTAGCTTCCCGCGCTACCGTCACATCACCAAAATCGGCGTCAGCATACATATCTTCTCCACTAGCTGTGCCCAGCTGTGGCTTATCCCCTCTAATATAAGCTAAAACATCATCTAGCTGCTCAGGAGTTACTAAAACTTCCCGTGCTTTTGACCCCTCAGACGGGCCAACCACACCACGTGACTCTAGCAAATCCATCATGCGACCCGCTTTAGCAAAACCAATACGCAACTTGCGCTGTAGCATAGAAGTAGAACCTAGCTGATTTGCCACCACTAATTCTGCGGCGTGCAAAAGAGTTTCCAAGTCTTCCCCAATTTCCTCTTCAACTTTCTTTTGCTCAGCTTTAGGAATCACATCTTCACGGTAAACTGGCTGCATCTGAGATTTAACGTGCGAAACAATAGTTTCAATTTCATCCTCATTTACCCAAGCACCCTGTACTCGCATTGGTTTAGAAGAACCAGAAGGCATAAAGAGAGCATCTCCCATACCAATAAGTTTCTCTGCACCCGCTACGTCTAACACCACTCGTGAATCAGCTAAAGAGGAAGTCATAAAAGCCAAACGGGACGGTATATTGGCTTTAATCAAACCAGTAACCACATCTACAGACGGACGTTGCGTGGCCAGAACTAAATGAATACCGGCAGCGCGCGCCAACTGTGTAATACGCTGAATAGAAGCCTCCACGTCACGCGGAGCTACCATCATTAAATCGGCCAATTCATCTACTACCACCAGCAAATATGGGTAAGGCACTAGCTTGCGCTGCGAACCAGGAGGAGGCTGTACTTTACCAGCTCTAATCGCTTCATTAAATTGATCCACATGCTTATAGCCGTAAGCAGCCAAATCATCGTAGCGCTGATCCATTTCGCGCACTACCCACTCCAAAGCATCTGCCGCCTTTTTCGGATTGGTAATAATGGGTGTAATCAAATGTGGAATACCCGCATAAATAGTAAGTTCTACCCGCTTAGGGTCTACTAAAATCAATCTTACCTGTTCTGGAGTAGCTCTCATCAACAGTGAAGTAATCATGGAGTTAATAAAACTCGATTTACCCGCACCGGTAGCACCTGCCACCAGTAAATGTGGCATTTTTGCTAAATTAGCCACCACATATTCACCCTCAACATTCTTACCCACTCCCACTACTAGCGGGTGAGTTTGCTTAGTAGCCACTGAGGAGCGTAGCACATCACCAATCATTACTGTTTCCCGATCCACGTTAGGAATCTCAATTCCAATAGCAGACTTACCTGGAATAGGGGAAATAATACGCACATCTGCCGAAGCTACCGCATAAGAAATATTTTTCGAGAGCTGAGTAATCCGATCTACTTTCACTCCTGGCCCTAATTCCACTTCATATTGAGTGACGGTAGGCCCACGTGAAAAACCAACAACTTGTGCATCTACATTAAACTCTGATAGCACACGAGTTAAAGCATTTACTACATCATCATTGGCTTGAGTATGAGCAGCGTGCGGAGTACCGGCGCTAAGAATGGAAAAATCAGGCAAAGTATAAGTTACATTATCAGCAAAAGCTAACTGCTCCCCATTAGTAGGCACAGCAACTGGTTTAGGAGCGCGTGGAGTTGGTGGTTCCGTCTTAATTTTTACTACCGGCACATCAGATAAGGCACTCTGCGTTATTTCCTCGCTATCTACGGAACCATCTAGCCCACTAGCATTATCTAATACTACCGTTGCAGCTGAAACTTGATCAGTATCCAACGAATTATTTTCTACGCCGACAGTTTCTTCATTTTCTAAGACCAATAATTCAGTTTCTGCCAGCTCAGATTTCTTCCGCCCTAAACGAGTACGCAAACCTCGCTTAAAACCAGTACCCAGCCCAGTTACTGCCATTTCTTTCTGCGCATCTTGCTCTGAAGTTAAATTATCTACCGGATTTGTATCACTTAGAGGTTCAAAATCCGTCAAATCCTGCTGAGCTGCACGTTGCTGTGCCTTAGTGTGAGCGCGAGCCTTAAACCAATCAATAATTTCTCGCACCTGGGTATCAGTGGCAAGCAAAATAGCGTAAACAATAAATAAACCTAAAATAGGCACCGCACCCCACGGGGAGAATAAAGCGCTAAAACCGCCTCCCACAATCCAACCAGTTAGCCCCCCAGCTGTTTCTAAAGCGACAAATTCTAAAGTAGGGTCTGGACTACCTAACACCACATGAAAAATGCCAGTAAAAGCTAATAGCGTTAAACCTAATGCGGCTAAATAATGATTAGCGCGTGCCGGCTTAGTGCGACGAAATAAAAACACTGCCAACACCAACAGCAACCCCGGCAACACATAAGCAATTAAGCCTACTGCTCCTGCCACTAACTTATCTAATAGGTCTAGCACTAAACCAGAAAGCTTAAACCATTTAGTAAGTATCAACAACACTGCTACAGCTAAACAAGTAATAGCTAAGCCATCATGCCCTCTAAACCCGGTATCAGATGTGCGATGTGCCGTCTTTTTACTACGTGCATTTACAGAGGTATTGCGCTGCGTGTTGCGTTCCCGAGCCAAACCGTTCTCCATAACTTTTACAAAATTGCTTGATACTCACACCAACTTTCAGCAGTTGAAAACTGTGCTTAAAGTCAGCAAATATCATTTCAGCCTATTTTGACATATACAGTTACAGACTAGGCAGGATTAAGTTTAAGTTCAGCTAGGGCACGCCGAAACCGCAATTTTACTTCATTAGGCTTCAATCACAGTCGGAATAATCATGGGAGCACGACGCAACTTTGTGGCCGCCCATCTACCAATTACTCGACGCATTGCTTGCTGCATCTGATAAGTATCAGCTGACTCATTAGCCACAGCTTTAGCCAAAGCTGCACTTACATCTGGCAAAATCTCAGAAAATACTGCGTCGTCTTCTGCCATACCGCGCGCCTGAATATGCGGACCGGTTAATACACTACGAGTTTGCGCATCTACCACCGCAAATACTGCGATAAAACCTTCCCGACCCAAAGTACGTCGATCCGTTAATTCTGCTTCCCCAATCTCCCCTACCGAAGAACCATCTACAAAGACATAACCACATGGTACTTGCCCAACAATTTCTGCTTTGCCTTCACATAAATCAACTACTGTGCCGTCCTCACACAACAACACATTCTCTGCCGGCACTCCCGTTTTTACTGCTAAAGAACCATTTGCCACCAAATGCCTAGCTTCTCCATGAATAGGCATTACATTTAGTGGCTCCACAATGTTGTAACAGTAGAGCAATTCTCCTTGTGCCGAATGGCCTGATACATGCACAGCCGCATTACCTTGATGAATTACTTTTGCTCCCAGCCGAGTTAAACCATTAATCAAACGGAACACCGAATTTTCATTACCCGGAATTAGCGAAGAAGCAAAAACTACTGTATCTCCTGGTTGTACCGCGATTTTCTTGTGCGTTCCTGAAGCAATACGGGAAAGCACGGCCATAGGCTCTCCCTGCGATCCAGTAGACATCAAAACTCGCTGATTTAACGGATAACGTTCCACATCTTTTAGGTCAATTAACGTATCGGGCGGAATGGTTAAATACCCTAAATCAGCAGCAATACCCATATTACGCACCATTGAGCGCCCTACAAAGCACACTTTGCGGTTATGTTTTTGCGCCGCGTCTAAAACTTGCTGCACACGGTGTACGTGGGAAGCAAAGGAAGCCACCACAATTTGCCCCTCTGCTACTGCAAAAATTCCGTCTAAAACTGGCCCGATTTCCCCTTCAGAGCGCACAAAACCTGGCACTTCTGCATTAGTGGAATCCACCATAAATAAATCGACGCCTTCTTCTCCAGCGCGTGCAAAAGCCCGCAAATCAGTAATACGTCCATCTAACGGCAACTGATCCATCTTAAAATCACCGGTAATTAAAATATTTCCCCCCGCAGAGCGCATAAACACTGCTAATGCATCAGGAATAGAATGATTAACGGCAATAAATTCACACTCAAAACTACCCAAAGGCACAATGTCGTCTTCTTGCACCACAAAGGTATAAGGCTTAATTTTATGTTCTGCTAACTTTGCTTCCACTAAAGCGATAGTAAGTTCCGAACCCACGATAGGAATATCTTGCCGTAAACGCAATAAATAAGGCACAGCTCCGATATGGTCCTCATGCCCGTGAGTTAAAATAATGGCATCTACTTTATCTAAACGCTGAGCAATATAATCAAAGTCCGGCAAAATCAAATCCACGCCCGGCTGGCTTTCTTCAGGAAAAAGCACTCCACAATCCACAATCACAATCCGGTCATTACATTCAAACACCGTCATATTGCGTCCAATATCGCCCACACCTCCTAAAGGCACAATACGTACGGTATCGGGTGCTAACACGGGAGGCAAAGTCATCTCAGTCACGGCAGTTCTCTCTTTTATCTAAAAAATTCTCACAATACTACTAATCTCTACAGCATTATGTATTTAACACTATAAATAGTTTACTCACGTTTTCTAAAAACTTTTATACTCTGACATAATAACTAAAGTGCAGATGAGTTCCATTTCTCCTAATTCCACTTTTGTTCGTCCCGCCACTTTAGCAGACGCCACACCGATTGCTACTTTGCAAACTCGGTGCATACATGAAACTTTAGTAAGTGAACTACAATCTCCTATCAGTCCAGCTACTTACGCAAATCTAGCTGTTCCCGCTTTTATCCGCACTTGGGAAGATACCTTAAAAAACTTAGCCTCTGATCATTTAGTATTAGTAGCTTTAGGCAATAACGAGATACAAGGTTTACTAAGTGCAGCTCCTACCGACCCTTTATCTTTGCCTGAAAATCACCCTGCTTTTCGTAGTACGCAAAGCGTTACCCACGCCTTTGAAATCACTGCATTAGAAATAGCAGCTCAGCATTTAGAAAAAGGACATGATGCTCGGCTCTTAGCAGCTCTTACTGATTTACTCTTAGCGCCCCTAGACGCTAATGCCTGTTTAGAACTATACTTGTGGGTTTTTCCTAGTTCGATATTTTTAATCCAAACTTTAAACCAAGTAGGATTTGCCCCTTGTGGCATACAGCGCACCTTCACGATAGAAGGAAAAACTATTACCCAACATTTATGGTGGACTAGCTTACAAAGCACCCCTTCTTCAGTAAGCTAGTTATCCTGCTTAACCATTTACCGCCCAAACTTTCAGTTATCGCACTCACTGTGCACTACTGAAAGCGGGCCAGTTAATAAACGCTGTGCTAATTCTTGCACCTGCTCTGCAGTCACTTCCCTACTACCTTGCAAAGCCTGGGATACCGAACGCAACTTACCATCAAATAGTTCTGCATAGCCTAACCGATTACGGCGATACCCGTTTGTCTCCGCAGAAAAAACTTTTCGTGCTCGGCACTGATTAAAAGCAATCTCTAATTCTTCTTCAGTAATACCCTCATCAGCCAGTTTAGTGAAAGTATCAGTCATTACTTGGGCTACTTCCGTAGCGTTTTCCGGCGCACAGCCAGCACTAAACCCGAAGACGCCTCCCTCATTCCAGCTCATTTCAAAAGTACCTACTGAATAAGCTAAACCTCTTTCTTCTCGCACTTCTTGGAACAAACGAGAAGAACTTCCTCCGCCTAGCACGTAATCCAAAATTGTGAGCACATCATTTACTTCATCATCGTCGGAAGCAAAACCAGGCATACCTACTGCCACTACACTCTGCCGACTCGGGTGCTTTACGATTTCTTTGCCACCCATACCATATACAATTTCTGCTCCACGTCTTGGTAGAGCTGGCAAAGCTCCAGGGGTTAATACCCAGCCATACTTCTCTAAAGCCTGCACTACCAGTTCACATAGCTGTTCATGTACTACATCGCCAGCGGCACTCACTATTAACTCTTGCGGGATATAATACTGCTGATAATGCTCCCGCACCTGCTCTACCGTAATAGCTTTTACAGTTTCAGGAGTACCGCCAATACTGCGCGCTAAACTGTGTTGCCCAATCACTAAAGGCAACAAAGTTTCCATTACTTTCTTACCCGAGCGATCATCACCTGCAGCTAACTCTTCTAAAATAACTCCCTGCTCATTTTCCATCTCATGCGTGTCTAAAGTCGCCGAAGTTACCATATCAGCCAGTAAATCCACTAACTGTGGTAAATCACTAGAAAATACTCGCCCATAATAATTAGTATAGTTACGTGCCGTGGAAGCATTCATAGCTCCCCCTAGGTAATCTCCCAGTTTAGAAATGTCTTGTGCACTGCGCGTTTTCGTACCTTTAAATAACAAATGCTCTAGAAAATGAGTAGAGCCCTCATGCCCCGGAGCTTCATCACGTGAACCTGCCCCAATCCAGAAAGCAACCGAAACTGAGTGCTGTCCTGGTACTTGCTCCGTTAATACTCGCACTCCTCCAGGTAATACAGTGCGTTTTCCTACTACACCATTTTCCACAAATTCAATAGTTTCTAAACACGTTGCGGGAAATTCCACGAGTTTATAGTCCATGGGTATTACCTATTCTCTAAATATGAGTACAAATTACATTTTGGGTGTATTCTCTACAACCAAGAATACACCCAAAACATTGGCAATCTTTATAGTAATTATGCAATTTTCTTTACATAATTACAGCTTATTCAACAGATTCTCCCGTTTCCGCTCCGGCATCTTCTACTTCTATGCTGCGCGTACGGCGACGTTCCCGTGGACGACGTTCTCGGCGTTCACCACGTTCTGCTCGTTCACTACGTCCCCGTGGACGACTTTCTTTAGCTTCTGCATTTTCTGCATTGGCTTGCTCTGCCGCTAACTGTTCTTCAGTAAGCACTGCATTGAGGGAAAGTTTACCGCGTGCATCAATCTCTGCTAACTCTACTTCTACAGTATCGCCTACATTGAGCACATCTTCCACGTTATCTACACGCTTGCCACCCACTAGACGGCGAATCTGCGAGATATGTAGTAAACCGTCTTTTCCAGGAGTTAAAGAAACGAACGCTCCGAAAGTGGTGGTCTTTACTACCGTACCTACAAACCGTTCGCCTACTTCTGGCATTTGCGGATTGGCAATTGAATTAACGGCCTGTCGAGCGGCCTCAGCAGAAGAACCGCTAGTAGCACCGATGAATACGGTACCGTCATCTTCAATGGAAATTTCTGCGCCAGTATCTTCTTGAATCTGGTTGATCATCTTACCTTTTGGCCCGATAACTTCACCGATCTTATCTACCGGAATCTTCACTGAGATTACCCGTGGAGCGGTTTCCGCCATCTCATCAGCTTCTGGAATAGCTTCTTCAATCAAATCCAAAATCGCTAAACGTGCTTCTTTAGCTTGTTCTAAAGCCTTTGCTAATACCACAGCTGGGATACCGTCTAGCTTGGTGTCTAACTGCAAAGCAGTCACAAAATCGCGAGTACCAGCTACCTTAAAGTCCATATCGCCTAATGCGTCTTCCGCACCCAAAATATCGGTAAGGGCAACGAAACGCTGCTCACCAGCGATTTCACCCGACACAAGACCCATGGCAATACCTGCCACTGGAGCCTTTAGAGGCACACCTGCGTTAAGCAAGGAAATGGTAGAAGCACATACCGACCCCATAGAGGTAGAACCATTGGAGCCTAGTGCTTCTGATACTTGCCGAATCGCATATGGGAAAACGTCCCGCTCTGGCAATACTGGCACTAATGCTCGCTCGGCCAACATACCATGTCCAATTTCACGACGCTTTGGCGTGCCTACTCGTCCGGTTTCACCAGTGGAATATGGCGGGAAGTTGTAGTGATGCATATAACGCTTAGCAGTAACTGGAGTTAGGTTATCTACCTGCTGTTCCATCTTAAGCATATTTAAGGTGGTTACACCCATAATCTGCGTTTCGCCACGCTGGAATAATGAAGAACCGTGCACGCGTGGCAGAATTCCTGGCTCAGCAGTAATCGAACGAATTTCACGTGGAGTACGTCCATCCATACGAATACCGGTAGTTAATACACGGTTACGCATAGCTTGCTTCCAGTGGGCATTTACAGCCAAAGTAAGTGGCTGTTCGCGTTCCTCGTCAAAATCCCCAATTACTTCTGCCACGATAGTAGCAGTAAGCTCATTTAGAGCCTCATCTCGTTCGTGCTTATCCACGATTCCCCACAGCTGCTCGAAACGATCACCGATTGCTGCGCCTACTGCTTCGTATTCTTCGTCCGCATAAGGAGGGAATAACGGGAATTCAGCGGTTGGTTTAGCAGCTTGAGCAGCTAATTCTAACTGCGCTTCACAAAGCACGCGAATAAACTTCTTTGCTGCTTCCAAACCTTCAGCCACTACTTCTTCGGTAGGTACTACTCCACCCTTTTCAATATTGGCGATTACGTGTTCACCGCCTTCAGCTTCCACCATCATAATGGCAATATCGTCACCTACGATACGACCAGCTACCACCATCGAGAAAGTAGCACGTGGCTCTTCAGAGAAACGTGGGAAAGCAACCCATTGTCCGTCAATCAGTATAATACGTACGCCTCCGATTGGACCTGAGAAAGGTAAACCGGAAAGCTGGGTAGACATAGAAGCAGCATTAATAGCTACTACGTCATAAGCATCATCTGGATGTACCGAAAGCACGGTAGCTACTACCTGCACTTCATTACGCAAACCTTTTACGAAAGCAGGACGCAACGGACGATCAATAAGGCGGGCAGCTAAAATAGCTTCCGTGGTAGGACGACCTTCTCTCCGGAAGAACGAACCTGGAATACGTCCAGCAGCATATGCACGTTCTTCTACATCTACCGTGAGCGGGAAGAAATCAAAGTGCTCTCGTGGCTGAGCAGATACTGCGGTAGCAGATAGCACTAAAGTTTCGTCATCTAGATAAGCTAACGCACAACCTGCAGCTTGCCGAGCTAGTAGCCCAGTTTCAAAACGAATGGTACGTGTACCAAAAGAGCCATTATCAATAATGGCTTCTGCAAACTTTACATCAGGACCCTCCACAGGACCTCCTATTTTCTATGTTTGCCTTTCTAGATTTAGTCATCGATTATCATGCGCGTTATGGTTTAGTAACTGCCCTATGCAGAGCTAAATAAAGCACACCATAACCGAGGACCAACCCTAAAAAGGACTTCCGCTATTTTATTTTCTTAAACTGTAGATTTTGCTTTATCTGCTTTGTACACAGATAAATAATCGGCCCAGCTTTTTAATTCTGGACCGATTAGTTTCGTCATCGACGTAAGCCAAGACGAGCAATCAACGAACGGTAACGCTCAATATCTTCTGAAGCAATATATGCCAAAAGACGCTTACGCTTACCAATCAAAAGCATCAAACCACGACGGGAGTGATGATCATGCTTGTGCGTACGGAAATGTTCCGTAAGTTCCTTGATGCGCGCAGAAAGCAATGCTACCTGCACTTCAGGCGAACCAGTGTCGCCCTCGTGGGTTGCATATTCTTTAATGATTGCATCCTTGGTCTCTTTATCGAGAGCCATATGATTCTCCTTCTTGTCCATTGCACGGAGCTCGGGCCGGTTCTCCGAGCGATGACGCCCCGTGGCCGATCTACACGGCTTTGCTATTCTAGCACACTACTCCAAGCTAAACTAGCTTCATAATTTGAGAGCTTACTCAATCTTTCCTAGAAATTAAGAGCACCAAACAAACAATTTTAAGTAGCCGTTACCATTGCAGGATCTACCCGATACGCCACCGGCACACCTAAAACTTCCGCACAATGTCGCAAATCTTCGTCCATCTGCTGTAGCAAACCTTCCAAAGAGGCAAACACTTGCATCGGACGTAAATACTGTACAAAATCTATCGCTATTTCTTGCCCATACAAATTCAAGTCACTACGACCCAATACGTGTGCTTCTACTGTGCGTTGTTCTCCCGCAAAATGCGGATTAGTCCCCACCGAAATAGCAGCCGGCAAATGCACGGTAGCTGGAGAATCTCCCACTGCACGCACTAACCAGCCAGCATACACTCCGTCAGCTGGCACTTCTCCCAAATCTGCACCCGTTAAATTAGCGGTAGGAAACCCTAGTTCACGCCCCCGCTTAAAACCGTGTTGCACCACCCCACGAATGCGATGATAGCGCCCTAAAACTTGAGCTGCTGTTTCCACCTCACCTTGTGCCAGTAAATCACGCACCCAGGTAGACGACCACCGTCTACCGTGCGCATCGCACAAATCAGATACCAAAACTACTTGCAAGCCTAACTCTGCGCCTCGTTTTTGCAAATAAGCTCCGTCAGCTTCATTGCCTTTCCCGAAACGAACATCACTGCCCACCACTACTGTATGTGCATTTAGCTCACCCAAAATTTGGTGTACTAAAAATTCCTCCGCCGTAGCACTGGCGTATTCCAAATCGTATTTTTGCAATCGCACAATATCAATACCGGCAGCTTCCAAGCGATGCAGGCGATCATTAAGAGAAGTAACTAATTGCAAAGGCACATCAGGCTGGTGCACTAATCGTGGATGCGGGTCAAAAGTAAGAGCCACCGATTTCAGACCCAACTCTTTAGCAATTTCTACCGTCTTGGCTAATACGGCGCGATGCCCCTTATGCACTCCATCAAAAATTCCGATAGTAACTACAGTTTTCCCACGGTTTTCTGGAATATCTTGTTTATTTTTCCAAATCTGCATTAAATTCCTCGCAAACCCAACTGGTTGCGTCCCTCAGAAATATCATCTGGAGCATTAAACGGAGTGTTTTCGGTGCGTATCCCTTTGCGTTTGCCTTTACCACCACATCCGCAATTTCCGCCACGGCACCCCTCTTGTTTAGGGGTAGTTACTGTATGAGGCGCAGTAGCTTCATGCCTCTTACCTGCACACCCACACCCTTTAGATGCAGATAAATTCTCACTTGTATTTTTAGTTTTACATTCACAAATCATAGTAAATAGTCTAATAGTTTTCTAAAACCAGCTGGAAATAAGTACGCTAAGCGCGTTTCGTTATTCTACTAACTTCACTCCACATACCACTTTGCAAAGCAAATAAGCTAGCCGTATTCGGCAAGTTAATCCAGATTTCTAATCCCAATTTTCTTGAGTTGCCGCATAAACTTGCGCCAACACTTCCCCACTAACTGGCGCGTCATTTAACGGATTAATAAACACAAATTCTTTACCGCCATGTGCAAAAAATACTTGACGATTTTGTATATCAATTTCTTCTAAAGTTTCAATACAGTCACTTACAAACCCAGGAGTCAATACAGCAATCCGAGTTTTTCCACCTGCCGGCAGCTCTTTCATACGTTTAATCGTGGCAGGCGCTAACCATTTACCTGGACCAAATTTAGACTGGAAAGTAGTTTCATAACTTAACTTATCTGCATACTGAGCCTTCGGATTACTAGCCAGCAAAGCCTGCCAAATAGCGTTAGTGGTAGCTTCACACTGCGCACGATAAGCAACTGGTTGATGTGCTTTACGTAGTGGCACACCATGATAAGAAAACACTAAATGCTCAATTGAATTTACTTCCAATACTTGTTGAAGTTGCTCCACATAAAAATCTACATATTCCGCTAAGGTTTCCCATGATTGCGCAATACGCACCATAAGTTGAGGGAAATCAGCACGCACTTGGGCAATTTGTCGATAAATATCCCCCACCGTAGAGGGAGTATATTGCGGGTAAAGAGGGATAACAGTAATATCCGTTATGCCCTGTTGGCTCAGTTTGCAAATCTCATCACGAATTGCTGGCTCGAGATAAGTAACTGCGTAAGTAACTGCTACTTCCGGTAACTTTTCTTGCAATAAAGCTGCTTGCGTCTTAGTGTAGACCTCTAACGGAGAACCAGCCGGCAACCAAATACTGGCATAATTATGGGCAATTTTAGCAGGACGATTGCGTAAAATAATTTTTTCTAAAATCGGTTTCCACAGCCATCTAGGAAAATCTACCACTTGCGGATCGGAAAGAAATGCCCGTAAGAAATCAGAAATATCCGTAAGTTCTAAACTTTTAGGAGTTCCTAAAGCAACAATTACGCAACCTTTTTTCACATCTTATAGCCTAGCTTAGCGTCGCTAACATTTCCTATTTTAGTCAAAATTACAATAAAACTAAGCAGAAGATGTCGCTATCTGTCGAAAATTTTGCCATCTTTCCCTGAACTTTGCCAGCAAAACTACGCACACCATCAGTTCAGAAAAATCTCATGTACTCTAAATTAACTGCAAAATCGGGCGCAAATGTTTCCCTTGCGGTTTCACCAATGCCACAGCTTCCCCACTCGTGTTAAAAGCAGCAAACACAGCACTACCGCCGTCAAGTTTCCCAACCTTAAAATTAGCTATATCGGGGTGACGATAAGGAATAAACCGCCCAAACTGCAAATCCTGCACTTCTTGAGCCGACAAAATAACTATCGGAAATAATTGTCTACACAGCCGAGCTATCGGGATCACCGGCAAAGCCATCTCTGCCGTTTTCGTAATCTCTCCTACCACTTCTGCAGACGCAGTAACAGCAAATTTTCCTGTCTCAATTAGAGTTTCTCGCAGCAATCTGCAAGTATCCTCGGTAGTTTCCGGTAAGTTTGCCATTATTTTTTGGTTAGTCACGTCTACCATATTTACCAATTGCGTTACCGAGTACGCTTGCTGCACATTCCACTGCCCTACTACTGTACGACGCAACTGCCTAATATGCGCTCCTAGTCCCAGCCGCTCCCCTAAATCACGAGCTAAAGCCCGAATATAAGTACCAGCACTGCAACTCACTCGTGCCCGAAAACTCAGCAATTCCCATCCCGGATAAACTACCAAGTTCCGTGCCAGTGGACTTAAGCGTTGAAAATCATAAATTTCTACCTCTACCGGCGATAAAGACACTTCTTGCCCAGCGCGTACTAAATCATAAGCTCGCTTACCATTAATTTTTTTCGCCGAAACAGCTGAAGGTATCTGTGCATATTTACCAATTAAGGAACAAATAGCCTGATCTACTTCTGATTCTCCAATGCTGGCTAAAATACTTTTAGCCGCTAAATCAGGCGCAATAAATTCCCCTTGTGCATCTTCAGTAGTGGTACTTACCCCTAAAAAAATCTCTGTTTCATAAGTTTTATCGCAACCAGTTAAATAGGTTAATAGTTTCGTGGCTTTACCAATCCCTATGGTAAGCAAACCTGTGGCTAAAGGATCTAAAGTACCTGCGTGCCCAACTTTATTAGTGGCAGCCAAACGACGCACCGCTCCTACCACATCATGAGAAGTCACCCCAGCATCTTTATCAATTAACAACACCCCAGCTGGCGCACTAATACGCCCCCGAGGCACATCACCCCAGGGGCGTTTAGGTAACTGGATATTAGATTCACTCAATCTAGTTCCACAATTTCTTCCACGATTACTTCGCGTGGCTTGCGATAAGGATCAGCTTCTCCAACTGGTTTAGCATTAGCCGCCAACTTACGCACTTGCTCGTCATGGAATTTAGCTGCCACTAATGCATCTTCAATAGTGCGAGCAGTTTCCGGTAATGCATCAGGCATGAAAGTCAAAGACGGAGTTAAACGCAAACCTAGTTGCTGTCCCACCTGAGAACGAATCCGCCCTTTAGCCGACTCTAATGCTTTACCAGTATTGCGCAAGTCTTGCTCAGAACCATACACAGTGTAAAACACTGTAGCCTGTTGCAAATCCCCAGTAACACGCACATCGGTAATAGTCACCATTCCTAGGCGCGGATCACGTAATTTTTCGTCAATCATCCGCGCCACAATTTGCTGAATCTGCTCAGCAACTCTCGCTACTCGTGGATTAGCCATGCTTTAGTCCCGTGGTTTCTCTCGCAGTTCCCAAGTTTCAATGATGTCGCCTTCCGCAATATCTTTGTAACCTAGGGTGATACCACACTCGTAACCGTCTTTCACTTCCGTCACGTCATCTTTTTCGCGACGCAAGGACTCGATTTCCAAGTTGGCAGCAATTACTGCTCCATCTCGAATTAATCGTGCTTTAGTGCCACGTTTAATCGATCCAGAACGCACAATAGAACCAGCGATATTGCCAAACTTACCGGAACGGAATACTTGACGAATTTCGGCAGTACCTAGTTCTACTTCCTCGTAAATCGGCTTCAACTTGCCCTTTAACGCATCTTCTACATCGTTAATCGCATCATAGATTACCGAGTAGTACTTCATCTCCACGCCTTCACGATCAGCTAGTTCAGCTACGCGCTCAGCAGGACGTACGTTGTAACCGATAATAACGGCGGAGTCTACAGTAGCCAAGTCTACGTCCGACTGGGTAATTGCACCCACGCCACGATGAATTACGTTGAGCTGTACTTCTTCGCCGCCTACCTCGATTTCAAGCAATGCAGATTCTAGTGCTTCCACTGAACCAGAAGAATCACCCTTGATGATGAGGTTGAGGTTTTCTACCTTGCCTTCTTCAATAGCTGCAGTGAGATCCTCTAGGGATACACGCTTGCGACGCTTAGCCAAAGTAGCAGCTCGCTTAGCAGCTTCTCGCCGCTCAGCAATTTGCCGTGCAGTGCGATCATCTTCTGCCACGATTAGCTGATCACCAGCTCCAGGTACAGAAGTTAAACCTAGTACCTGTACTGGACGCGATGGCCCTGCTTCTTCCACACGGTTTCCATGCTCGTCACTCATAGCACGCACGCGACCATACGCCGTGCCGACCACAATCGGATCGCCAACGCGGAGTGTACCGTCTTGAATTAGTGCAGTAATTACTGAACCGCGTCCCTGATCGAGCTTAGCTTCAATTGCCACTCCACGTGCTGCCTTATTTGGATTAGCAGTAGGAGTTACCAAAATATCCGAGGTGGTTACGATGGTTTCTAGCAGCTCATTGATATTAATACGCTGTTTTGCTGAAATATCCACAAAAGCCACGTCACCGCCGTATTCTTCAGCAACCAATCCGTATTCGGTAAGCTGTGCGCGCACCTTTTGCGGGTTAGCTCCCTCTACGTCAATCTTGTTTACTGCTACCACAATTGGCACGTTAGCCGCCTGCACGTGGTTGATAGCTTCCACCGTCTGTGGCATCACACCATCATTAGCAGCAACCACCAAAATTGCTACGTCAGTAACATCAGCACCACGCGCACGCATCTGGGTAAAGGCTTCGTGACCAGGGGTGTCAATAAAGGTGATAAACCGTTCGTCCCCTTCAATATCTACGTGTGCCTGATATGCACCGATATTCTGGGTGATACCGCCAGCTTCTCCCTCTACCACATCAGCATTACGGATAGCGTCAAGAAGTTTAGTCTTTCCATGATCCACGTGACCCATTACGGTAACTACTGGTGGACGAGCAACCAGATTGGCCTCATCTTCTGCCGCGCGCTCTGCTTCTAGGTTGATAGCAAAGGACTCTAAAATCTCCCGATCTTCGTCCTCTGCGCTCATGATTTTAATATCATAACCCAGTTCAGCACCTAATAACTGGAACGTATCCTCATCCAAGGATTGATTGGCAGTAGCCATTTCTCCCATTCGGAAAAGAACCGTTACCAAAGCTGCTGGATCTGCTCCAATCTTTTCAGCAAAGTCAGAAAGCGATGCGCCTTGACGTACCCGCACTAAAGTAGAGCCGTCACCGCGTGGTACTTGCACGCCTGCCAGCATTGGAGATTGCAACTCTTCAAACTCATTACGCTTAGAGCGGTTATTGTTCTTCTTCTTACCGCCCGTACGCCGACCGAAAGCACCAGCAGTAGAACCGCCACGTGCTTTACCGCCGGAACGAGTAAAACCGCCTCCACGGAAGTTATTATTAGCGCCTGCATTATCGTTGCCGCCGCGACCGCCCCGACCGCCGCGCCCTGCGCGCGTATCTCCAGGCAGCATCTGCTCTGGCATTATATTAGGACTTGGACGGTTATTCCGCTCTGCATTATTAGCATTATTATTACGTCCACCATTGCCAGCACCACCGCGCCGTCCGGCATTACCACCAGCTGAGGCTCCTTCTGGGCGACGATTCATGCCTTGTTGCGAAGCGAAAGGTGAATTGCCTGGACGAGGAGCTTTGCCTCCTGCGTTGTTTTGTGCTCCTGGCTTTGGCTTTCCCATACCTTGCCATGAAGCAAAAGGTGAATTACCAGGACGAGGCATACCTTTTCGCGCCATAGGGCGAGGAGGAGCAGGCTCTTTACCAGCTTCACTAAAGCGTGGAGCATCATTCACATTAGGGGTAGCTGGTTTCTTTGCTTCCTTCTGGTTTGCCTGCTCCACAGTTGGCTTTTCAACTTCTTCAGTATTAGCTTTTACAGTGCTTGGCTTTGGCGCTTTTGGCTTGACTGGCTTCTTTTCGCCAGCGCTTTCTACCTGCGCAGTTGCCACTACTTCTGCAGTGTTTTGAGCTTTCTTTTCAGAAACTTTATCGCTAGCTTCACTAGCTGACTTTGGCAATAATTCTGGGTGCTTATCAAAATATTCTCGTGCACGACGCACCACTGGAGCTTCGATGGAAGACGAAGCTGACTTTACGAATTCACCATTTTCTTTTAATACTTCTAGTAATTGTTTACTAGGAATACCTAATTCCTTGGCAAGTTCATGTACGCGGACCTTGGCCACAATTCTCCTTCTATGCGGTCCGCGCGCAGTGGCGTCAGACCTGTGTTACTGGCAGCTCATCGCTGGGTACTCATCGGGTGCCCATCGGCTTTCTACCCGCTTTCTTAATATTTAGCGTTTGGACAAATGCACGTTAAGTCTACCTGATTTTCCCCGTAATTTAGAGCCTTAACCCTAAAAAACGTGGTGAATAGGCTCACTAGGGAAAACACAGGTGGTGAAATTTACTTAACTCATCTCACCACCTGTGTTTAACGTTTAAGCTAATTTAGCTGGATCTTCTGAAGATTTTCTAATATCAATCGACCAACCTGTGAGTTTAGCTGCTAGACGCACATTCTGAGCTTCTTTACCGATAGCCAAAGAGGCTTGATCATCTGGCACAATTGCCAATGCTTGACGTAAATCGCGATTGATAATATCCACACGCTCCACTTTTGCTGGTGAAAGCGCGGCAGCAATAAACTTTGCCGGATCATCATCGTACTCTACCACGTCAATTTTTTCCCCATGTAATTCCTGGGTGACGGCACGTACACGCTGTGCATTATGCCCAATGGTAGCACCTTTAGCAGCCACATTTTCATCAGCAGACCATACCGCTATCTTGCTGCGATGCCCTGCTTCACGAGCCAAAGCCACAATCTCCACTATGCCTTGCGCAATTTCAGGCACTTCCGTCTCAAAAAGTTGGCGCACAAAATCCGGGTGTGAACGGCTTAAACGGATTGAAGCACCACGCGAACCTACCGAAATATCTAAGATCAGAGCACGAATCAAATCTCCATGACGATAATGTTCAGTAGCAACCTGTTCCTCGGCACGTAAAACGCCTCGATTTTCTCCTAGTTCCACGAAAAGGTCACGCGACTCTGTCGATTTACCCGCATTACCTTCTACTACGCCTGATACGATTTGCCCTTGTTTACCTTGAAAACTACCCAAAATACGGGCACTTTCTGCATCACGTAACCGCTGTGCAATAATTGATCGAGCCGTAGCAGTAGCAATTCTGCCAAAATCATTTGGAGTATCGTCAAACTCCCCAACCACCTGATTATTTTCATCTAACTCTGGCGCATACACTGCTACTTTTCCACTGCTACGATCTAGCTCTACTCGTGCCCCTTTAATAGCTCCTGGCACTCGATTGTATGCATGCAAAAGAGCATCTTCAATGGTTTCAATTAAAACACTTAAGTTTATGCCTAACTCCGATTCAACTACGCGGAGTTCATTCATTGAAATATCCACTTACTACTCCTCTTGCCCTAATACTTCTACTAACTGCCCCAACTCTACTTGTTGGCGAGCACGTTTTATTTCCTCAAATTTTATATCAATAGCCGCGCCGAGAATAATTTTATTGCTTTTCGGCACTTTCGTAACGGGTACTACAGTAAGATAAGCGTCCGTTACCGCAGTTATACGAGCAGTGAGTTTCTCGCCACTATTTAATTTTAGTTCAGCAATTCGCCCTAAAGCGCGCTGATAGTGACGCAATGTTTTCAACTTCCGCTCTGCCCCTGGCGAAGATACTTCCAAAACATAAGGAGCAGTAAACGGATCATGTTCGTCTAAATATGTAGAAATTTTTCCAGTAAGCTGATCCAGTTCATCACTGCTAATTACTTCTGTACCTGCACACAAATCCACTATCACCCGCAAAGTCACATACTTTCCACTGCGCAGCACACTGACTTCTTCTAAAAAATAACCTGCATCAGTGATTAATAGCCCTAAACCCGCGGTGAGCTTATCTGTGCTTAACTCTGCTTTTCCTACCATATACAATAGAGTAGCGCGGAGCACTGCAGTTTTCTAAATAACTTTTTCCCTAGCGAAATTTTATTTATTTAACCTATGCTTCACTTCTTAAGAAAACTCCCTAGTTTTAAGGAAAAATATTAGCCATCATGACTGCTTCTCGCCCTCGAACAGTTACATCACTCCCGTGGATAACACGTTTATTAGGCGCTATTTGCCTACTTGGCTTACTACTAGGGACGGCAGGTTACTTCTTGGGAGTACGTTACCAGTATCCAGATTTAACTCCTCCACCAGCTTCTAAATTTCAAGTTGCCAGACAAAATACCGTCATTAAAATTCACCAAATTGAAACTTTAGCTACCCAGTTAGAACTCTCTAGTCTAAGTACCGATAGCGCTACTTGGCGCACGCTGCTCGGTCAAATATGGATACCTTGGCCGCAAGGTGCACCTAGCGGGTACCAAAATCCTACCCTGAACTTAACACCACCAGATTTACCTGCTACGCAACAGCCTCAAGGCTTACTAACTCTCCTTTCTGAAATCCAAACAGATTTAGATCAGCTCATCACGTTAGCACCAGATCCTAAGCTAAATCGCACCTTTCTTACGGCTCTCAAAGCTAAAGTTTACTATCACGCTACACAACTAAGTACACACTATCAGCTTCCTAATCCCACCCCAGATTTAGAACTTGCTAAACTTACAGATTTATTAACCCAAACTTCTCTAGTACCTGCTTTAGATAAAGCAATACAGTTACGCGAACATTTACTGACTAGCACTGCAGATACTGCATACCAAAATCTTAAAACTGAATTAGCAACCTTAACGGTACTACAAGCGGATGCAATAGCTGTTCTACCCATAGTAGAACGCGAAATCCTTACTCCTTACTATCCGAGTAATACTGATACTTCCGCATCTACCGCTGACATTCTAACTAACGACCCACTCCCCTTATTAATTCCTGCCCTGTTACAAGAAATATCTACGCAAATAGAAAAATATAGTGCCACCGATTTGAATCAAGTGGCACTATTAATTGCAAAACTAGCAGTCTTTACCGATTTGCAAACCCAAGCAGTATTAGGCTGGAAGTAGTTTTTCGCTCAACACAGCTACTGCTTGCGCTATTGGCACTTCTACTGATTCGCCACTACGACGGTCTTTAATTTCTACCAGTCCGTCTACAAAACCTCGCCCTACCACTAGTGCGTAAGGCACGCCTAATAGCTCAAAATCAGCAAACTTAACTCCTGCCGATACCTTTAGCCGGTCATCGTAGAATACATCTAAACCTTGCTCATGTAGAGCACGCGCTAAATCAGCAGCCGCAGCGAAAAGTTCTTCACCTTTACCAGTAGCAATTACCTGTACTTGTGCAGGTGCTACGTGCGCTGGCCAGCATAGCCCTTTATCATCATGATTCAGCTCAGCTAATGCTGCCATCACTCGTGATACGCCAATACCATAAGAGCCCATAGTTACTGTTTTGATCTTACCGTTTTGATCCAGCACCTTTAGTTCTAGAGCTTTGGCATACTTTTGCCCTAACGCAAAGATATGGCCTACTTCGATACCGCGTTCAATAGACAACGGGCCAGATCCATCTGGCGCTTCGTCCCCAGCACGCACTTCTACAGCCTCAATCGTGCCGTCAGCCACAAAATCACGTCCGTACACTAAATTAATTACGTGCTCATCTAGCGCATTTGCGCCCGTAATCCATGCTGAACCGTGCGCAATATGCGCATCTAGGAAGTAACGTACCGAACCAGCCACCTTACCCTGCTCATCTACAGTACGCTGTGCAGAATTAGGGCCAATAACTTGCGGGCCAATATATCCAGGCACTAATTCTGGATGCTGAGCGAAATCTTCTGGAGTAGCTACATCAATTTCAGCAGGCGACATATTAGCCTCTACCCGCTTTAGGTCTACTTCCCTATCGCCTGGCACACCCACTACAAATAATTCCCGAGTACCATCAGGGTGATTAGCCACTAACACTACATTCTTTAAGGTGTCTTTTGCTTCCCACACTCCTTCTGCGCGTGGGACTGCAGCTTGCATTTGCGCAACTAATGACTCGATAGTGTTCGCTCCTGGAGTTTTCACTACCTGCGCAGAAGGCACATGCGCATAATCTACCGCAGGTACCGCTGGAGTAGTAACCGCTTCAGTATTAGCAGCATAACCTCCCGCAGAAGACACAAACGTGTCCTCCCCAATTTCACAAGGGAACAAGAATTCTTCCGAACGTGATCCACCCATAGCTCCGGAAGTGGCAGCACAAATCACAAATGGAATACCTAGACGGGTAAAAATCTGTTTGTAGGCTTCACGCATAGCATCATAAGACTGCGCTAAACCTTCCTCATCAATATCGAAAGAATAAGCATCTTTCATTAAAAATTCGCGCGTGCGAATCAAACCTGCGCGCGGACGAGCTTCGTCACGATATTTGTTTTGAATCTGATAAATCGTTAATGGCAAATCCTTATATGAGGAATAAAGATCCTTCACGATTAAAGTAAACATTTCCTCATGAGTAGGGGCAAGCAAATAATCGTTACCCCGTCTATCTTTTAGACGGAAAAGATTAGGCCCATATTCTTCCCACCGATTAGTGGCCTCATACGGTTCACGTGGCAAGAGTGCCGGAAATAGCACTTCCTGTGCTCCCGCTGCCTCCATTTCTTCCCGCACGATAGCTTCCACTTTGCGCAAAACTTTCAGCCCTAAAGGCAGCCAAGTATATACACCTGGCGATACACGCCGAATATATCCAGCACGTACTAAAAGTTTATGCGAATCAACTTCCGCATCAGCAGGATTTTCACGCAGTGTACGAACAAATAATTCGGACAACTTGTGTAATGCCATGTGAAACCCTTTCGCTTACATTTGTGTTACTTACCAACAACAAGTTGGTAAAATGTTCTCCGTTATTCCAGCTAATAATCTTTACGACTCAAGCTAGAAACGTATCGAACTCTATACATCTTAAAATAGAATTGTGGCAAAATCAGCAACCGCTGGAAAAATTACCTTTGTGATAAACGTGAATTGCACTATGCTGATACACACTTTACCTACATAAAACATTTGCAGATATGCCATTTAATACATTTCAAAATGTATTACTGCTTGCCTAAACAGCTAACTCAGTAGATAACTTCCGGTTTCGCATCCGGATCAGACTCTAACCCTAACTGCTCAGCTACCATACGGGCGTGCTTAATCAAAGTTTGTACAATATCGGCCTCTGGCACAGTTTCCACTACTTTACCTTGCACAAAAATTTGCCCTTTACCATTTCCAGAAGCTACTCCCAAATCAGCTTCCCGAGCTTCACCTGGCCCATTAACCACGCATCCCATTACGGCTACTCGCAACGGGAAAGTAACGTCTTTCAATCCTTCAGTCACTTTTTCTGCCAAGGTGTACACATCTACTTGCGCCCGTCCACAAGAAGGACAAGACACAATTTCGAGCTGCTTAGGACGCAAATTAAGGGAACGTAAAATTTGCTCACCTACTCGCACTTCTTCTACTGGTGGCGCAGAAAGCGAAACTCGAATCGTATCCCCAATTCCTTGTGAAAGTAAAGCCCCAAATGCCACCGCAGACTTAATCGTGCCTTGGAAAGCAGGCCCTGCTTCTGTAACACCTAAATGCAACGGCCAATCCCCCGCTGCCGAAAGTAGCTCATAAGCTTTCACCATCACTACTGGATCGTGATGTTTTACCGAAATAGCAAAATCATAAAAACCAGCGTCCTCAAAAAGTCGCGCTTCCATTACCGCTGATTCCACCAATGCTTCTGCCGTAGCTTTACCATATTTTTGCAGTAAACGCGGATCTAATGAGCCAGCATTAATACCGATACGCATTGCAGTACCATTAGCACGCGCCGCTGCAGCAATCTCCGGAATTTTATCGTCAAACTTTTTGATATTGCCTGGATTAACGCGCACTCCACACCCAGCTTCAATTGCCGCGAAAACATAGCGCGGCTGGAAATGAATATCAGCAACTACCGGGATATTAGACTGTTGAGTAATAATTTTCAATGCTTCTGCATCTTTATCGGTAGGGCAAGCTACGCGCACAATATCGCAACCAGCAGCAGTTAATTCCGCAATCTGCTGTAAAGTAGCCCCAATATCGTGCGTCTTAGTGGTAGTCATAGACTGTACACTAATTGGGGCACCGCCTCCTACCAACACATTTCCTAATTTTACCTGTCGTGTGAGACGGCGAGGTGCCAAAATCAGCGGTTCTTCTTTTACCGTAGGTATTCCTAAAGCAACTGGTTTATTCACGTTTTCCATTATTCCACTCTCCTACCCAAAGCACTAACCGCAAACTTTTATGCATAAATTTTGCAACCACATTCTAAAGCGCAGCGATTAACTCTTGCGCATAGTTACGCGCCCATACTTGAGCTTCCTCCACCGCTGCCAAAGAAATACTGATGCCAGTTTCGAGAGTGTCGAAAGCCGATAAAGTCTGTTCCACAATTTCCATAATGGCCAAGTACTTAATTTTTTCCTGTAAAAAGGCCGTCACTGCTTCCTCATTTGCTGCATTAAACACTGCTGGGTGCAGCGGTGAACTTTCTAAAGCTACCTTAGCCAAAGTGAGAGCTGGGAAAGTTTCGTGATCTACTGGCGCAAAAGTCCAAATTACTTCCTTATCCCAACTACACGACACAGTAATATCTGGCAACCGTATCGGTGCAGAAAGCCCTAAGGCAATCGGTAACTTCATATCCGGCATAGAGGCTTGCGCAATAGTGGAACCGTCTTGAAATTCGACCATAGAATGTACAATCGACTGTCTATGCACCACTGGCACAATATCTGTAGCTGGCATATCAAATAAAATCGCAGCTTCTATCAGTTCTAAAGCCTTATTCATCAAGGTAGAAGAATTAATAGTTACCACAGGGCCCATATCCCAAGTAGGATGATTTAAGGCTTGGGCAGGGGTCACATTATCCAACTCTGCCTTTGTTTTTTGGTAAAACGGCCCACCAGAAGCAGTTAAAATTAAGCGTCGTACTTCCGTAGTGCCATCCACAAACGGAGTAGTTAAACCACGATGATGTTTTCCGGCCGCTAAAGCCTGATAGATAGCACAATGCTCTGAATCTACTGGCACAATTTGTCCAGGACGGCACATAGCTTGCGCCACTAACGCTCCGCCTGCTACCAGTGATTCTTTGTTAGCTAACGCTAAAGTCGCCCCACTAGCTAAAGCTGCTAAAGTGGGTGCTAAGCCAATTGAACCAGTAATACCGTTTAGCACTACCGTATTAGCATCTGTTTTACCGCCTACAGCAGCCAAATCCGTCATAGCGTTAGGGCCACTAAGAATTTCCGGCACTGGTAACGGGCTATAGTTGGCAAGCCAAATTTCCTTAAACTCTGCTACCTTTTGTGTATCAGCTATTCCTACTATGCCTACCCTAAATTCACAGGCTTGGGCAGCTAATAAAGCTAAATTTGCCCCTCCCGCTCCTAAAGCTAATACTTGAAACTCGCGTGGAAACTGGGAAATGACCGCTAAAGCCTGCGTACCAATAGACCCAGTAGAGCCTAATAAGATAACTTTACGCATCTACTCCACCGCCAACAATACCGAAATAACACGGTCTAAATAAACATCTACCACTGCTTCGGAATAAGCCTTACGTCTACGTGCTTTTCGGAAAGTCACATTGCGGATTTCGCTAATGCTAAGCCCGGATTTACCATCAAAATAATTAGTAATCCGATCTATAAAAGCATCTACCTCTGCTTTGTCGTATCCTCTGCGTCGCGCATTAGCAAAACGCTCCCCATGCGGACGTAACATACGTGGATATAAATCTTCAGCACTCTTATAGGTGTACTCTAACCAAGCTTCTTCACCTAAACTGCTCACTACAGCAGCTCGTTGCCGTTGCACAAAAGCTAACTCTAAACGATCCAAAGCGGCATCTACTTTTTGCGGGCTATAACCGTTTCTCCGCCATGCAAACACTATTTGCCGTATTTCCAAATCAGGCTGCTGGGTAAATTCACCAGCCGGTAGCGAAAAATTAGCATAAGCTTCCTTAGCTTCTGCTAAAAATTCATCTACTTCTTTCCGACTATAGCCATACTTAAAAATACCTACTCTAGGAAAGTTAGCACCCATCATTACTCCTTAAATTTTCTTTAAGTTAATGCCTGTTGTTTTATATCCTGTTATCGAGTTTACTGACTTAATCCTTTAAATCAGAACCGACTCTCGCTATCGGCAAATTTTGCGGGCGAGTTTGATGGGCAGATAACCGCGCCTCTACTGCAGCTTGTGCCTGCGCAGCACGTCGTGCCACATTTTCACGATCCACTGCCTCCGCTGCTAACTGACCACATGCGCCGTCAATATCAGAACCGCGCGTATCACGTACAGTAGTAGAAATACCTGCATCCTGCAAAGTTTTCACAAAAGTTTTCTCGGCTTGTTTAGTAGAAGCAGTCCAAATACTGCCTGGCGTAGGATTTAACGGAATAGGATTCACATGCGCCCAGCCCTTACCACGTTTATTTAACTCGTAAGCTAAAAGTTCTGCCCGCCACTGGTGATCATTCATATCTTTAATCAAAGCATATTCGATAGATACTCGCCGTCCAGTCTTTACAAAATAACGCCGTGCCGCATCTAGTAGCTCCGCTACCTTAAAACGAGAATTGATAGGAATTAAATCATCGCGCAAACCATCATCTGGTGCGTGCAAAGAAACTGCCAAAGTAACCGCTAAATCTTGCGCAGCTAATTTATCAATTGCCGGCACTAAACCTACCGTAGATACAGTAATATTCCGCGCTGAGATTCCAAAACCAGCCGGAGCAGGTTGAATCATACGTTCCAAAGCACCGATCACAGCTTTATAATTAGCCATCGGCTCACCCATACCCATAAACACAATATTGCTTAACCGTACTGGCTGTCCAAACACCCCTGACTGAGCCAGCAACATATTTTCTCGTAACTGTTCAATGATTTCCGCAGTAGTTAAATTACGAGTCAAGCCAGCTTGCCCGGTTGCACAAAATGGGCAAGCCATACCACAACCGGCTTGAGAAGAAATACATAAGGTAGCTCGATTCGGATAGTGCATTAATACTGACTCCACTACTACCCCATCATAAAGCCGCCATAGAGTCTTAATCGTCTTACCCTTATCCGCCACCTGCTCTTTTACTTTACTAATTAAAGGAGGGAAAAAAGTAGTTTGACAAACATCGCGGATATTAGCTGGCACATCACTCATTTGCGCAGTGTCTCTCCGACAATGAGTGAAGTAATGTTTGGAAAGTTGCGCTGCCCGAAAAGCAGGATATCCTAAACTTTCCATTAATTCTTTACGCTCTACTAAAGTCAAATCCGCTAAATGTTTAGGTGGTTTTCCTTTACGCTTCTCTACAAAAGAAAGCTCTGGTTGCACTCCCGACTCTACTCGCGGTTGTACTTGCTTAGCCATACCTTACTTCCTTTTATAGTCACCCGTTTTTAATATACAAATATAGATTCTAACTAGCTCCCCCACATTGCGCGAACCTCAAGATTAAAATCTCAAACTACTCACACAAATTTACGGGTTTACGACAAAGGACTCAGTACTCGTACTCAAAATACACAAGGGGATCTTTTACACTACCGCGAAATAAAACAAGATAAAAAATAGCGGAGCGCAAAACAAAATAGAATCTACCCGATCTAACATTCCCCCATGTCCAGGAAATATAGAACCCATATCTTTAATGCCTAAATCACGTTTAATCAAAGATTCCGCAAAATCACCGGCTGTAGCCAACACCGGAGTTAAAATCGCAAAGGCAAGTACCCAATAAAAGTTTAGTTCTACTAGCAAACCCACTGTTAAATAAGACGTTAATAAGCATAAAAGAATAGAGCCAGCAAAACCTTCCCAAGATTTTTTCGGAGAAATGCGCGGCAAAATAGGATGTTTACCTAATAAAATTCCAGCAATCCACCCACCGGTATCATTAGCAACAGGCAGTAAAATTAAAGCAGCAACCATCCACTGTCCAAAAGGCAACAACGCCATGGCCACCGCAAAAATAGCGGGCAAAGCAATCCAAGTAAGCCCTAACACTCCTACTAAAGTATCAACCAGTCGAGCACGATTGAAAAACTGCACTGCCACCAGCGAAGTAACTACTGTAACCAAATAGCAAAGAAAAGCTATTTCTAAACCATTTCGCCAAGTAACTCCTACCATTAACAGCTCAGCTACTAATAAGGCAGGAAAAGATACCTTGATTTGTTTACTCAGAGTAGCACCAGAGAATTCCCACAAACCCACTACTAAAAAGAGCGCAATTAAAACAACAAAAATCTCTATATACACAAGTAACGACAAAGCCGCCAAACCCAGCAAAACTATACCAGTAATAATTGCTGCCGGTAAGTTGCGTCCCGCTCTTGATTTAGTTTCTACAGGCGGTTTAGGAGGATGGGGAGCTAGCCTCTTCCCTAAGGAGAGGCTAGCTGAACTGTGTTTCTCGCTAAACATTTAAGGTAATACTCAAAATAAGTGGAAAACCTAAACGGCTTCTCACATCTCCATAAGTTCTTTTTCTTTGCTATCCAACATGGAATCGATTTGCTCTACAAACCGCTTCGTTAATGCTTCTAGCTCTTTTTCAGCGCGCTCTACTTCATCCTCGCCTGCTTCGCCGTCTTTCTTAATCCGGTCTAATTCTTCCTTAGCTTTCCGGCGAATACCACGCACAGCAATACGCGCATCCTCTGCCTTACCTTTTGCTACTTTCACGTAATCACGCCGACGCTCCTCAGTAAGGGCTGGCATATTGATACGCAATACTTGACCGTCATCAGTAGGATTAACACCTAGGTCAGCTTCTGCAATTGCACGCTCGATGTCTTTCATCGCACTGCGATCATAAGGAGTAATAATCACAGTACGCGCTTCCGGGATAGACACCGTTGCCAACTGCTGTAAAGGTGTAGGAGCACCATAATAATCCACTAGCAAAGTAGTGAACAGCTCTGGATTTGCCCGTCCAGAACGAATTTTAGAAAATTCTCCCCTAGCCGCCGAAATAGACTTTTCCATTTTCTCTTCAGCTTCTAGCATTACTTCTTCAATCATTATTTTCCTAAGTGTTTAGTAGGGAAACACAGTTTACTTTCCAGTTAGCCGTGTTTAATCTTTTACATTTAATACCTATTTTAGCTTGCCTACCAGTAAAATATCTCTCAACAGTAGACTTTACGGATTATTAGTTACTAAAGTGCCGATTTTTTCGCCACGCAAAGCGCGCGTCACATTGCCCGGCTCATTCATGCCAAACACTCGCATAGTTAAATTATTGTCTTGACACAACGAGAAAGCAGCAGCATCTACTACCCGCAAACCCTGTGCCAAAGCGTCTGCATAAGTAACTAAATCTAACTTAGTAGCACTGGCATCTTTACGAGGGTCGGCAGTATAAACTCCATCTACTCCGTTTTTACCTACCAAAAGTTCATCGCAACGCAACTCTAAAGCCCGCTGTGCCGATACGGTATCCGTGGAGAAGTAGGGCATACCCGCTCCTGCTCCAAAAATAACTACCCGTCCTTTTTCCAGATGACGGATAGCACGCAAAGGAATATAAGCTTCTGCTACTTGAGCCATAGTGATCGCAGTTTGCACCCGAGAAGGCACTCCCGCATTTTCTAAGAAATCTTGCAAGGCCACCGCATTAATAACCGTGCCCAACATTCCCATATAGTCGGCACGCGCCCGATCCATGCCACTTTCTTGCAACTCGGCGCCCCGGAAGAAATTACCTCCGCCTACTACTACACCTACCTGCACCCCATCTTTTACTGCGGCAGCAATTTCTGCGCTAATACGGGTAAGTACCGCGGTATCTAATCCAACTTCCCCGCCTCCAAAAACTTCACCAGAAAGTTTTAACAATACTCGACGTTGCGTATCTTTATTATGGTCGCCAGCTATGTTTTGCTCGTGCATCAACGATCCTTTCTCCAAAGCTATTGAAAATTGTAGCGCAAAGCGCACGGCAGACCTATCTAACGCACAGATAAATACCTAAATTAGCTAAAATAAATTTAAAACTAGTACCGTAAATTCCGGTTAATACAAATTTAGAAAAATTTTCTCAACCTGCAATTTAACGTGGACACACACAACGCAAACTTATAGGCACGTCTGCTAAAGCTATTTCAATATGCGCCCCACAACCTGCCCAAGTAGGCTTGCCACAACTAGCACACAAAACTTTCTTACACATAACCACTTCTACTTTCACTGGTTGATGTTTGCGGTATTCTAGCTAGTATTCTAACATTCCACTTTACGGGGAACTATAGCAATTTCTCCGGTGGGAAGCGGCAAAACCGTAATAGGCCAGTCATATACGAAAGTTAAAATTTCTTCCGTTAGCACTTCTGCGGGAGTACCAAAAGCTACAATTGCGCCGTCTTTCATCAAAGCGAGCAAATCACAATGACTAGCAGCTAACTGCAAATCGTGGATTACCGCCACTACCGCATTACCTTGTTTAGCTAAGCCACTAGCTAAAGTCATGGTGCGTTCCCGATGTACAATATCCATCGCTGCAGTTGGTTCGTCTAAAAACACTACTTGTGCTTGCTGAGCAATCACACGCGCCAAAGTAACCCGCGCAGATTCTCCTCCAGATAAATGCGTAATCTGCCGATCTTGCATATGCGTTACATCAGTTTGCCGCAAAGCCTGATCCACTATTTCTATATCATTTTCTGCACGCCAACACGCCCGTCCCATTGCCACTACATCGCGTACCAAATAGGAGAAAGGGAACTCAGAACGCTGCGGCATCACTGAACGGAATTTAGCCAACTCGCGCCTAATGAAAGTGTTAATTGGCCTACCTGCTAATTCCACTTGTCCACTTTGTGCCACTAAATCTCCGGTAAGCACACCTAATAGCGTAGATTTACCAGCACCATTTGGCCCGAGCAAACCCAACACTTTTCCGCTAGGAATATCTAAACTTACTTTGTTAAGAATTTGCTTTTCCCCGTAGCTAAACACAACATCTTTAGCTTGCAAAATGGGACGATCGCTTGGAATTGTGGCCGCTACTTGCTCTGGCGTAGTTAAGACTATATTCTTCACCATGTTTAAGCCACCTTTCTAATTCCGCGCAAATTAGAACGCAACAACACGAAAAAGAGCGGACCACCAATTAACGCCGTGAAAATTCCGATAGGTAAATCAGCAAAAGCAATTAAATTACGGGCAAGTAAATCCGAAATAGTTAAAAGCAAAGCTCCCCCAAATAAAGAAGCAGGTATCAGATACTTATTTACTGGCCCAATTGCTAAACGCAATACATGTGGCACAATCAATCCCACAAAGGCAATTACTCCTGCATAGGCTACTGCTGCTGCCGTCAAAAGGCTCACAATTACAATTGCAACTGTGCGCAATAATTGTACGTTTATGCCAATATGTCCAGCTGCTTGATCCCCGAGCGCTAAAATATCTAGACGGCTAGCGATAATTAAACTTAAAACTAAGCCAACTAAAACCACTAATCCTACTACTTTTACCTGCATCCAGCTTGCACCATTAAGCGACCCCATCTGCCAAAACACGATTTGGTCGCGTGCCACCATAGGAGCAAGATAAGTAGCCACCGAAGTCACTGCACCCGCCACAGCAGTGACGGCAATACCTGTGAGCACTAAGGTTAAAGGCTCAGTTTTACCAGCAGAAAGGGAAAGTAAATATACTAAGAAAGAAGTCAGCAAACCCGTTACAAAAGCCGCTACTGGAACTGCAAAACCAGCTAGAGCATAAGGGGCAAATACAATCGTAATAGCGGCTCCCACTGCCGCTCCGGAAGAAACACCAATGATGCCAGGCTCTGCTAGAGGATTAGCAAAAATTGCCTGCATAATCGCACCAGATACTGCCAAAGCCGCTCCCACTAAAATACCTAGGAACACTCGTGGCAAACGGATATTCCACAGAGTAGCAGTAACCATTGGGTCTACTTCAGTGCTAGTCCAACCAAAATAATCTAAAATACCGTAATAAACTTCAGAAACTGAAATATGAAATTGTCCAATAGATACCGAAGCTAAAATTCCAGCAAACAACAAACCAAACAGCAAGGAAAAGGTAAGTACACGCCGTCTATGCCGTTTAATTAATCCTGCACCGTGTTCCATGACCACTTGGGAATTCTCTACAGTAGTTTTCATGCTTTCTTCTTATTTTTCGTACCAGTCAATATCTGAACAGTAAATATCTTGGAATTCAGTTACTTACTTTCTTCTACCCCATAGAGAGCCATAGCAATATTACGTAAAATCTCCGCAGTTTGCGGGCCATAAGATAAAGAAATGCCGTCTGGGATTGCCACTACTCGCTGATTTTGTCCGGCAATAGTATCTGCCACGCCTGGGCGCTGTAAGAGTCCCGTTAAACCATCAGTAGATTCTAGCCCTCCAGTCATAGTGAAAATTACTTCTGGATTAACTGCGAGTAGAGCTTCCGCATTAGCAGGAACCATGGAAGTGATACCGGCTAGAGCCGATACATCTTGCGCTCCTAGACTTTCAATTAGTGAAGTAGTGCCATATTCCGCACCCAAAATGAAAAATACGCCAGCCGTGCCCCGTACATATAAGAAAGCGATTTTTAAGGGTTCAGACGGAATCCAAGCTGCAATTTCTTTTTGCACTTTAGCAATTTCATCATCTACCCGCTTAGCGAGCTTCTCGCCTGCTTCTGGTACGCCCAGTACTTGAGCTACAAACTTCATATGCTCCGAATTATTTTCTAGCGTATGTTGCGCCTCAGTAAGCACTACTGGGATTCCCGCATTTTGTAACTGAGCTAAATTCTCTGGAGTACCAACGGTTTGGTCAGCCAAAATTAAAGTCGGACGTAATTCTAATACGGCTTCTACGTTTAGATTGTGTCCTTGCTGAGTCACCACCGGCAAATCTGCCAGCATATTTTCAGTAGAAGAAACGGAACGACCTACCAGATTATCTCCCTGCCCTAAGGCAATTACAGTACGACTTAAAGTACCAGTAATATCGAGAGCTAAGATACGAGATACATCGGTAATGTTATGGGTAGTACCCGCAGTATCAGTGACACTAACTGGTAATTTAGGAGTAAATTTACCAATAGGAGTAGGATCAGCAATATCTGGCACTGTGCTTAACCCAGTTAAACTACGCGGATCCGGTAAATTAGCTGGCGCAGCAGTGTCGGTCTTGCTTACACTCGGCTTGGTAGCAGTTTTAGGAGTTTCAGTACTACTCTGCCCAGCACAAGCAGTTAAAAATATTAAACTGATTAATACTACCCAAATTCGCTTCACAACTATCCTTCCCAACGCTTATACCTCATATAAAACTCGCATATTAAAAAGCATAAACTTTTGCTTTATCTATCTGGCAGATACACCAGCTATTTTGCAAGCATTTTACCGATAACGTCTATATTTCTTATTAGTTTTGCTAATACAGTTTGGCAACTTACTGGCAATTCACGCCTTAAATAAAACATAAATCATTAATTTTTTTCTAAATTTTCGCCTTACATGAAGGTCGGCTAGGTGGTTTATAGCCCCACCTAGCCGACTACACCCCATACAACATGGGCTAACGAACTACGCGGCGGAAGATTACGTAGCCGTTATTTTAGATTATTACCGTACTTGCGCATGACGCTTACGCGAACGTACAGCAATAAGTCCAGCTAATACTGCCGATAGTGCCACTACCGATACAGTTTCAGCAGAGCTACCAGTGTGTGCTAGTTCTCCGTTAGCAATTGCCTTTCCAGCATCACCTACGGTTACGTTACCGAAAGCATCTAGCGTAACCAGCTCGCCCTTTTCATTACAGATCTGTCCAGCCTTGAGTGCAGTATTACCAGAAAGCAGATCTAAAGGCTCACCAGCACTGTAGAAGCCAGCAAAAGCCTGCGCACCAGCAGCCGTAAGCGTTACTGCAGCAGAACCAAACTGTAGGCTACCTGCCGATGCAGTTACGCCAGTCAAACTTACATTGGCAAAATGTACTGTACTGTTAATTACCTGCTTGCCGAAAGTATCGTTAGAACGTACCGTGAGGTAAAGAGCAGCACTGTTGCCGTTAATATGTAAACTTGGGTTACTAATAACCGTGTTTAGCACTCCTTCATGACCGCTAAAAGCTACTGTGCCACCGTAGTATATACGTCCAGTCTTGGTAACAGTATCGTAATTTCCACCAATTACTGGGAATACAAAATCGCTACCATTCCAGCTCGCGCCGCCACTTGGAGTCATGCTTCCCTTAGCAATTCCTCCACGCACATAAGTAGTGAAAGAATCACGCAATCCCCAAGTTAATGCACCCGCAGTAGCTACACGGTAGCTTTCACGAGGTTCACACTTAGGAGCTACCGGAGCAGGTGCAGGAGCAGCTACTACTTTGATTGCCTTTTCTAAACCAGCAGCTGGAATCTTTACCGTATGCGCACCTAACGAGAAAGTAGCAGGTACTGTCCAATTTACTCGTGCCACTCCGGTAGGATCTGCTAGCACTGGAGCTAGACGAACCACCTCAGAATGTACTTCAAATACTACTTCTTCACCTGGCTGGAAACCGGTAGCAGTGAAAGTAATAGTTTCTCCTAGCTTAACTTCAGACTTACTAACGCTAAGCTGCTTAACTACTACTGGTGCAGAAGTATCTGATTCTACTGGCTGTGGGTTGCTGGTAGGAGCAGCTGGCACTATAGCCGTAAATGGAGCTAACTGCGTACCAACTGGGTAGTGATTACCCCACACCTTGCCAGCTCCAGCCAAAGCGGTAACTTCTTGAGCTGCTAAGGTAACTTTGCCGTTTTCTACCGTGTAGGTAATACCGCTGAGCTTCACGTAATCCTTAATCACTGTAGCTGGTTGCTTTTCAGTACGGCTAATACCTGCCAAAGTACCCGAAGCAGTTACACCCATAGTAGCGGTACCGTCTGCGTTAAAAGTAATAGTTGGGTTGGTAATGGTAACGTCCACTGCTCCCCCGTGCCCGTACAAACGAGAAACACCCTTGAACTGCAAAGTACCAGTTGGTTGAGCAGGGTCTAGAACCTGACCAGCTTCTAGTTGATAATTCCAAGCAAAATTATGCGTCCAACCGCCTTCACAACCTACTAGCTTTAATCCCATCGCTGGGAACTTGGTGTGCATAGACTCCTTGAAAATCCAGCTAAAGTATCCCTCAAGAGTATTTAGGTCTGCTGGAGCAGCAGCCGAACACAACTCAGGAGTCGCTGGCTGTGGTTGTGGGTCTGGCTGTGGTTGTGGTTGTGGCTGTGGCTGTGGTTGTGGCTCTGGTTGTGGAGCTGGAGGCACAGTTTCATTTGCTAGATTAACTACAATACTTGGAATAGCCATGTTATTGTCTGGCAACATTACAAATACTTCTTTTGCCTTTTCAGTTGCTGTAGCTCCAGTGAAAGAAATGGTAGCGCGATTCGCGTTTTCATCTACCACCACCGACTTGCCCGTCAGATTAACTAAATCTACCCGACCGTACTCAGTCATTGGCCCTTGCTCGGTAATGCTTACAAACTTACGTCCACGAGCGTCAGCAGAAAGTACACCACCATCAGGGGTAAAACGCACACTGAGATTAGAGAAAGTAATTTCTAATTTCTTGTCATGTCCCTCAAAATAGATAGAACCCGTGGTTTGTAGTTCAGGAAGATTATTCTGGTCCCAAGTTCCAGTGGTGGCACTAGTCCAAGTCCAAGCATTTCCTGCTTCATTCGCCACTACTCCAGTAGGAGTAATGCTACCACGTGCAATCGGGCTCTTTAGGTAACGAATGAAAGAATCACGCACTCCCCAAGTGATTTCTGCACCGGTGATTTGCTTATTGGTAGTAGCGATAGCGGTAGATACACCACCCAGAGCAATACCTGCTCCTAGCACTAAAGCACAGACAATAGCTGTAATGCGCTGCTTCAATCCAGCAACCATAGCTATCCTTTCTTATACGATGTAAGCCTATTGCTTACTCAACTATTTATAGCCACTCTTTACATAAGTCACTTTGACCGTAAAGTTATAGCTACACCACTAATTAGGCTACCCTAACTTAAAGCAATAATCAATGTTTCATTAATAAACCATTACCCCTAGCCTTATATCTAGCACAACCATCACTTTCTATAGGTACAAAGTAACAATTTATATAAACTTATAAACTAAAACACTAGGTATTATTTTCCGTTTTATTATTCAGTTTTAAGCACCACCAATAATTTAGGATTCCCAAATCCATATTCAACGACCGGCTTTCCACTTTGGCTCTCTACCCAAACAAATAAGGGCAGAGAGTTATTCCAAACTCCCTACCCTTATCAATATTTATTGCGCTACTCTATGGCAAAGCAAAGCCTTAACCAATCAGTAACAACCATATTAAGTTGTATAATCTCATGTCCAAGACTGCGGAACTGGCGCACCTTCCCGATAACCGGAAGCAGACTGCAAGCCCACAATAGCGCGCTCTTGAAACTCTGGAATAGAGTTTGCGCCAGCATAAGTAAAGGAAGAACGTACGCCAGAAATAATTTTGTCGATTAAGTCTTCCACCCCAGGACGCTCTGGGTCAATAAACATTCGAGCTACCGAAATACCTTCCTCAAATAACTCCTTACGAGCTCGCTCAAATGCCCCTTCACCTTCAGTACGGTTTTGCACTGCTCGCTTAGTCGCCATACCAAAAGATTCCTTATAAGCCCGTCCATCTGCCGTATATTGCAAATCTCCTGGCGACTCATACGTGCCTGCGAACCAAGAACCAATCATCACATTAGAAGCTCCTGCCGCTAAAGCTAAAGCCACATCACGAGGATGACGAACTCCTCCGTCTGCCCAAACATGCGCACCTAATTGCGCAGCTTGTGCGGCACATTCTAACACTGCTGAGAATTGCGGACGACCCACTCCAGTTTGCATACGAGTAGTACACATAGCTCCAGGGCCTACTCCAACTTTCACAATATTAGCTCCGGCTGCCACTAAATCACGCACGCCCGCAGCAGAAACCACATTTCCTGCCACGATTGGATAATCAGCAGGCACTACTGCTCTTACTGCTCGTACCGCCTCAATCATTTTTTCTTGATGACCATGAGCTGTATCCACCACGATAATATCCACTCCAGCTGCCAATAAGGCCTGAGCTTTCAAAGCTGGATCGCCATTCATACCAATTGCTGCTCCGATTCGCAATTTACCGCTTGCATCTACTGCTGGTTGATAAATCGTGGAACGTACTGCTCCTGCGCGCGTTAGCACTCCCACTAAGACACCTTCTGTGCTTACCACTGGAGCTAATTCGCGGTGTTCTGCTTTCAGAATGTCAAAGGCTGCACGTGAATCTGTACCTTCGTCAATGGTTAAAAGTTTGGTAGACATTACTTCTTGCACTTGTGTGAAGCGGTCTACGCCAGTCAAATCCGAGGTGTCTACTAACCCCACTGGATGATTGGTAGCTGGATCTACTACCACGGCTGCACCGTGTGCCCGCTTAGGCAATAACCCAAGCGCATAACCGCAGGTGTGGTGTGGCTTCAAAATTACCGGCGTATCATAGAGCAAGTGACGTGATTTCACTTCCGCTACAGTTTGGGACACTACGTCAAGCGGAATATCTTGCGGAATAATGGCAATAGCTCCACGGCGCGCCACAGTTTCCGCCATACGCTTGCCAGAAATAGCAGTCATATTAGCCACTACCAACGGAATGGTAGTACCTGAACCGTCTAAGGTATGTAAATCTACACCGGTACGCGACCCTACACCGGAACGCGAAGGTACCATAAATACGTCGTCGTAGGTTAGATCAATGCTTGGTTTTATATCATTCAGAAATTTCACATAGCAACACTACAGACTTTCCTCACCCCTTACCACCTCTACCAACATTTGATACAAACCTTTTCACATACTGGACGGTGCTAAAGATGGAAAATGCGCAGTAAGTAGCGAACCCCTACTCCTACATATTGTTACTTACTCTCAGCTATGCCTAATCTTTCCTATTTACCACTTAAGTATTCCTACCAAATTTCCTTATATACAATGATGGGGCAGCCACTTGGCTACCCCATCACTTACAGCTAATAAGTAAATTATTTAACGTATTACTTATTCTGCTGCAGAGCTTGCTTCACTAGCTTCACCTACGCGAATGCGGGAGAAACCAGATACGGTTGCGCCTGCTTCAACCAAAACCTGAGCTACCGATAGCTTTGGATCGCGGGCGTATGCCTGCTCCAAAAGTACGTTCTGCTTGTAGAAGCCCTTTAAGCGACCTTCTACAATCATTGGCACAGCCTGCTCTGGCTTACCTTCAGCAATGGTAAGTTCAGTAGCAATACGGCGTTCGGTTTCTACCACTTCAGCTGGTACATCAGCTTCACTTAGGTATGGAGGATTCATAGCAGCAATGTGAATAGCCACATCATGCGCCACTCCTGCTCCAGCCGCATCGGTAGCAATTAGCACTGCTACCTGTGCTGGAAGATCTGGAGAAGTGCGGTGCATGTATGCTTCTACATATTCACCCTCTAGCACTTCCACTCTACCCACAGCTAACTTTTCACCGATGATACCGGTAAAGTTCTTTACGTGATCATCTACCGTAATATCACCTAATGGAGCCGCTAAAGCTGCTTCTACCGTGGTAGCACCCGCTGCTACTACTGCGTCAAGAATTTCTTCTGCGAATGCAATGAACTTCTCGTTCTTAGCCACGAAGTCAGTTTCCGAATTAACTTCAACTACGTAACCAATCTTGCCTGCTCCGCCATCAACGATCTTGGAAGCAACCAAACCAGCAGTAGCGGAACGACCTTCACGCTTTGCAGCAGTCTTAAGACCCTTAAGGCGAAGCAACTCTTCAGCCTTAGCGGTATCACCTTCAGCTTCTGCGAGCGCGTTCTTTACGTCCATCATGCCTGCGCCGGTCTTGTCGCGCAAAGCCTTAATATCAGCAATGGAAAAATCTGCCATTTGTGTTCCTTAAATACTTGCTATCGAGAAATTACTTTGCTTCTTCTGCAGATTCAGGAGATTCTGCAACTTCCGAAGTTTCTGCTGGAGCAGCCTTTTCTTCAGTATCTCCCGCTAGTAGTTCACGTTCCCACTCTGGCATTGGTTCTTCTGCATTGTTTGCGCCTTTAGCGCCACCACGTGCAAGAAGACCTTCTGCAACAGCATCAGCAATGATACGAGTAAGAATCTCGATGGAACGGATAGCATCATCATTTCCTGGGATACCGTATGCTACTTCATCTGGGTCACAGTTGGTGTCTAGTACTGCTACCACTGGGATGTTTAGCTTCTTAGCTTCTTGCACTGCAAGGTGCTCTTTGTTGGTATCTACAATCCAGATAGCGGAAGGAACTTTAGCCATATCACGGATACCACCTAGGGTACGCTCTAGCTTTTCCTTCTCGCGACGCATCATCAAGAGTTCTTTCTTAGTACGTCCAGAACCAGCTACATCGTCAAAATCGATTAGTTCTAGTTCCTTTAGACGCTGAATACGAGCGTGTACGGTTTGGAAGTTGGTTAGCATACCACCTAACCAGCGCTCATTCACATATGGCATTCCCACGCGCTCTGCCTGCTCACGAATTGGCTGCTGAGCTTGACGCTTGGTACCTACAAATAGGATATTGCCACCGTGTGCTACGGTTTCCTTTACGAAATCGTAGGTGCGGTTGATGTCTGCAACGGTCTTCTGCAAGTCAATGATGTAGATTCCGTTACGATCATTGAGAATGAAACGCTTCATCTTTGGGTTCCAGCGACGAGTCTGGTGACCAAAGTGCACACCAGCTTCAAGCAGCTGGCGCATAGTAACGACTGCCATGGTCGTCCTTTCTAAACATGCAGGTATTTCCTGCAATATACGGTTAATCTAATTAGCGGATTACTAATTAGCCTAGTGCATCGTTAGTAGTTATCGATTTACTCGACCGCAACCACTGAACCTCTGACTGAGTAAATGCACGCGAATTAGCTGTAAAACTTTTACAGCCTTTCTATGTTATCGAAATAACCAGCTTTTCCGCTAGTTTCTAAGTAATTTTATAATGTGAAGCCAAACATCTATATTCTGGGCGCATTTGGGCATAACCAACTCCACTGAATTTTACCTCGTCTATTTCGCCGGTTTGCACACCAATTAGCCAAGTGTATCCAGTATCCACAAACCAGACTCGCTAAAATTTTCTGCTTATTTTTTCTCATAAAGTAAGAAATATGAAGCATCATATACGATTCCTATTGACCTTTAACTGCATTATCGTAGCAATACTGGGAAGCTGGGTTAATTTTGTCTATTTTGCCCCCACTCAGGCTCTGGCGTTTTCCAGCACTACCCTCACCTCAAACACTTTGCAGATAAGGGAAACGCCTCCCGCTACCGTTTTTCATTCTCCCCTACTGCAGCATATTTCTCTTACTAACTCGCCGTTAAGATACCGTTGCCCTTTAAAAGAGTGTAAAGTAATCACCCCTTTTTATATAGGCGCACACAATTGGGACCCAGGACATCGCGGTGTAGATTTAGCTGCCACTATCGGGGAGTCGATTTTCGCTCCCGATAACGCTACCGTGATTTATGCCGGAAAAGTAAATGACAGGTTCGTACTTTCCTTAAAAAATTCACTTGGCTTACATCTAACTTTTGAGCCAATAAAAACTAACTTAACCAAAGGAATGCAAGTAAATAAAGGGCAACTTATTGGCACAGTAGAAGATGGGCACTGCCCAGAAACCACTTGTCTACATTGGGGAGTTAAATATCCTCCCACTCAATATCTAAACCCAATACACTTACTTAGTTGGCGAACTATCCGACTTATCGAATAGACACTTATAACTTTACATAGCAACTTTAAGCACGCGGGTGAGATTGCCCAAATACTGCCCGTAGCCTGTCGGGAGTTATATGCGTATATCGCTGAGTAGTGCCTAAAGAAGAATGCCCTAAAATTTCTTGCACACTACGCAAATCTGAACCACCCGTCAATAAATGAGTGGCGGCGCTATGCCGTAAATCGTGCGGAGAAATTACCGGAACTCCTACTTCTACACAATAGCGAGTTAAAACTTTACGCACGGTACGCACATCTATTCTTTTACCTTTTACCCCTAAAAAAACGGCTTTTTCCGTCAGCAAAGCCTCATTTTTCATCTCTAACAACCAGTTTTGCCTAACTTTTAACCATTGAGTTAAAGCGCGCTGAGCTGGTTTACCGATAGGTACTACTCGTTCTTTGTTTCCTTTGCCTACTACGTGCAGCAAATCTGCCTGTAAGTCACCCAAATTTAAGCCAACGCATTCACTTACTCTAATACCTGCTCCGTATAACACTTCTAATAACGCCCAGTTACGCACAGCCTGCACTTGCCCACTATCAGCTTGCTGTAATGCATAGTTCAGTAAAGTCTGAGCTTGAGTAGCATTCAATACGCGCGGGAGTTTATTTTCCACTCGTGGTGCTTGTAAACGAGCACCTGCATCAACATGGGTATAACCATTTTTATGTAACCAAGAGCAAAAATATCGTACTGCCGCTATTTTACGAGCGATAGTAGCACGGGCTTGAGATTGTGTATCTATCTGCGCCAACCACAAACGTAAATCACGCAACTCTAGAAGTGACAATTGGGGTAAAAATTCTGCTAACTCATCTGGTCTATCAGTTTGCGCCAGGAGAAAATCTATTAAATTCTGTGCTTCTCGCACATATCCGCGTACTGTGTGCGCTGAAAAACCTCGCCGTATCGCTAATTCTTGCTGATATTGCGTAAAAAGTTCTTCCAAATCTACACTATAGGCAGTATTAGAGGATTTAAGTATCAATATCCTCACCGCCCTTTCTATTTATTACGTTTCAGCTACACGCTATCTCTACATTTTTTCCATAAACCATTTAGCTGTATTACTCGTTTATCCAACAATAGTTTACCTAATTTTTGTAGCGTTACAGCCACATCATATCCGGCAAGTGCGGCTATGTGGGGAGTTTCCATATATTTATATAAAGAGAGCACATCCCATATTCGCTCACAAGCTTCATCCTCACCCAAACTTACCATTCTCTGCTTTTGTTGAGGCTCTACTTGCTGACCCCAATTAGAACTTTCCCTATTGCACACTCCCATACTCTCTACCCTCTTGCCTGCTTCAATACTTGGCTGCGTGAATTCAAAAGGCAATAAGTTTTCTCCTAAAGGTTCAACTAATTCTCGCACTTGTCTCACAGAGGTCACTAAAGTTGCTCCATTGCGGATTAATTCATTAGTTCCAATACTGGTAGGTGCAAAAATATCACCAGGAATTGCCCCCACTTCCCTCCCTAATTCCAAAGCATGATGCGCAGTATTTAATGCTCCAGATCTAGTACCTGCTTCTACTACTAGCGTAGCTTTAGTTAAAGCGGCAATAATTCGGTTGCGAGAAAGAAAACGGTATCGTTGTGGAGTGCTACCTAATGGAGATTCACTAATAACTGCTCCGCCTTTTGCTAAAGTTTGCTGATACATTTTAGTGTTTCTAACCGGATAAAAATTATCCACTCCTCCTGCAGATACGATTACGGTAGGATTATCTGCCAGTAGTGCACCATTATGAGCTTGGGTATCTATTCCGTATGCCCCGCCCGAAACTATCACGTAATGAGCAGAAAGATCATAAGCAAAATCTAAGGCGATTTTCTCCCCATATGTGCTGGTAAGACGAGAGCCCACTATACTTATTCCTGGTTGCGAAAGCACTTTCGGATTTCCTCGCACCCATAACACTAAAGGTTTATTTAGACCTAAATCATCCAATAAAACAGGCCAGTTAGTATCCGTAGGTATCAAAATACTTATCCCTAACTTATCTAACAGGGAAAAATCAAAATCTGTTATATAAGCAAGACGGTTACGCCACCTCTGCCAGTCTTTTACTTGCACTACATCACCAGGTCGTTTATCCGCTTGCACTAATTGCCAGCTTTGCGCATAACCATATGCGTTAATAAACTTAGCTGCCGCTTGGTCTTGCGCTTCCGTAATACGCGACCATTGCACAGCTCCCATATGTTCTTTATCTAATACATCTACCATTAAATTTTTCTCTCCCAAAATCACTATCCAATATCCTGCCCGTCATATACTGACTCAGATTCTCCAAAATTCCTTTAACCCCTTATTTCTCTTGACCAATTAAGCAATAAACCTAACCAAGGCTTTCTTCCTAGACCTGCTTTTTAGACTGATTTAGCACTAAAGCTGCCGCTATCGCATCGTCATCTGGCATATTTTTTCCTTGCAAATCAGCAATGCTCCAACTTAAACGCAAAACTCTATCCAGAGCACGCATTGATAAAGTACCTGCCTGCAAATTTTGGGTAAAATACTTTTGCATACTTACACTGACCTTCGTGTTTTTTCGCAACCAGCTACCCGATAACCGCGCATTAAACATCTGTGTAACAGGTGCGTCTATACGCTGTAAACGATACCGACTACGTTCCACTGCTTCTTCTACTTGGGCTCGCAAAATTTCGCTATCAACACTTTTCCCTTTAACTAACTGGGCTTGTTTCGGACGGCGCAAAACACAAGAAATATCAATTCTGTCTTTAATTGGCCCACTCAAACTAGCTTGATACCTTATTTTTTCCCGCACTGTGCATTTGCATTGCCGGGCATCATCATAAGCAAAACCACACGGGCAAGGATTTGCCGCTACCACTAACTGAAAATCTGCCGGATAACGCACATTAGCTTTGCTTCTATACAAATCTATATAGCCGTGTTCTAAAGGTTGTCTTAATGCTTGTACTACTTTCGGGCTAAACTCTGGAAATTCATCACAATAAAGCACACCATTATGGGCGCGCGTTACCGCGCCTGGTTTAGGTATTTTCGCTCCTCCACCGATTAATGCAGCAGCTGATGCACTATGATGCGGAGAAATAAATGGCCGCTCTTTAGGCAAACTAACCACTTTCTCGCCCAATATCGAGCTAATAGCTGCTATCTCTACTGCTTCTTGCTCACTCACCTGCGGCAAAATGGTGGCAAAACGCTCTGCCAACATACTTTTTCCCACTCCAGGAGCTCCTACCAATTGAATATGATGCTTACCCACTGCTGCCACTTGCAACGCCCATACTGCTTCTTCTTGCCCATAAACTTCATTCATGTTGATAGAGCGCTGAGCCACAGGCAGATTAGCTGGCTGCGGAATTATTAGCTCTTGAGATGAATTAACTGATACTCCCAACATCTTGGCTAATTGGGCTAAATGACTCACTGGATGAATCTTTATCCCACTCACCAGACTAGCTTCTAAATAGTTAGCAGCTGGCACTACCAATTCAGTAATACCAATATTTTTACAAGCTAAAGCAGTAGGTAGTACTCCTGATATTTGCCGTACACTCCCGTCTAAACCCAGCTCCCCGAGTATCGCAATCTGTGCAGAAAAATTTTTCCCCACAGCCGCACTAATCAGTGCTGCCGCAATTGCTAAATCAAAACCTGAGCCAGTTTTAACTGTGTCGGCAGGCGATAAATTGACGGTAATTCGCTGTGTGTGCCAAGTTAAATCGGTGTACGCAAAACTTGCCCGCAACCTTTCTTTCGCCTCATTTACTGCCGTATCTGGCAAACCAACGATATTAAAACTTGGCAAACCATTTAATATAGCTACCTCTACAATCACTGGTTTAGCCTGCACACCCCATAAGCTAACCGTGGTAGCTCGCCCTAGTTTGCTCATGTCACATTCCTTTGTAATGTACTAGCTCTAACACATTGTGCTGTACTGAAATAGCTAATACATCAATTTCAATTCTGCGCGCTCGCTGTGCTTTTTCCGCCAGCCAAGCTAGGAGCAAGACACGTAATCTATGCATTTTATGAGCAGTCACAGCTTCTACTGGTAACCCAGAGCGCAAACTACGTCTAGTTTTTACTTCTACTGCTACTAAGGCTTCTCTCCCAGGATCATAAGCCACCAGGTCTAGTTCACCATTTTTATGAAACCAGTTTCTATCCAATATTTCGTAACGTAAAGACTCTAAATAGGCAGCTCCTTGCGCTTCTCCCCAAGCACCTAGTTCTTTACGTGAGTATTGCGCGATTTGTTGCGGATTGGCAATTGGTATTTGCATTTCGACCTCCATAATTAAGCAAAACACTTAATCAACACCGCTAAAACCCCGCATAATTATCTGTGTACTCTACCTACACTTAACTATTCTGTGCACAAACCGCCCTACATCCATTTACTACCACCACACACTCAACAAAACTGCTGATTAATTACAATCCCCTCTCAAAAAAAATAAAACCGCCTCGCTAAGCGAAGCGGTTTCTTACCCCAGCTTTTATCCGCAAGTAAAATACTTTTACTTGAGTTTTATTCTGCGGTATCAAAATCAATCTCGTTAGGCATATCTGGTTTATTTAGTTCTTCTACGTTTACATCCTTAAACGTCACCACTCGTGCCGAGCGAATAAATCGATTCTTCCGGTAAATATCCCATACCCACGCATCAGTTAAATTAACTTCAAAGAAAATATCCCCGTTTTCTGCCGCGCGCACTTTCACGTCCACATCATTTGCCAAATAAAAACGACGTTCAGTTTCCACTACAAACCGAAATAAGTTCACTACCTCACGATATTCACGATATAGTGCTAACTCATTATCTGCTTCATAGCGCTCTAGATCCGACATCTACTTAGCCTTTCTGCAAAAGTTACCAGCCAAATACGTAAACTAACTTCTTAAATAGTAGACCCTGCACCCTGCAAAACACCAAAGCAACACTATTCGTCACACTGGTAATTTCCAAGCAGTTCGGTGATATTCACTCACCCCGTGCTCCTGCAAAGCTCTAATATGTTCTCCGCTAGCATACCCTTTATTCTGCGCCCAATTATAGGCAGGAAATTTTTTATGCAATTCTTGCATTACAGTATCGCGTTCCACCTTTGCTAGAACGGAAGCTGCCGCAATCACAGCACAACGCGCATCACCTTTAATCACCATTTGTACCGGTACACTAGGTAAATCCACTCCCAACGGAAATAGTTCATTACTACTCCACCAATCATGTTTACCATCTAAAAGTACACCACTTATTTGATAGCCTTGCTCCACTAAAACTTCTAATGCATGAGCTGCCGCAAAGCGTAAAGCACCTATAATTCCGTATTCATTAACTATCTGCGCACTAGCATGGCCAACCGCATGACCAAGCACCCAATTTTTACAAGGTTTTACTAAGTTTTCTCGTGCCTTAGGACTTAGCATTTTCGAGTCTTTCAACCCATTTGGAAAATCCATGCTAGTTTCTCGCCCAATAAGCGCAATTCCTACAGTAGCTGGGCCTGCTATCGCACCCCGTCCTACTTCGTCTACGCCTGCCACTATTATTGGCTTAGTCGCCCGACCTTTTGCCAATTCTGCAGCAAAAAGTAGTTCTGTTTCCCGATCCGGTAAATAAGTCACGTTATTTCGCCGCCGGTTTCACCTTGCTAAAAACGTATCCATAATCTTTTAGAAACTCAAAACGAGAAAAAGGATAAAGCCGCAAGAAAGCCCGTCCTTCAATGTTTTCTATCGGCACGAACCCGAAATTTGACACTGTTTGATGGTAGCGGGCATCTTTCGAGTTAGGACGGTTATCTCCCATCAACCATACATGGCCTGGTGGTACTACCACCGAAAATTCTTCTTCTGAGGCACGCACACCTGGGTGCAGATAGTCCTCCACTATCTCTACACCATTAATTTCCAAACGCTGATTCACATTACAGCACACAACTTTATCGCCCGGCATTCCAATAATTCGCTTAACCAAATGTTTACCAGAATTAGCCGGTAAAATACCTACGCTAGACCCAATATTCTGCAAAGTTTTCCGTATTCCACTATATTCTGGAAAATCTACTCCGCTGAGCCAACCACCTGGATCTACAAAAACTACTACATCTCCCCGTATTAAATCTTCCTCAGAATCAGCTAGTTTATTTACTAAGATTCGATCCTTGGGGATTAAGGTATTAGCCATTGATTCTGAAGGAATCTCAAAGGGTTGCCAGAGAAAAGTTTTCACTAATGCCGAAATAAGTACCGCTATTCCAATTACCATTCCCACTTCCAGTAACCAAGAAAAAATGCGGCGAGGAAAAGATTTAGCAGGCACTACAACTGCATCTGCCAAATGGTTAATATCAGTAATTTCTAGGTCTAAATTTTCTGGCATATTGCGTTTAGGGGGCGCTACCGGCGGAAAAGACGGAGGAATTTCACTACTTCCGTTTCCGTCTGGAGTTAGGAGTGCCTCGTCTTGCAACATTTACTTTATGCCCCTTGTAACCTAATACTATTAAAACTTATATATCTAAGTTAGCGCACTTCTGTGCATTTTTACGCTGCAACGCTCCAACCTAAGTATGAAAATTACCCCACGAAAGCCAAAAGGCGTCACACCTAATAAGGACAAAACCTTAGAACACTATGTAGAAATTTAACTCCTATCTATTTACTCAATTAGGCACTAATTTCCAGCTAGTGCCATGCTTAGCCAACTAGACTGAAATACAACACAATATAAAAATATGGGGACTCTGAAAGTTTCAGAATCCCCAACGGTAAGCCGATAAATAGAATTAGCGATCTACACGCTTTTCCTTAATCTTAGCAGCCTTGCCGTAACGATCACGCAAGTAGTATAGCTTTGCACGACGTACATCACCACGGGTAACTACTTCAATCGCATCTACATTTGGAGAATGTAGTGGGAAAGTACGCTCTACGCCTACTCCGAACGAGTGCTTACGCACAGTGAAGGTAGCACTTACCCCATTACCGCCACGGCGTGCAATAACTACGCCCTGGAACACCTGGATACGATGACGGTTACCTTCCACAACCTTTACGCTTACCTTAACGGTATCGCCAGCGCGGAACTGTGGACGCTCCTTTAGTTGCGGAGCTACTACTTTATCTAGAATCTCCATGATTCATCTTTTCTCACTCTGCACGCAGGTCAAAGTGGGCTTAGGAAAGTTAATTTTATTAACTTTCGACGGACAAATTCTCACCAAGTAACACAGATCCCCTGCGGCAGATACCGTGCAATATATAGTGATAGCCTAGCTATTCTGCCATATTTAATGGCAAAAACATAGTTAAATAGCTGTTGGACTCCTCACCTACGGCATAGCCATTCACTTCTACAATAAGTTCTCGGGCAATTTTTCTAAATCCTAGTTTTTGCAAATCTTTAATTTGGGTACGTTCGATTTTAGGTAATGTTAATACTACTCCCGCTATAGGTTTTGTTTCATATAAAGCACTCAACACCCTGCCCACCTCAGCGGTTTCTTCTAATTGCGTAGAGCAATCCGTAGTCACTTCACCACCCATTAAATCCGCATGGTTTAAAAACTGCACCAATTTAACATAGAAACTTTGGAAAAGCGCTCTACTATACCAACTTTTTACTATCTCGAATTCTTTTATTACCCAAAGCAACTCCCCTGCTTTTAAGGGAAGTGCATCCGCATTAACCAGCAAAATCTGCGCTGTTAAACAAGCTTGAGCAATTACATTCCCGTTTTCCAATATTGCCTGATATAAAAAGTTAGTATCTGCCTGAGTTGTCGCGATACCTATTTCCGCTTCTCTCTGATCTTCTATCTCTTCTAATAGCGTTAATCGGAAAGTCACTTTACCTATCTGACCAGCCTGTTGCCCACTAAACCAGTCGTGCTTAGCCAATACAGCCAAATCATTTTCGGCCAAACCTGCTGTTTGTACACGTACCATTAAATCGGGACGTCTAGTTACAGTACGAGTCAAAGATTGAGCTCTGCGCCAACTAGCAATAGCTTGATGATTACCGGAAGTTAATACCTCCGGCACTCCGATACCTCGGAACTGAGCTGGACGAGTAAAAACTGGGTACTCCAACAATCCAGATTCACCATGCGATTCTTCAGCTAACGACTCCGGATTACCCATCATGCCTGGAATTAAGCGCGCCACTCCCTCTATTAAAGCTAAAGCCGCTACTTCTCCCCCGTTTAGTACATAATCACCTAAAGAAAATTCTAGTACCTCTAAACCGGCTTCCTGATAGTAAGTAGCTATACGGGCGTCAATCCCTTCATATCTTCCGCACGCTAAAATTATCTGCTCATAACTAGCCAACTTCCCTAAATCAGCTTGTTTTAAGGGTTTTCCAGCAGGAGTAGGAATAGCTAATACTGTGCGCTGAGGGTGGGATACTAACTGTGCATCAATAGCTTGTGCCCATATTTCTGGTTTCATCACCATACCGGCTCCACCTCCAAAAGGAGTATCGTCTACGGTGCGGTGCACATCATTAGCCCAAGCACGTAAATCATGCACATCTAATGCAATTAAACCGTTTTGCCGGGCTTTACCCACTAAAGAAACATCTAAAGCCGTAAAAAATTCTGGGAAAATAGTGATAATATCAAATCTCATAATTGCCGACGCTTTTCTATCAATACTAGCAATTAGCAGCTACATCACTCGCTGTGTGTTTCAGGGCTAATTATCAACTCATCTTCACAAAACAACCCTGGAGGAGCATCAATAACTACACAATTATCATCAATGTCTACTTCAGTAACAATTTCTTTTACAAACGGCACTTGCACTACTCGCCCATCTGGTTCGGTAACAAGCAATAAATCCTGCATCGGCATAGGCTGTAAACCACTAACTATTCCCAGTTCATACCCATCTGGATCTAAAGCCTCTAAACCAATTAGCTCATGCGGATACCAAGCCTCTGGTTCAGTTTCTACCTCATCTGATTCAACTACCAGCTTCACACCTCGCAATGCTTCAGCCGTAGTGCGATCATTAATCTGCACAAATTTAACGTAAGTAAAACCTTTATATTCTCTAACTTTTTCAATCTCTAAAGGGCCTACTTCTGCCGGATCTGTTTCCAGTAATGCCCCTACATAAAAACGCTGGGCAGGAATATCTGTACGCACATCTAACTTCACTTCACCTTTTAATCCATGTGCTGCCCCGATAATACCAGCAGTTAATTGCACTTTCGCTCCTCTCGTCTACCCTTAACTTTACGGAGCATTCCACCAGTAACGCAAAATCAACTCTTAGCTGTAAGCAGTTTTACGGCAATGTAGAACTTTGCACTTTATGCACTTCAACCAAAGAAGATTATGTACTAAAACCAGTTTTATTGCTGACCGTTTATTCCTTGATTAAACCATGTCACATAGTCGAACTGATCATAATACTTCTTGCCCAAAAAACCACAGTAATCAAACAAATTACCTACTTCACCTGCGTTTTCAAACCCTTTTATATAGTAGGCTGAGGACAACTCCGGATAAGGCTTATGGGTAAACACTACTTTATTAGCAAAAGGCAAATTATCGAAGTTCACTAGATCTTGATAAGTGCAACCGTCTCTTTCGGTCATCATGATAAAGAGATTGCTAAGATCTTGCCTTTCCAATCTTTGATACCACTTCTGACGTGCTTCTGCTTCATTTTCATAATGCATAAAATGAATTTCCACATCAGCTAATCTACCAATCGGATAGTTACCTAAAGTATTAGAACTTTCCGGAAGAAACTCTAATTCCTGCTGATAATAGTATTCCAAGTTAGATAAAAGTTTTACAAAATCTCCAGGTAAAACATACAAATTTACGTACGGAGAATTAAAACGTAACTCTAAATCATGTAAAATAAAAGCCCCGTTACAGTTACTGGCAATTAAAGTAATATCTTTTTTAACTAACTTTCTTTGTAAAGCCTTATTTATACGGGAACGAAACACCTTATTAATGACTCGTTTTACCTTAGCTAACACTTAACTGCTCTCCTATATACTTTTTCATGACTAGGAGCTAAATCGCCTTTTAATCTGCTCAAGGCGTTGAGCTTAACGACCTTGCCTCTAGCTACAGCTTCTGTTTTACATTCTATACTACTGCCAGTTTGTAGCTATCCTTAAAAAGTAAAAGCGACCAGATTACTTCTAGTCGCTTTACCTAAACTATATTAGCTTTACTTAAATACGATCCTCGCCCATGTACTTTCTTCATCTGTGAGTAAACCTTTAACAATATTCATCAAGCCAGGCAACATCAGATTATCACCAAAAGCGACCGCTCTACCCACAATATAACTGTTGGCAAAAGAACGCCAACTAGTAAAGAGCCGTACTGCTTCCGTCTTTGCTTTCTCAAAACGTGTGCCAACTTGCTAAAAATCCCCATTTTGCCCGTCTTTCTTTATACACACTAAGAGCATATATGGATTCATTTAGTACGTTATAGCACGCATATATATGCAACTTAAAAAATAAGCTACAACCCTATAGCCTCTCCTTCTAAAAAACAAAATTAAAGACCCCACACTTTATGTGTGGGGTCTTTAGAAGTTTTGGCTTTAGTTATTGGATATTTTTAATTATCGGTTTCGATAACATCTACTCGCACTGGCCCATCAGTGGACAAAGCATTTACTACAGTACGTAAAGCTTTAGCCGTACGGCCATTACGCCCAATAACACGTCCAAGATCTTCAGGATTTACCCGAACTTCTAGCATTTCACCACGCCGATTAGTGCGAGCTGAAACCTCTACATCATCCGGATTATCCACAATACCTTGTACGAGATGTTCTAAAGCATTAGCCAACATTATTAGGCTTCCTCAGACTCAGTAACTTCTTCTACGGTTTCTTCAGCTTCAGCAGCTGCTTCTGCTTCTGCCTTTTCCCGAGCAGCTGCCTTTTCTGCACGTAGCTTCTCAGCATTATCCTGTACAGCCTTAACAGCTTCTTCACGAGCCTTTACTACATCTACTTTCTCAACCGTCTTGAGAGTAGATTCACCATCTAGACCCTTAGCCTTCTGCCAATCGCCTGTAATCTTTAGCTGAGCAAGCACTGGCTCAGTTGGCTGTGCGCCCACCGAAATCCAATACTGAGCACGCTCAGAGTTAATGTCGATAGTAGATGGGTTAGTATTTGGGTTGTAGAAACCGATTTCCTCGATTACGCGACCATCGCGACGCTTACGAGAATCTACTACTACCACACGGTAGATAGCTTCGCGAATCTTACCCATGCGCTTTAAACGAATTTTGACTGCCACTTGAGTGGTCACTCCTGTTTCTTTAATTAGGTGGAAAAAACATCTAGCGGTGGGGCCACCAGCTATTTCTTCCGGACTTCAAGATCCACCAAGATTGAGAGGGACTTAGCTTCACTTAAGTACAACCATTTATTTTGCCAGAAAATAAAGGCAAAATACAACCAAAAGCTATTAAAAGTCGGTGTTTCTACTCACTTCCCTATCTCGCCTCTAGGCTTTTCCTGCTAAAAACTTAATAATTAGATATATGCGTAATGAAACCTCCCCTAACGCCTCCCCGCATCTGACTCGCTATGCATGGTTGGCTATCTATACCGCACTAGCCACAATCTCCTTAAAAATAGGTGCATATTGGCTAGTAGACTCAGTTTCATTACTATCTGATGCCATGGAATCAACCGTGAACCTAGTGGCAGCCATCGTAGCTTTATTTGCCTTAAAATTAGCTGCCAAACCTGCTGATTCCGCCTACACTTTTGGTCGTTCTAAAGCCGAATACTTTTCTGCCGCTTTGGAAGGAGCGATGATTTTCGGAGCAGCAGCCTTAATTATATTCATGGCTATTGCCCGAATGCTCAACCCGTCCTCACTAGAAAATTTCGGACTCGGATTACTCATATCCACTATTTCTTCCGTTATCAACCTACTAATTGGACTTTACCTAGTACAAGCCGGTAAAAAACACTCCTCTCCTGCTCTGCAAGCAGACGGACATCACTTACTAACCGACGTAATCACCACCACTGGAGTATTACTTGGTATCGGGTTAATTTGGCTCACCGGCTGGCATATCCTCGACCCGATCATCGCAATTCTCGTAGCCCTCAACATTATTTATATCGGGATTGGTTTAATCCGTAATTCCCTTGCCGGGCTATTAGACGCCACTTTACCCGAAGCAGAAAACCGGGTAATTATCGACATTCTCCACCAATTTCGCAAACCCCATATTAGTTTTCACGGTTTACAAACACGCACCGCCGGACAAATCCGCTATATCAACCTAGACGTGCAAGTACCTGGCTCATGGACGGTACAACAAGGGCATGATTTAGCCATAGAAATTGAAGACGCAATTTTAGCTAAACTTAGCCCTGCCGATATTCAAATCCATATCGAACCAATTGAAGATCCAATCAGCTACGCTGATATTCCACAAGGATATATACCTATAGATGATGCTGATGCGCTAAGTCCCAGCAGTCCTGCCTAAAAGATAGCAACAAACTAAATATTGTAAATTTTGTAAAATTTACACTTATCAAAACGGGTAATGCTCTGAAATTATTACCCGTACTGCTTAAGAAGCAACTATTATCCCGTCAATCATCACCAATTTAGGTGACAATACCGCAGTTATATCCTGTTCTGGATCCTTAGCATAAACCACAAAATCAGCTGGCTCTCCTGCTTCCCAATTACTAAAACCAAGCAACTTACGCCCCTGATAAGAAGCAGCCGCCATCACTAGTTTATTAGGCATACCATTAGCCACTGCGTCACATAATTCTTGGGCTAAACCGCGCCCTGGAGCATCCACATCTTTAGCAGTATCCGAACCCATCAACAGCAAAGAATCAGTATGCACTAAATTTTGTAAATGATTTTTCCGCTCTTTATCCATAGCTAACATTCGTTGCTGATACACAGGGAAACGATATCCCGCAGCAGCAAATTCTGGAAAACGCGAAATCTGATTAACGGTCGGAGTAATCAGCACTCCTTGCGCTCGCGCTTGCTGCAACTGCTCTAAATTCATGCCGGTACCATGTTCAATACCATCTACTTTCGCAGCTAATAGCATCGGCACAGTTTCTGCTGCAAAAGTATGCACGGTAACTTTCTTCCCCAAAGCATGAGCGGTATCAACTGCCTCTTTCAACAGCTCTGCTCCCCATAAAGGCGCTAAATCTCCTTGGGTGCGGTCAATCCAATCCGCCACGATTTTAATCCAACCATCACTTACCGCACATTGCCGTTTCACCTCGGCAATTAAATCAGCTGGTTCTACTTCTACCGCTAAATGTTTTGTGTAGCGCTTATAGCGAGCAATATGTTGTCCGCAATGCAACACTTTTGGCAAACCCGCAGTAGTAACCACCCGTGGATTACGCTGACCTCCACTATCACGGATTGCCGTCACTCCTTGCTGAGCACAAGCCCGTAAACGGCGCAGCATTTCCGTATCACTAGGTGGAGTATCCGCATGAGCCATACCAATATGCGTATGCGCATCTAGCAAACCTGGGTAAATATATCCAGCTATTTCGGTTACTTTATCCGTTGCAGGTGGCGTATAAGTAATTTTTCCGTCTACTACCCATAGTGAAGCACCAAAAGGAAGATGTGCACCGCGCAACTCTCCAGTAAGACGAAAAACCGACATAATCTCCCTTTACATCAACTTATACCGCAACTCCAAAGCAATAGCTTGCTACCACTTCTATCTGCTAGACCTTACCTGTCTTTTTAGCGCAAAAACTTCTGCAAAGCTTCCATATCTACTTCGCTAGGCTCAGCTGGCATATTTACTCCAAAAGCATTACCAGCCACCGGAGTTCCTGCTTCACCTTGTGCAGCTAATTCTTGCTGACGGCGCTTAGCTGGATTACCAGAACGTCCTTTCTTAGAACCAGATTTAGCCTTATTAGGCTTCTTTTTCTGCTTCTTGGTGAAAGATCCTCCTACACCCGGTAAGCCTGGAATACCTGGCATTCCTGGCATTCCCCCACCGCGGGACATTCTCTGCATCATCTTCTTAGCAGCAGCAAAACGATCCATTAAAGCATTAACTTCTGCTACTGTCGTGCCAGAACCTTTCGCAATTCGCTGACGACGTGAACCGTTTAAGATTTTCGGATCATTACGTTCTGCTTTGGTCATGGAACGGATAATAGCTACCTGCCGGTCAATTTCCCGCTCATCGAACTGCTCTAAAGCTTCCCGATACTGCCCCATTCCGGGCAACATCCCCATGATTTTCTTCATGGAGCCCATCTTGCGCATTTGGTCGAGTTGAGCCACAAAATCGTCAAGCGTAAAAGAGCCTTCCACTAATTTCGAGGCTAAATCTTGTGCTTCTTGCTCCGACCAAGTTTTTTCTGCTTGCTCAATTAAGGTGAGCATATCGCCCATATCTAGGATACGGGACGCCATACGATCAGCATGGAATCTCTCAAAAGCATCTAGCTTTTCACCGGTGGAGGCAAAAAGTACGGGCGCACCCGTTACACCACGCACTGATAATGCTGCGCCACCACGCGCATCACCATCTAGCTTAGAAAGCACAATACCGGTAAATCCCACGCCATCTCGGAAAGCCACCGAAGTATTTACCGCGTCTTGACCCACCATCGCATCTAGCACGAATAAAATTTCGTGTGGATTAACAGCATCACGAATATCTCGCGCTTGCTGCATCATCTCTGCGTCAATACCTAAACGTCCCGCCGTATCGACCACGACCACATTTAAGTTATTTTCACGCGCAAATTCCACACCAGAACGCGCTACTTGTACTGGATCACCAATACCATTTCCCGGCTGAGGTGCCCATACTTGTACGCCAGCCTGCTGAGCTACTACCTGTAACTGATTTACCGCATTAGGACGTTGTAAATCAGATGCTACCAATAACGGACGCTTACCTTGTTCACGCAACCATTTGCCAAGCTTACCTGCCAAGGTGGTCTTACCCGCACCTTGTAAACCTGCCAACATAATTACGGTTGGTTCACCTGTAGCCCAATGCAACTCCCGAGTTTCTCCACCCAGGATTTCGATTAACTCCTCATTTACAATTTTTACTACTTGCTGAGCCGGATTTAAGGCTTGAGAAACTAATGCTCCTACTGCTTTTTCCCGCACAGCAGCAGTGAAACTACGCACTACTGGTAAAGCCACATCAGCATCTAGCAGCGCCCGACGAATATCAGATACTACTACTTCTACATCTGTTTCACTAAGCCGTCCTTGCTTACGCAAGTTACGTAAAGAACCAGTAATACGATCGGATAAAGAGTTAAACATATTTTTCTTTCAATCAATATCTATTTAAGCCAATAATGAGTCTACAAAATTAACCGGATCAAAAGGCGTTAGGTCATCAGCCCCTTCACCTAGTCCCACAAACTTAACTGGTACACCTAGCTCCCGTTGCACCGCAATCACGATACCGCCTTTAGCGCTACCGTCTAGCTTAGATAACACTATACCGGTAACTCCTGCTACTTGCGCAAAAACTTGTGCTTGCCGTAAACCGTTTTGTCCAGTAGTAGCATCTAGCACCAGCAATACTTCTGATACGGGAGCTTGCTTTTCCATAACGCGCTTAATTTTACCTAATTCGTCCATTAAGCCAGCTTTATTTTGTAAACGCCCAGCCGTATCCACAATAACCACATCGGCACCTGCTTCTTTACCATGCTTAACCGCCTCAAAAGCTACCGATGCCGGATCTGCTCCTTCTTTCTCAGCGCGTACCACTTCCACCCCCACACGAGCACCCCAAGTTTCTAACTGATCAGCAGCCGCAGCACGGAAAGTATCAGCAGCACCCAGTACTACTTTCTTATCGCTTGCCACCAACAAACGCGCCAACTTACCGGTAGTGGTAGTTTTTCCAGTCCCGTTTACTCCCACCATTAAAATTGTGGCAGGTAGTTTTATTTCTTGGCTCTCTACTAAATCGCCCTCTACCGTATCTTGCGCAACCACTTCTAACTGCAATTCTCGCGAAACTGGCATTTCTACTAGCCGCAACAATTGCTCACGTAAAACCTCACGCACCTTAGCTGGCTCTGTGCTACCCTGCACCTTCAGCTCGCGCTGTAAATTCTCCAACAGCTCAGTAGTAGGCCCTAAACCTAAATCTGCTAAAAGTAAAGTTTCTTCTAATTCTTCCCAATCTTGGGCAGAAAGCTGAGCGCGAGAAAGAATACTAAGCAGCGCATTACCTAAAGCACCCGAACGGGACAACCGCGCCCGCAATCTTTGCATACGAGAAGGCACCGACTCAGGCCGTTCCAACTCCAGCAAAGACGCTGTTAATGTATCTGCTGCTGTACCACTATCAGCGGTAGTTAAATCTCCAAATTCTGCTACCAGTGCTGTGGCATCATCTGGAATTGGAGGAATATCTTCCACCGCCTGCCCAGTAGCAATTTCAGTTTCGGTAATTTGCTCTGGAGATTCCCAAGGCAGACGGGCAATATCTTTAGTATTACGCCGATATTTTTGTAACAGCAATACGCTTAAGCCTAGCACCGCTAAAGCGCCTACTACCAACAAAATCACATTAACAGCATTAAAATTCATCACACCTCTATTTTCCCAAAGCTAACTAGATATTGCCAATATCGGGCAGGAAAAGTGGAAAACTACCCGATTTCCAACTCTTTCAGCCGCTGCGAAATAACCGAAGTTACTCCTTGTTCTTTCATAGCAACTCCATAGAGAGTATCAGCAATTTCCATAGTACGTTTTTGATGCGTAATCACCAGCAACTGCGAGTTATCTTGCAGTTCCTTAAAAATATCAATCAAGCGCGATAAATTCACATCATCAAGAGCAGCTTCTACTTCGTCCATCACATAAAACGGAGAAGGACGAGCCTTAAAAATCGCCACCAAAAACGCTACTGCCGTCAAAGAACGCTCTCCACCTGAAAGGAGGGATAACCGCTTCACTCGCTTTCCAGGAGGACGAGCCTCTATCTCAATTCCCGTATGTAAAATATCGTCCGGATCGGTAAGTACTAGCTTACCTTCACCCCCAGGGAAAAGACGGGCAAAGGTCGCAGTAAACTCTTTCGCCACATCTGCAAAAGCAGCGTGCATAACTTCTTTAACTCGCTGATCAATATCGCGCACAATTTTCCACAAGTCCTCACGTGACTTACGCAAATCATGCAATTGCTCAGTTAAATACTTTTGCCGTTCCTCTAAAGCTTGATGTTCTTCTAAAGCTAAAGGATTAACCTTGCCTAAACGCACCAAATCGCGTTCTGCCCGCGCTAAACGCTTCTCTTGCTCTTGTCGCACAAACGGAATTGGCTCATCATCTTCCACTACCACCGGCTGATGGGGCCCATATTCTTCTATTAAAACATCTGGTTCTAGACCTAATTCATCAATAGCTTTTGCCACCAACTGCTCATATTTAGCCTGTAACTGGGCTAAAGCCATCTCTCGCCGATGTTGCAAGTCTGCTAAAGTACGTTCTTCTACTACTAAGGCATCTAAAGCTGTGCGCACCTGAGCTAATTCACCGTCTAAAGTAACTCGTTCGCGTTCTGCTACTTCTCGCGCCGCCGTCACTTCATATAAAGTTTCTTGCGTAAACTGCAAAGCTTTCTGCGCATTTTGAGCTACTTTTTGAGATTCTAACGCTAAAGATGCTCGGCGCATAGCCATTCTTTCTTCTTGCGCGATACGCGCTTCCACGCTTTTTGCTGTATTTTCTAAGGAATCAGCTTTCCCGCTCACTGCTCGTAAACGCTCCTCGCGGGTACGTAATTGCAGCTTTAACTCTGTTTCTTTCGCCCTTTTAGCCACAGTTTCTTGATGTTGTGCTTCTTTCGCATCTTGTAATTCCTGCAAACGTTGGGTGAAATCCGTAGTAGGCGTGGCAAATTCTGCTTCTTGCGCCTGCAATTTTTCTAGCTCAGCTTTTCTTGCTTCCAGCTCCACTTCCAATTTAGTGTAACGGTTCTGGTTACGTTCCACTTCTTCTTCTGCGGCCTGCAAAGACTGCCTTAATACTCCCAATTGGGCACTAACTGCTGCTAACTGCGAATCTCGCGCATTTAACTGCGTGGTAAGCTGAGCAAAATCAGCTTCAGCACGTTGCGCTTCCGCTACTGCTTCTGCTAATTCTTGCTCAACTGCTACTTTGGCTGTTTGAGATATGTCTACCTGTAGACGTGCATCATCATAAGCAGCAAAACGAGCCAGAACCGCATTTTGCTGTACTTCACCGCCCAATACTCGCAAAGGAGTGAGCACATCTCCTGCTAAAGTGGCCACTCGCGGAGCCCCCAAAGCTAGTAGCTGTTTAGCAGTCACTAAATCCACTACTAAAATAGTGTCTTGTAAAAGAGCTTTAATTATTTGTGAGGTTCGGTTAGTTCCCAACACAGCATCTTTAGCCAAAATAGCTACCGAAGAAGCTAATTGCGCCTTAGCATATACTGCTTCTGTTTGCTGCGCTAAGTGACTATCTTCCACGTCATCTGCTGTACTAGCCACTAAAATTTCTAAATGCCCTGATTGAGCTTCCCGCGCTGCCCGCAAAGCATCGACGGCATCAGCAATATTATCCATTACTGCACCCGTAGCAATACCTGCTAAAGCTGCTTCTACTCCTGCTTCCCAGCCTGGTAAAATTTTCAGCTGGTCTTGCACTAATCCTAATACACCTTGCTGATATTCATTCACCAACCAAGCTGTTGCGTCTTCTGGAGTGAGGGAAAGTGCTAAAGTTTCTGCTTTAGTCCGCCACTGCACTACTTGCGTAGCTGCTTCATTAGCTTTGTTTTGTTTCTCGGTCACTAAATCTTTAGCCGCCTGCAACTGACGAGCACTTTCTTCATGTGCAATAGATAGTGTATCGTCACCGACTGTGTTGGCTACTGCCACTTCTTCTAGCTCTGCAACCTCGAAAGCAGTTTTAACTACCCGCTCTTTAGCATTTTCCGTAGCTTGCTTTACCCGCTCAATTTCTGCCTCTAAAGCCTCCACCTTAGATTTTGCCATATTTAATTGGCCATGAAATTGGGCGACGGTTTCCCGTCTATCGGCAATCATACGATTTAACTGCACGATTTGCGCATCAATTTCTCGTTCTTGTAATTCTGCTGTTTCCCTAGCGGCAGTAATTTCATTTACTAATTCTTGGGTTTGCGCTACTAATTCCCGTAGTTCATTTTCTTCAGCTAATGCTTGGGCAGCTCGTTTACGAATTTGCTCTGGGCTCTCCCCACGTAAAATATTTGGCCCGCTTTGTTCTAACGACCGCTGTCTTTCCTGTGCTAACTGAATTAATCCTCGAAAACGTTCTACTAATGAATTTAGCCGCTGCCAATACTCGGTAAGCTCTGCTATTTTCGGATTGGATTGAGTGAGAGCCAACTGTAAAGACTCCACTTGTGCCCGTTTTTGCAGCAATTTTTCTGCCAATTCTTGTTGCTGAGCCACAAAAGAATCATCATCTACTTGTTGTGCTTGCTGTCGAGCCTGAGCTTGCGCTAAATCATCAGCTAATAATCTAGCTTTTGCATCAAAAACTTCTCGCTGAATGGTTTGTGCTCGTCGCGCGGTAGCGGCTTGTTTAGCCAATGGCCCTAACTGGCGGCGCAATTCTGTCGCTAAATCTTCAATCCGAACCAAATTGGCTTGCATTGATTCCATTTTGCGCAATGCTTTTTCTTTACGCCGTTGGTGTTTAAGCACTCCAGCGGCTTCTTCAATAAAGTTGCGTCGTTCTTCTGCAGTAGCGGTTAATACTTCATCCAGTTTGCCCTGCCCGATAATCACGTGCATTTCTTTGCCCATGCCGGTATCGGAAAGTAGTTCTTGAATATCTAGTAAACGACAAGCAGTGCCATTAATGGCGTATTCTGACCCTCCGGAGCGAAACAAGGTGCGACTAATGGTGACTTCATTGTATTCAATGGGAAGTATCCCAGATGTGTTGTCGATAGTGAGAGAAACTTCTGCTCGCCCTAAAGCAGGTCGCTTAGCTGTACCTGCAAAGATGACATCTGCCATCTGCCCGCCGCGCAAATTTTTTGCACCTTGCTCTCCCATCACCCACGCTAACGCATCTACTACATTAGATTTTCCGGAGCCGTTTGGGCCAACTACACAGTTAATACCAGGCTCAAATTTAAGCGTAGTGGTAGTAGCAAAAGACTTAAATCCACGTAGAACTAAGGATTTTAGATACAATTTTGCTTCACTCTTAACTTCACATTACCGGCGATGGACTATACGCATAATTGTATGCCGGTATAAGATACGTTTTCACACCTCTTGTACCAGCATACAACTGTTGCAGTATTTTGATTTTATGCGAAAGCTAAGGCTGACGCTAACTTTAGGAGAACCAAACCCCAATTTCGCGCTCTGCAGATTCACGCGAATCAGAAGAATGTACTAGGTTGTAAATTCCATCTTCCCAAGAACGCCCTAAATCTCCACGAATAGTGCCTGGAGCTGCTGCCGTTGGCTCAGTAGCACCGCACATAGTGCGTACCCCTGCCACCACTTTCGTGCCGGTAATAATAGCTGCCACTATCGGGCCAGATTTCATATATTCAGCCATTTCGGGATAAAACGGCTTATCTACATGTGCTTCGTAGTGTTGCGCTAATAATTCATCGGTAGCTTGTAAAAGTTTCAGCTCTGCAATTTGGTATCCACGCTTCTCAAAGCGCCCTAAAATTTCTCCGATGTAGCCACGCTGCACACCGTCTGGTTTGATTAGAATTAAAGTTCTCTCGCTCATGATTTCAGTATAAGCCTTTCTAAGTGGTGAAGAACTGACTTTAGTCTACACATTAAGTGCACTATTTTTCATTCCGTAAAGCAGATTTTTAAGCGATTTTTCAGGAAATATATTATTTCTACTACATATAAGATCTTACGCAATACTTGAAAGCTATCTTCGCTTCCAATTTTAGTAACATAAATGTATCGTAAATAAGGAAGATAGATTATGACCCGTCATCAAATCGTAATTATTGGCTCGGGCTTTGCCGGACTAATGGCAGCTCGCAAACTCAAAAAAGCTAACGCCGACATCACCATCCTGGCCCGTACCAGCCATCATTTATTCCAACCTCTACTCTATCAAGTAGCTACCGGTATTCTTTCTGAAGGAGAAATCGCCCCCACCACCCGCGAAATTCTCCGCAAACAGAAAAACGTCACCGTAAAATTAGCGCTCGTGGAAGACATCGATCCAATAGCTAAAGTAGTGCACTGGCGTAATCACAATCGGCAAGAAACCACCGCTTACGACACCTTAATCGTGGCTGCAGGTGCTGGACAATCCTATTTTGGCAACGATCATTTTTCCGTATTTGCCCCTGGAATGAAAACCATTGATGACGCCCTTGAACTACGCGCCCGCATCTTTGGTGCTTTCGAGTTAGCAGAACTAGAAACCGACCCACAACAAATCGAAAAACTACTTACTTTCGTGGTAGTCGGAGCTGGACCAACCGGCGTAGAAATGGCAGGACAAATTCGCGAACTAGCCTCTCACACCTTACGAGGAGAATTCAGAAATATCGACCCTGCTAAAGCACGAGTAATCCTCGTAGACGGAGCTCCGGGCCCTCTACCCGTATTTGGCGATAAATTATCAGCAGTAACTGCTAAAGAATTGGCAAAAATCGGGGTGGAACAGCGTATGAACTGCATAGTTACCAATGTAGATGCACAGACGGTAACTTTGCGCAACAAAGACGGCATAGAAGAAGTAATTCCTAGTGTGTGTAAAGTATGGGCGGCAGGAGTACAGGCTTCCCCCTTAGGAGCAGTACTAGCTGAAAAGACCGGCGTAACCTTAGATCGCGCTGGAAGAGTAGCAGTATCCCCCGATTTAAGCATTCCAGGTTATCCAGAAATTTTCGTATTAGGCGATATGATGGCAGTGCCAAACGTACCTGGAGTAGCCCAAGGTGCGATTCAATCAGCTCGCTTTGTCGCGCAATTAATTTTGGCACGCCTAGAAAATCGCCAACCCAAAACTAAAATATTCCAATATAAAGACAAAGGATCTATGGCCACTATCTCCCGTTGCAAAGCCGTAGTAAAAATCAACAAACTACATTTGCGCGGATTTAGCGCTTGGGTAGCTTGGTGTTTCCTACATTTGCTTTATATCGTAGGTTTCAAATCCCAAATCGGCACCCTATTTCATTGGGTAGTTTCTTTTATTACCAATGCGCGTTCTCAGCGCACTACCACCAATCAACAACTGGTAGGACGCTTAGCATTAGAAGAATTAGGAGAAGGCTCTTCTGGAAAACTGGTATCAGGAGAAAAAATTACTCCAGATCACCAAACCGATTCAGCTAACTAAACGATTAACTTCTTTACTCCAGTTGCTTTTCTGAAACCAACATATTACAGAAAAGAAAAGGGAAAGCTGAAAAATTCTCAGCAACTTGCTGTAATAGTACCAAAGCAACTTACTGTAATAGCACAAAAAAAATAAAGGTAGTTGGCGCAATTTTACCAACTACCTTTATTTTTTCTAAGTTAAGCTCCGTCCGGACGGCGTGCCCCGAGCAATTCTCGCGCTGCTGCCGCCAACATGATGGATCCTAATACCACTACCGATGCCGGCGCAATTGCCTCTGGATCAGCAGTTTCAGCTAAATCAGCTGCAGTAGCTATAGCATTACCTAAATCTGGTTCGATATATAAACGATCCTGCCCAAAAATATCACCTGCTATTTCTGCTAAATCGTCAATATCCATAGCTCGCTCTCCAGGCATTTGCGTAACTACTACCGCATGAAAAGCAGGTTCTAATTCCACCAACACGGTTTCCACATCTTTATCTGCCATCGCGGAAAATACTGCCACGCGCGGTCCGGGGAAATTTTCTTCCAAGGCTTCCACCGTCACCTTAGCACCAGCCGGATTATGAGCAGCGTCCACAATCACCACTGGAGAAGCCTTTACCACTTCTAAACGACCAGGCGAGGAAGTAGACATCAAAGCGTGTTCTACCACCTCACCAGCTAGTGCTCCCCCTCCAAAGAATGTTTCTACCGCAGTAAGAGCTACCGAAGCATTTTCACCTTGATATTTACCGTACATAGCTAAAGGCACATCTTCATATACCGCAGACGGAGTTTGCACAGTAAGTAGCTGTCCACCTACTGCTTGCTCTCGCCCTAACAACTGAAAATCTCTTTTAGCCACATACACATTAGCAGCGCATTCTTGTGCTTTTTGGGCAATTACTTCCATAACTTCCGGCTCTTGAGCAGCCGATACTAAGGTCTTACCCGGATATAAAATACCGAGCTTTTCCGTAGCAATAGCAGCCACACTACTTCCCAACCACTTTTCATGATCTAAAGCTACCGGCATTAACACTGCTACATCAGCTTCCAGCACGTTAGTAGCGTCCCAAGTACCACCAATTCCCACTTCAATTACTGCCACATCAATAGGAGCCATGGAGAATGCCGAAAGAGCCATTACGGTAAACACCTCAAAGAAAGACATTCGCGGCCCTCCAGCTGCCTGCGAGCGCGCATCTACCAGCTCAATTACTGGAGCTACATCTTCCCAAGTTTCTATAAAAGCTGCCGGAGAAATGGCTTTCCCATTAATGGTGATACGTTCCCGTACCGAGTTTAGGTGTGGAGAGGTGAAACGTCCCGTGCGTAGACCATGTTCGCGCAGTAAGGCTTCAATCATACGAGAAGTGGAAGTTTTACCGTTCGTACCAGTAATGTGAATCGCACGGAAAGTATCTTGCGGACGCCCCAACAACTCTAAACAAGCGACTACTCTCTCTAGGCTGGGTTGAATTTTATGCTCCGAAGCACGAGCTAAAATCTGTGCCCCGATTTCCTCAACTTGTGATTCTAAAGAGTAATCCCGCACGTTTTGTACTGGATCGGCACTAGCGCGTACATCTTCAATAATTGAAGAATCCGGCCCTATTAGTCCTGATTTCAGTAGCACTTGTAAAGCTTCTGCTTCTAAATCAGCTTCTTGAGCGGTGTCTAATTCATACTCCAGCTCGTTTTCCAATTCATGTTCTGGCTCGAAAGTCATGAAATCACCTCTACCGCAATCTGTAGTTCGTTTGCTCCCCCCACCACAGTGGCTTCTAAGCTAAGCGTTTCATTCTTAATCATTTCTAGATTAGCTTCTACTGCCCCTAAGTGCTCCTCTGGCACTTGTAAGCTGAGCTTAATCCGGTCTGCCACGTGCAAATCACTAGCTTTTCGGTGGTCTTGAATTGCACGAATAACATCTCGCGCATACCCTTCCGCTTCTAGCTGTGCCGTTAATACGGTATCTAACACAATGAACGAACCAGATTCTAGTACACTTGCCACCGATCCCGGTTCTGCTGTCACTACTGTAGCCAACTCGAATTGGTGCGGTTGCAATACAATACCGTCTGCTACCTGTAATTTCACACCTTCTGGCACTATTTCCCAAGCTCCTTCTCGCGCTGCTTTAAACAGAGCAGAAGTATGCTTACGCAGTGCAGGGTCTAGTTCGCGTGGTAATACTGAAAGTTCTTGTGATACTGCTAAACCGGATTCAGCTGCCCCCATTAGCTCTACTTGCTTTACATTAACTTCCGCAGCAATTAAGTCCACAAAGGCGCTTAAGTCTATATCAGTCACTACGCTTAACTTAGCTAATGGCTGACGTACACGCAGTTTATTAGCTTTACGTAAAGCGTGGGCACTGGACACCACTGCCCGCACTTCGTCCATTACTTGTACCAGTTCAGCACTATGTGGAATTTCTGGTAATTGTGGCCAGTCCGTTAAATGTACTGAACGTCCTCCCGTCAATCCACGCCACACTTCTTCCGTAAGGAGCGGAGCTAATGGAGCTAATACGCGCATTAAGGCTTCTAAAGCAGTGTAGAGCGTATCAAAAGCTCGCAAATCTTCATTCCAGAAACGATCACGTGAAGTGCGCACATACCAGTTCGTGAGCAAATCTAGATAGTCGCGCACTACTCCACCAGCGGCCGGCACATCTAGATTTACAAATAGTTCCCGTACCGTATCAGCTAGTTTCTTGGTGCGAGCTAGGAGGTAACGATCCATTACATCTAGCTCTGCCACTACTGCCGGGTCGGATAAATCTAGCAGTTTAGCTTGATAACCAGCTCCCCCGTTTACTGTACCCGCATAGAGGGCAAAGAAATAGTAACTATTCCAGACTGGCAAAATTACGTGTCGTACTGCTTCCCGAATACTTTCTTCTGCCACCATTAAGTTACCGCCCCGCAACACTGGGGAACTCATAAGCATCCAGCGCACTGCGTCTGAACCATATGCGTCATACATTTCCATCGGGTCTGGATAGTTACGTAACGACTTGGAGGCTTTACGCCCGTCATTACCTAAAATAATTCCGTGGGAAATACAGGAAGTAAAGGCAGGACGGTCGAATAATGCTGTGGCTAATACGTGCATTACATAGAACCAACCGCGCGTCTGTCCAATATATTCCACGATGAAATCACCAGGGAAATGATTCTCGAACCATTCTTGATTCTCAAACGGGTAATGCTTTTGTGCCCACGACATCGAACCAGAATCAAACCACACGTCTAAAATATCAGGAATACGACGCATCATAGATTTTCCGCTTGGATCATCTGGATTTGGACGCACTAAATCGTCAATATAAGGACGGTGCAAATCTGGCTCACCTTGCGCATTGCGTGGCAATCGTCCAAAATCACGTTCCAACTCCGCAAACGAGCCATACACATCAATACGCGGATAGGCAGGATTATCGGATTTCCATACTGGAATTGGAGTGCCCCAATAGCGATTGCGGGAAATAGACCAGTCCCGCGCTCCTTTCAACCAGTTACCAAAAATGCCATCTTTAATGTGTTCTGGTTGCCAAGTAATTTCTTCATTCAGCTCCACCATGCGGTCTCTGAACTGAGTAACTGCCACAAACCAAGAAGTAACTGGCTTATAAATAAGTGGCTTGCGACAACGCCAACAATGTGGATAGGAGTGCACATAGGATTGTTCCCGAATTAAACGTGCCCGCTGCTGTGGCGCGCACCGCGCTAATGCCCCAGTACCATCACGCAAGTCGTTAATAATTGGACGGTTTGCCTCAAATACTTGCATTCCAGAATAATCACTCACCGCGGGATAGAACACTGCTCCTTCATCCACGGTTTCTACTACTTTAATATCAGCTCCAGCTAATACCAGCATATCCTCTTCACCATATGGCGCGATATGCACTAAACCGGTACCGTCTTCAGTACTTACATACTCCGCAGCACGAATCTGCCAAGCATTCTTACCTGGAGCTTCCTCATCACGGCTAAAGTAATCAAAAATCGGATAATAGAACTTACCCTCTAGTTCTTTACCTTTATATTGTGCTACTACTGGCGGATTTTCACCTAGTTCCTTAGCATATGCTGGCACTCGTGCTGCCGCCAATAAGATTTTTTCTCCCGCAAATTCTCCGCTTTGCGGTACCACCGTTACATAATCAATTTCTGGCCCTACTGCAATAGCAAAATTAGACGGTAGAGTCCAAGGAGTAGTAGTCCAAATTAGCGCTAACTCGCCACTTTCGAGTCGTAAACCAACGGTTACCGTTTGGTCTTGCCGATTTTGATAAACTTCATCATCCATTTTTAATTCATGGTTGGAAAGCGGAGTTTGATCATTCCAGCAATAAGGCAGAACGCGATAGCCTTCGTAAGCTAATCCTTTATCGTAAAGTTGCTTAAACGCCCAGATTACCGACTCCATGTATTTAGGCTCATAAGTGCGATACCCGCCATCAAAGTCAGCCCAACGCGCTTGCCGTGATACGTACTCTTTCCACTCTTGGGCGTACTTCATTACTGAAGTACGGCAAGTTTCATTAAAGGTTTGGATACCGTACTTATCTTCAATTTCTGATTTATCTTCGATACCTAAGATTTTTTCGGCTTCTAATTCTGCTGGTAAACCATGCGTATCCCAACCAAAATCACGTTCTACTCGCTTACCTAGCTGAGTTTGGAAACGCGCAATTAAATCTTTCACATAACCGGTAAGCAAATGACCATAGTGTGGCAAACCGTTAGCAAAGGGCGGGCCATCATAAAATACAAATTCATTTTCCCCGTTTATTCCTGCGGCGCGATTATCAATAGAAGCTTGGAAAGTTTGGTCTTGCTCCCAATCGGCAATTACGTCTTTGTCTAGCTGTGGCAAATTAGGGGAAGCCACTACTTCGCCTGCACGATGTAAAGGATACTTAGGGGATGTCATATTACTCCTCGTCCATTCTTTTTAGAACGAGGACGAGATAGACAGTTAGCTATCCCGCGGGACCACCTCGCTTGCACTACCAAACTCCCTAATTTCCAGTATTCATCTTGTGAGATGACTGCTATTAGGTTGGCATTGCCGCTCATTTATGGGCGATGACGGGCCCTTACCGTCCAGTTCTACTAGGCTTTCCTTTAATTAACTTCCCCTACTCACACCATAGTGCAACGGGAGAATTTTCCTGTTTAGCACTAGATATTTTTAAGTAGCTGGGCAGTTTCTTAAAGTTGGCGGTTCTTCTGGAAGCTCCCTGGTGATAGCCAGATCAATGCTTTTACTTGCAGTTGTACGTCCACCACACATCTTAACTGAGTTTGCTTTTCTTTTGCTAGTTCAAGGTATATTGAACCCGTTACTATGAGTAAAAACGCTTATTTTAAGCTCCTCATAACACTTTTCATGCCACAATATCGTTTTGCTCTAGGGAAAAGCCAATAAAATATGAAAAACTTAGCTAAGAGTTAAAAACATACAGGAGGACGTATGCTAGGCTTTATCGGCGCAGGCGCAATGGGAAGCGCAATCATTCGCGGAGTATTACATGCTGGCATTTACCAGCCCCATGAAATTTATTTCACCCGCCATAATGCAGAAAAGGCCATGCAGCTCAGCCAAGAGTTAAGTATCCTCCATGCTCCCGATAATAAAACTCTAGTACAAGAACTAGGCCCACAAGGCTTTGTAATATTAGCAGTAAAGCCCCATTTAGTGGCACAGGTACTAAACGAAATTGCCCCAATCGCTATAGCCAACCAGACAGTGATTATTTCTGTAGCAGCCGGTACTTCTATCCCGAAATTAAATGCCGCGATAGGAGCTACTTTGCCTATTGTGCGGGCTATGCCTAATGTTAATTCTGCTATCGGAAAAAGTATCACTGCTTTATGCCCTAATACTTTCGTATCGGATAACCAATTTACGAAAGTAACAAAAATTTTCCAAGCAATTGGGCAAACCGTCACGATTGCTGAAAAAGATTTTGCTGCTTTTACCGCAATTGCTGGGTGCTCACCAGCTTGGACTTTCACCTATATAGACGCTCTTTCTAAAGCTGCTTTAGCTGCTGGTATGTCTAAAGAAGTAGCATTGAAAATCGCAGCGCAAGCTGTGGCAGGATCGGCAGAATTGGTGTTACATAATCTGCCAGATACTCGAGCTCAAGCTTTGGTTGATACCGTCACCTCTCCAGGTGGCACTACCATTGCCGGTATTTTAGCAATGGAAAAAGTCGGGTTTACTAATTCGGTGATTGCTGCTGTAGAGGCAGCCATCACCAAAGATAATGAACTGAATCCTAAATAATTAGGAACTAAAACAAGCAGCAACTCCTCATAAGCGCAGTAAGTTAGCACTTTGTTTGACTTAATTAGCTCTGCTTGCTGTTTCACAATAGTCTAGGTGTGTCTGCCAAACTAAAAGCCAGCACAGCGTGACCCCTACCACCCCTGGAAAGGAAACTTATTTTTTCTTTCCAAAGCATGAAAGAATATAAAACATGAATACTAAAAACTCCGCATTGCTTGATTACACCAAGGTTCCGGATCGTGCCGCTCTTGAGGGGCTAGAAACTCGCTGGGGTCAGTTCTGGACCGAAAATGGTACTTATGATTTCAACCGTGAAACCACTCGAGAAGCCGTCTTTTCTATAGACACCCCTCCTCCTACTGTTTCTGGTTCTCTCCATGTAGGACACGTCTTTAGCTATACTCACACCGACGTAGTGGCACGCTATAAGCGAATGCGAGGTTATAACGTCTTTTACCCGATGGGTTGGGACGATAATGGTTTACCTACCGAACGCCGTGTACAAAATTACTACGGAGTACGGTGTGACCCGTCCTTACCTTACGATCCAGATTTTGTGCCCCCACACACCGGCGGTGAAGGAAAATCTATTAAACTCGCTGATCAAGTACCAATTTCTCGCCGTAACTTTATCGAGTTGTGCTGGAAGCTAACTGCTGAAGACGAGCAACAGTTTGAGAATTTGTGGCGTCATTTAGGCTTATCTGTAGATTGGAAACAGCACTATCAAACCATTGGAGAACGTGCTCAGCGCGTCACCCAAGCTGCTTTTATTCGCAATTTAGAACGAGGAGAAGCCTACCAAGATCAAGCTCCTGGCTTATGGGACGTTACTTTCCAGACAGCAGTGGCACAAGCAGAAGTAGAATCACGCGAATATCCAGGTTCTTACCACAGCTTAGTATTCCGCACTGCTAATGGTGAAGAAGTAATTATTGAAACTACTCGCCCAGAATTACTACCAGCTTGTGTAGCCCTAATTGCACACCCTGATGACGAGCGTTACCAACACCTATTTGGCCAAACCGTAACATCTCCGATTTTCCAAGTAGAACTACCAGTATTAGCACACCGTAAAGCAGAAATTGATAAAGGTGCAGGTATTGCAATGTGCTGTACTTTCGGCGATATTACCGACGTAGAATGGTGGCGCGATCTGCAACTCCCTATGCGCTCTATTTTAGGTAAAGACGGCCGTCTATTGCGTGATACTCCTGCTTGGATTACCAGCCCTACAGGGCAAGAAATGTATAGCCAAATGGGCGGCAAAACCACTTTTTCCGCTCGGGCAGTATTAGTGGAAAAGCTGAAAGAAACTGGCGAAATGCTAGGCGAAGAAAAGCCTACCGTGCGCAAAACCAACTTCTTTGAAAAAGGCGATAAGCCACTAGAAATCGTTTCGTCACGGCAATGGTATATCCGCAATGGCGGTAGAGCATACCTAGAAGCTAACGGCGCTCAATTGCGTGATAATTTGCTAGAACGCGGGAAAGAAGTAGATTTCCACCCTGACTTTATGCGGGTACGGTACGCAAACTGGGTAGAAGGTTTAACTACCGACTGGTTAATTTCTCGTCAGCGTTTCTTTGGCGTACCTATTCCAGTGTGGTATCGCGTAACCGAGTCGGGCGATGTAGATTACGATGCAGTATTAGTGCCCACCATGGATCAGCTTCCTATCGATCCGTCTAGCGATTGTCCTCCTGGTTTTAGTGAAGAACAACGCGCAATGCCAGGCGGTTTCGTGGGTGAAGTAGATATTATGGACACTTGGGCCACTTCTTCCCTCTCCCCACAAATCGCAGGGGGCTGGATTAATGATGAGGACTTATTCAGTAAGGTTTATCCGATGGACGTGCGTCCACAAGGCCAAGACATTATCCGCACTTGGCTTTTCTCCACCATGGTGCGAGCACACCTTGAATTTGGTGGAATTCCTTGGAAGCACGCAGCTATTTCGGGCTGGATTTTAGATCCTGACCGAAAGAAGATGAGTAAATCTAAAGGAAATGTAGTAACTCCAATGGGTCTGCTGGAAAAGCATGGTTCTGATGCAGTACGCTATTGGGCTGCTTCTGCCCGTTTGGGAACCGATGCTGCTTTTGACGAGCAGCAAATGAAAATTGGTCGCCGTTTAGCTATGAAAGTGTTAAATGGTTCTAAGTTTGCTTTGCAGGCTGCGGGTAGTGATGCGCCAATTACTTTACAACAAACAGCAGTTACTAATCCTCTAGATCGAGCGCTAATTTCTCAACTACAAAGCGTAATCACGCAGGCTACTGAGGCTTTTGAGAAGTACGACCACACGCGCGCTTTGGAAGTTGCAGAAACTTGTTTCTGGACTTTCTGTGACGACTACGTGGAGCTAGTAAAAGCACGTGCTACTGATCGGGAAGGCGTTTTAGCTGCCGCAGGTGCAGATGCAGAAATTGCCTCTGCACGCAATGCGTTAAATCTAGCTATTGACGTATTCTTGCGTTTGTTTGCCCCAGTTTTACCTTATGCTACAGAAGAAGTTTGGTCTTGGTATCGCACGGGTTCGGTACATCAGGCCGCTTGGCCAGTAGCCGATGAGTTAAATGTAGCGGCAGGCGAATCAGATTTAGCTTTGGTGTATGCGGGAGATGCTTTGCGGGCTTTGCGCAAGGTAAAGACGGAAGCTAAGGTAAGTCAGCGCACTGCCTATGAGCGAGTAACTTTATGCGTGCCAGAAAACGCAGTAGATACCTTGAAACTGGTACAGGCTGATTTGGTTTCTGCTGCCAATATCGAAGGTGAATTACAGCTTACAACCACCCAAGACACGGCAGAATTTACAGTTACTGATTTTGTGTTAAAAAATGTATAAAATATACTGAGGCTATGGCTGGTGTCTTAAAGCTCCCCTGATTTACTTTAAGACACCTCCTCTGGCCTGAGTAAGTAAACATCAACAAGACGTGGAAAACTCATGGCTTGAGGAATGCCTTTCAACACAAGGAGAACCATGAGTGAACTGATTGAAGAAAAAGGTATTTCTTTCGTACCTGGAAAGATTGAAGTCGCACCCACAATGACGGTACCGGCTTTAATTCGCCGTCTTGCAGATGAAACCCCTAAAAAAGCCATCGTTGCCCGAAAATCGGAATTTTCTGGGCAATGGGTAGATATTACCTTTAAGCAATTTGTGGAAGAAATTCGCCAAGTAGCACGCGGGTTAATAGCTTCCGGCATTAAACCAGGTGATCATGTGGCAATCATGGCCCACACTTCTTATGAATGGTCTCTTTTTGATTTTGCTATCCAGTTTGCCGGTGCATGTGCAATCCCGATCTATGAAACTTCTTCCACTGAACAAGCAGAATGGATTATTCAAGACGCCGATGTGGTAGCAGCCGTAGTAGAAAACGAGGCTTTACGCGCAGTAATCGACCCTATTTTTAAGAAGCAAAAGCATTTCAAGCAAGCTTGGGTAATGAACGATAATGCACAAGAAAAACTCACCAAATTAGGTAAGAGCGTCCCTGATCATGTATTAGATGAACTAATAGATCAAAAAACAGCAGATGATTTATGGACGGTTATCTATACTTCTGGTACTACTGGTAATCCAAAGGGAGTGGAGCTTACCCACCGCAATATCTTGCACGTAGTGTTTAATGGAGTAACCAATGAAGACCTCGTGCAATTACTGGGTGGTAAAGACCCGCGCGCTCTTTTATTCTTACCGTTAGCCCACGTATTTGCGCGCTTTATTAACTTAACAGTAATTTATGCCGGCAATAAGGTGGGATACTGCCCCGATATTCGCAATCTAGTGGCAGATATGCAAAGTTACAAGCCTACTTTGATTTTGGCAGTGCCGCGCGTATTTGAAAAAATTTACAATTCTGCAGACGCAAAAGCAGGTAAAGGTCTAAAGTTGCGTTTATTCCGCACGATGGCAAAAGTAGCTATCGCATTCTCTCGGGCTTTAGACACTCCAGAGGGCCCATCTGCCAAACTACGCGCACAACACAAACTAGGTGACCGGCTAATCTACCACAAATTACGGGAAATCAGTGGCGGTGCACTACGCGGCACTATTTCTGGCGGCGCCCCCTTAGGAGAACGCTTAGGTCATTTCTTCAGAGGAGCAGGCATCATGGTGTATGAAGGCTATGGTTTGACTGAAACTTCTGCTCCTACTACTGTAAACCGCATTAATCACACTCGTATCGGCTCAGTAGGTCAAGCCTACCCTGGTTGCTATGTGAAAGTAGCAGAGGACGGTGAAATCCTCGTTAAAGGAGATCACGTCTTTAAAGGCTATCGCAAGAATGAAACTGCTACTAAAGAAGTGTTTACAGCAGACGGCTGGTTCCGCACTGGCGATATTGGACGAATTGACGATGAAGATTATGTGTGGATCACTGGGCGCAAGAAGGAACTTATCGTTACTGCGGGAGGTAAGAATGTAGCTCCCGCTCCGCTAGAAGATAAGTTGCGCGGACATCCGCTAGTGTCACAAGTAGTGGTGGTAGGCGACCAGCAACCATTTATTTCAGCGTTAATCACTTTAGATCCAGAAGCTCTCCCCCAATGGTTAGCTAATCACGGTTTAGACCCCATGAGTATGACTGAAGCGATTAACGACCCACAAATTATTGCAGCTTTAGATCGGGCAGTTAAACGCACAAATGAGTCGGTATCGCGTGCTGAATCAATCCGGAAGTTCAAGATTCTTCCTACTGATTTCACTGTAGCAAACGGTATGCTCACGCCTTCTATGAAAGTGCGACGCAATCGGGTACTTGATGCTTACGCAGCAGAAATTACTGAAATATACAGCAACAACTAAGAGTAGTTAAGCTGTTAAATACTAAGGTGGTTGGCGAAATCTTTTCGCCAACCACCTTTACTTCTATAATACACACAAATAAAGCATGTAATTTATCTGCTTCTTTTATAAACCTGTGTCAGGATTTATGGGATTTAATTTTACGTTTTGCAGTATTTCTTGATGATTTTGCACTACGGCTTGGTGAATTAGTTGCCAAATTTGCCTCACTAAGTGAGGATCTATTCCTTGAGCCTGTGCCAAAGAAGTAAGACGCAACATTTGCTGGTTTTCTCGTTGCGGATCTGAAGCTGGAAGCTCTTGATTAGCTTTTAGCTCTCCTATTTGAGCGGTATAACGAAAGCGAGTAGCCAATAAATGCACTAGGTCTTGATCTAGTTGGTCAATTATAGCGCGATAGCTTTCTAGATCTGTTTTTTGCCCATTACCCATATTTTCCCGCAACTCATTGACTTCGCGGCTGGTTTCTACCGCCATATATTGCACAGGAACGCCGGGTTCCCTTAGCACACCTGATTCAAGGGGAGTGGGCATTCTGTTACCTGCAATCCGTTTCAGGCTTCTTTTTTCTCACCAGTGAGAAGCACTAAAGTTGGTTCTGCTTCCTCCGTCACTGCCTCTTTAGTAATGATCACTTTCATCACATCGTTTCTGGAAGGAATCTCAAACATTAGTTCACGCAATACTTTTTCTAAAATAGAGCGCAGACCGCGCGCACCAGTACCACGAGCTATTGCTTCTTTCGCAATAGCAGTGAGTGCCTCTGGGGTTATTTCTAGTTTCACACCATCTAGCTCAAACATTTTTTGATACTGTTTGATAAGAGCGTTCTTCGGTTTAGTAAGAATCTCTATTAGATCTTTTTCCCGCAATCCTTCCACAGTAGCGATAATTGGTAAACGACCTACTAATTCTGGGATAATACCGAATTTATGTAAATCTTCTGGAGTCACTTCTTGGAAAATATCGTCTATCTCATCGGCTTGTTTTAATTCTGAACCAAACCCGATACCTCGCCGTCCAGCTCGGCTAGACACTATATCTTCCATGCCCGCAAACGCACCAGCAAGAATAAAAAGCACATTGCTTGTATCTAATTGCAAGAAGTCTTGCTGAGGGTGTTTACGTCCTCCACTAGGCGGAACAGCTGCTACCGTACCCTCAATTATTTTCAAGAGGGCTTGCTGTACTCCCTCCCCAGATAC
>CAMCHI010000003.1 GCA_945874735.1 uncultured Arcanobacterium sp. | reverse complement strand
CCAACGAGCCATCGCCATGGTGAAAGAACTGAATTCTTACAACAATGGCGACCTGGAAGAACTCAACATCTAACCAGGCCGGGCAGCTTCAAGCTCGAATAGAAAGTGGAGCTTGTGGCAGTTATAGAACCGCTCGATTTTCAAGTGACGGTAGGCACTAAAAATAGCTCCTGATCTGGGCAAAACCGCCTTCAACACGAGATGAGCCAGTTCCGAGCAACTATCCTCTTCCGCGAACTGTAATTCCTCAAAGCCGAATTCACCGAGTTCGACAATGACATCAAACCCCAAAGCAACCCGACAGATGCGGGGCGCAGTTCTATACACACCACACCCAGCACCCATCACTCCGGGTGTTTTTCTTTTACAAATTGGAAGGAGCCAGCGTTGCGCAAACTTGAGACCTACAAGCCAACCAAATTTATGGCTCCCACCTCCCACTACGACAAGAAACGCGCAGACTACGCCGTGGCCTTCATCCAGGCCCTCAAACACACTAAGGGCCGCTGGTCCGGCAAAAACTTCGAACTGATCGACTGGCAAGAACAAATCGTGCGCGATATCTTCGGCACCATCAAACCCGACGGCTACCGCCAGTTCACTACCGCCTATGTCGAAATCCCCAAGAAACAAGGCAAAAGCGAACTAGCTGCCGCCATCGCCCTTCTGTTGACGTGTGGCGACGGTGAAGAGCGAGCCGAAGTCTACGGCTGTGCAGCCGACCGCCAGCAAGCATCCATCGTCTTCGAAGTCGCAGCAGACATGATCCGCATGTGCCCGCCACTGGCCAAGCGAGTCAAAATCCAAGCCTCACAAAAACGCATCATCTACACCCCAACCAACAGCTTCTACCAGGTTCTTTCCGCAGAGGCCTACTCCAAGCACGGCTTCAACATCTCCGGTGTGGTCTTTGATGAGCTGCACACCCAGCCGAACCGTGCGCTGGTGGATGTGATGACCAAGGGTTCAGGTGATGCACGCACCCAGCCCTTGTATTTCTTCATCACCACCGCAGGCACCGACACCCACTCGATCTGCTACGAATACCACCAAAAAGCCCTCGACCTGATCGAAGGCAAGAAACATGACCCAACCTTCTACCCGGTGGTCTACGGGGCAGCACCCGAGGATGACTGGACGTCTGAGGCCACCTGGTTCAAAGCCAATCCCTCCCTGGGTATCACCGTGCCGGTGGAGAAAGTCCAGCAGGCCTGTCACTCAGCTAGGCAGAACCCGGCTGAAGAAAACGCTTTCAGGCAGCTACGGTTGAACCAATGGGTAAAGCAGTCTGTGCGGTGGATGCCGATGCACATCTGGGAAGCTAACAATGACCCGGTGGACCTATCGGAGTTGGAAGGACGCACCTGCTACGGCGGGCTGGATTTGGCCTCCACCACCGACATCACCGCTTTCGTGCTGGTCTTCCCACCAGAGGACGCTGAAGACAAGTACACGATTGTGCCGTGGTTTTGGATCCCGGAAGAAAACCTCAAACTCCGCGTGGCCCGCGACCACGTCCCATACGACACCTGGGCAGCCCAAGGCCACCTGTTCACAACCGAAGGAAACGTGGTGCACTACGCCGCGATCGAAGCTTTCATCGAAGAACTAGGCGAGCGATTCGATATCCGCCAGATCGCCTATGACCGGTGGGGTGCGGTGCAGATGTCCCAGAACCTCGAAGCCCTCGGTTTCACCGTGGTGCCTTTCGGCCAGGGCTTTAAAGATATGAGCCCACCGTCCAAGGAATTCATGAAACTTGCTTTGGAAGGAAAGCTAGCCCACGGTGGGCATCCGGTGCTCTCCTGGATGGTGGACAACATTCACATCCGTACCGACCCGGCAGGCAACATCAAGCCCGATAAGCAGAAGTCCACCGAGAAAATCGACGGGGTGGTCGCCACCATCATGGCCCTAGACCGGGCCATTAGATGCGGCAATCTACCAAGCACCAGTTCGGTTTATGACGAGCGCGGCCTGCTTGTGTTCTGAGTCCATCCTTGAGACCATGAGAAGGCACGGGACTAGGAGGAGAAGTATGTTCTTGCCGATAACGACACAGCGTCTCCGATTGCGTGCGCACACGCCAGAAGATGCTGCTACGTTGCAGGCCTTCTACTCTCTACCAGACGTAGCTCGCTACCTACTCGATGAGCCGTGGAGCGTGGAAGACGCTACTGAGAAAGTTTCCGAGCGCTTGCAAAAGACTGATCTTGACGGAGCTACTCAAGCATTGGCTCTTGTCATCGAAAATGACGGTCATGTTATTGGAGACGTTGCCTTATGGTTCACAGATGCAGATAACCGGGTAGCTGAAATTGGCTGGGTTTTAGATCCGCATTTCGGTGGTCAAGGTTTTGCAACGGAGGCAGTACAAGCCGTTTTGGATCTGGCCTTTGACCACTACCGGTGCCGCAGAGTTCTTGCTCAGATGGATGCACGCAATATTGCATCAGCAAAACTCGCTGAGCGTCTTGGAATGGTGAAAGAAGCACACCATCGCCAAGACTGGTTCTCCAAAGGAGAATGGACCGACACGATCATCTACGCGATGCTCGCCACAGACCGATAACAGTAACCAATCATTTTCTTGAAGCACTTCTCGCAGTAAGCCAGAAGTGCTTTTTTCATCTCTGAGAGGAGCATGCCATGGGATTCGTCTCCTGGCTGCGCGGCGAGACGACCCGCCCCGCCGACAACCACGCACTCACTGGTAGCGGGTATTCGTTCTTATTCGGGCCGACGTCGTCTGGTCGTGCGGTAACGGAGCGCTCGGCGATGCAAATGACCGCCGTCTACTCCTGCGTGCGGATTTTGTCTGAGGCGGTGGCTGGCCTGCCATTGCACGTCTACCAAACCCGAGCAGACGGCGGAAAAGAAAAAGCCCTCAACCACCCGCTCTACCAGCTGCTGCATGATGAACCGAACCCGGAGATGACCAGCTTCGTGTTCCGAGAAACCCTCATGACACACCTACTGCTATGGGGTAACGCCTACGCGCAGGTAATCCGAAACGGCAAAGGCGAAGTGGTCGCGCTCTACCCGCTGATGCCAAACCGCATCAAGGTCGGCCGCGACAAAACCGGGGCAATCACCTACGACTACCAAACCAGCACCACCGACCCGGCCAACCCTTCTGGGATCGTCACCCTAGGAGCTGCCGATGTGCTGCATATTCCAGGGCTTGGCTTTGACGGGCTGGTTGGCTACAGCCCGATTGCGATGGCGAAAAACGCGATCGGCCTAGCGCAAGCAACCGAAGATTACGGCGCATCGTTTTTCGCTAACGGAGCCGCTCCGGGCGGTGTGCTTGAACATCCCGGCACCATTAAAGACCCCACCCGTGTTCGGGAGTCCTGGCAGAACACCTTCGGTGGTGCCCGCAACGGCAACAAAGTCGCGGTGCTGGAAGAAGGAATGAAATACACGCCTATCGCCGTCAGCCCAGAGCAAGCACAGTTCCTCGAGACCAGGAAGTTCCAGATCAACGAAATCGCCCGGATCTTCCGCATCCCACCCCACATGATCGGCGACCTTGAAAAATCCAGCTTCTCCAACATCGAACAACAATCCCTAGAGTTCGTGAAATACACTCTTGATCCTTGGGTGATCCGCTGGGAGCAAGCCATCACCAAAACCCTGCTTACCAGCCGCGAGAAACCACAGGTGTTCGTAAAGTTCAACCTCGAAGGCCTGCTACGCGGCGACTACGTGAGCCGCATGAACGGGTACGCGGTAGCCCGCCAAAACGGGTGGATGAGCGCTAACGACATCCGTGAGCTGGAAAACCTCGACCGCATCGACACGAATCGGGGCGGAGATGAATACCTGGTCAACGGCAACATGCTGCCACTGAACCTAGCTGGGGCTTACGCCACCAATAAGCAACCACATTCACCTGACCCACCCGTGGAGGAGAAAACATGAGCAGACGATTTTGGAACTGGACCGACCCTCACCCCGACAGCACCGAGGTGAGGCTCTTGCATATCAGCGGCCCCATCGCCGAAGAATCCTGGTTCGAGGACGAAACCACCCCCACCCTCTTTGAAACCGAACTCAAAGCAGGAAACGGAGACATCACCGTCTGGATTAACTCACCTGGCGGTGACTGCATCGCAGCTGCCCAGATCTACAACATGCTGCTGGACTACCCAGGTCACGTCACCGTCATTATCGACGGCCTGGCAGCATCAGCCGCTTCGGTCATCGCCATGGCTGCCTCCACTGTGAAAATGACCCCGGTGTCCATGATGATGATTCACAACCCAGCCACCCTGGCAGCAGGCGACACCCAGGAACTCGGCCGAGCCATCGAGATGCTGCAGGCAGTCAAAGAATCCATCATCAACGCCTATGAGCTCAAAACCGGGATGCAGCGAGCCAAACTGGCCCGGCTCATGGATGCCGAGACCTGGATGGATGCCACCGCCGCCGTGCAGATGGGCTTTGCCGATGAAATCCACACCGGCACCACCCAACCAGTACAAGCTGCCGGGGTGGTGTTCAACCGCCACCAGGCAGAACTCGCCCTGGTCAACAAAATCAACCACCACCCCAAAGCACCTGAACCACCTGGCCGAAGCGTCGCTGAAGCCTACGCGGCCCTCATGTCCGCACCCCACTAAACCCACCCACCACCGTCCGATAGGAGCATCCTGATTATGACTACCGCCGCAACTCTCTTTGACCGCCGAGCCACCCTGTGGGAGCAGGCCAAGGCCTTCCTGGATGAGCGCCGCAGCGCTAACAACGGTCTGCTGACCGCTGAGGATGAGCAGACCTACTCCCGCATGGAAGCGGAGCTCGACACCCTCACCAAGGAAATCGGCCGCACCGAACGAGCCGAACGGATGGAGCGCGAACTGGCCCGTGCCACCGCAACCCCGCTGACCTCCATGCCCGGCACCAGCCCCGACACCCCCGAGGAAACCAAGCGCGGTCGAGCCAGTAGCGCCTACAAGGCAGCCTTCTGGGATGCCATGCGGCTGAACCACTCACCGCTAGAAATCCGCAACGCCCTGTCTGAAGGCGTGGATTCAGAAGGTGGATACCTGGTACCCGATGAGTTCGAAGCAACCCTGGTGACCTCCCTGGCCGATGAAAACGTCATGCGTTCGATCGCCAAGGTCATCCAGACCACCAGCGGGGACCGCAAGATCCCGGTCGTCTCCACCCACGGGGCCGCCTCCTGGCTGGATGAAGGCAAGGCCATGACCGAATCAGATGAGGTCTTTGACCAGGTCAGCCTCTCCGCCTTCAAGCTAGGCACCTTCCTGAAGATCTCCGAAGAACTGCTGCAGGACGCAGCCTTCAACGTGGAGGCCTACCTGGCCGATGAGTTCGCCCGCCGTATCGGTGCCGCTGAAGAAGAAGCCTTCATCGCAGGGGACGGCCGAGGCAAGCCTACCGGCATCTTCGCTGCCACCGGCGGTGCACCGAGCCCGGTCACCACCGCCAAGGCCACCGATATTACCGCCGATGAACTCATCGACCTGCACTATGCCCTGCGGGCCCCGTACCGGAAGAACGCGACCTGGCTGATGAACGATGCCACCGTCAAGACGGTCCGCAAGCTCAAGGACTCAACCGGCCAGTACCTCTGGCAGCCTGCCCTGACCCTGGGGGCACCGGATACCATTCTGGGCCGACCCGTCGCGACCTCCGCCTTCGTCCCTGAAATCAAAGCAGGGGCCAAGTCCGTGGCTTTCGGTGACTTCTCCTACTACTGGATTGCTGACCGGCAGGGCCGCTCCTTCAAGCGTCTCAACGAGCTCTTTGCAACCAGCGGCCAGGTCGGCTTCCTGGCCACCCAGCGAGTCGATGGCAAACTCATCCTGCCTGAGGCTATCCAAGTCCTCACCCAAAAGACCGCCTAACCCGCACCCACCGGGTCCAGGCCCTGACCAAACACAGACAAGGAGGTGGCAGCAGTGAGTGCCGAATTATTGGAGAAGGTCAAGAAGAACCTGATTCTCACCCACAACAGGGACGATGACCTGCTCGAGCATCTGCTAGCTGCTGCCACCTCCTATGCCGTCAGCTATCAGCACCTGCCAGAGGGGTTCTACTCCCAGAACTCTATGAGTGGGGCTACCGAGCAGGCCATCGTGATGCTGACCAGCCATTTCTACGAATCGAGGGATGGGTCTACTGCTGGGTTTTGGAATGACAAGACCCAAGCAGCAGCCTCGGTCTGGGAGGCAGTCAACCGGCTGCTGGTGTTAGACCGAGAATGGAAAATCTAGCAAAGGCAGCACAGCTCATGTCTTTTGGTCTGATGAAACACCAGCTACAGATTCTCACCCCGGCCGTGAGCACCGATGCAGCAGGTTTCCACACGGCAGATACCGAGCTGAAGGCAGAGGTCTTGGCTTCGGTAGAGCACCGGCATGCCACCAGTAGCTGGGTGAACCGGGCAGCCTTCACCAAGGCCACCGTCCTCTTTCGCTTCCGCACCCACCCAGACTGGAGTGTCGATGAGCGCAACCTCATCGACTACCAGAACACACTCTGGGCCATTGATTCCGTAGAAGTCATCGGCTCCCGTTACATCGAAGTGCTGGCTCACCGCACTGACCCGGAAGGAGAAACGACACATGGCTAAAGCCCAGATCAATGTGCCCACCAAGTTTCTCGATGCCCTGGATGCTGCTGCCTCCCAGATCGATGCCTTCGCCGCTGATGCTCTCAAAGCGGGGGCAGCGGTCGTGGAGCCGAGGATGCGCACCAACCTCACCGGAGCGATCGGCCAAACCACCCGGCCCAGCCAATCAACCGGCCAGCTACTTGCTGCCTTGGGCACCTCACCGGTGAGGGCAACCTCCAAGGGCACCATCAACGTCAAGGTAGGTTTCGCTGAGAACCGGCGTGATGGCGTTTCGCATGCCAAAATCGCCACCGTATTGGAATACGGCTCATCCCGGCAGACACCCCGCCCTTTCTTGGCACCGACCAGGGCCCAAACTAGAGGTCCGGCTCTTGCGGCCATGAAACAGACACTCACGAGCAAGCTCGGAGGTATCAGTCCATGACCGGTCAGCCTCTACTGCAGCGACTGGTCAGTCTCTGCAAAGTCTTGCAGTTACCGTGTGAAACTGGTGCCTACCGGGCCTCACCAGCACCGAACAGCTTCGTGGTGCTCACCCCGATAGCCGACGTCTTCGATCTACATGCCTCCAATACACCGGGGGCGCAGATTGAACATGTGAGACTCTCGGTCTTTACTACCGGTAACTACCTGCCTTTACGGGATGCCCTCACCCGGGCCCTGAGGCAGCAGGACATCACGATCGAGGCCCGCACCTATGTGGGCTACGAGGTGGAGACCGGCTATCATCACTACGCCATTGATTGTGCCGCTTGGCAGCTAAGCCAGATCTGAGTCGAAATAATCCTCATCAACCTGGAAGAGGGTCAGGTGCTGGGCTGGTTGCACGCCGACCTTGTATTCGAGCATGAGCTTGGTCAGGCGGATACCGTCGATCAGGATGATGGTCTTATAGATATCTGCTTCCCGCTTGGCTTCTTCTGAGAAGCGGGAGGTGGTGATGAAAACACCCCGGTCAGCCCCGCGTGAGGAGAGCGAACCGAAGAACTGCTGAATGGCAGGACGACCCACCGCGTTCCCGTCAGCGTACCTCTTGGCCTGGATATAGACCTTGTTCAGACCCAAGGCGTCCTGGCGGATAACCCCGTCGATGCCGCCGTCGCCGGACTTGCCCAGGTGTTCGCGTTCACCGTGCGGCCCTCCATAACCCATAGCCCAGAGCAAATCGACCACAGCCTTCTCGAAAAAGGCAGGGGTTCCTTCTTGCAGCTTGGCCCGCAGTTCGGTCTCCACAGCAGCGTTGTGGATGCGGGTTAAGTCAATAGCCTGCTCAATCGGGTCACCCTCAGCATCCACACCCTGACCGCCAGCACCAGGCGTGGAGTTTTCGTTGGCTTTGCGTTCAGCGATTTCTTGCTGGTACTCCTGCCAGGTCGGCCACTCCAGCAGATCCTTCTCACTGTAGGAGGTGAGATTCCTAGCATCCACGCTCCGCCCGTTTTCAGCGATCTGATACATACCCCGCTCAGGCCGAGCCACCAGCCCAGCTTTCACCAGAGCAGAACAAGCCCAGTTCATCCGATTCCGGTACCTGGGCTGCCCACTGGGTAGGGTCTCTGCACGAGCTGCTTCACTGAGCCGCAGATAGTCAGCTGCAGCCTGGCAGAGCTCAGAAAAACTCAAGACTTTCCCGTCAGCCAAGACCCGAAGGACAGCTGGCCGGAACTCATCGGTCGTGGGCACACGATCAATCATCACAAGGCACCTTACAAGCAAACGAACGACAGGCACCTTTCGTGTGCCTGGCTAGTTCAAGTTTAAGCACCCACCCCTCTCACGATTTGGAAGGACACCAACTGCCATGGCCACCATTGGACTAGACAAGCTCTACTACGCAACCATTACAGAAAACACCAGCGGGGAGGAAACCTACGCCACCCCCACACCTTTAGCGAAGGCCATCAGCGCCGAACTCTCCGTCGAAGTTGCCGAAGCCATCCTCTACGCCGACGACGGGCCCAGCGAAGTCGTCAAAGAATTCAAATCCGGCACCCTCACCCTAGGCGTCGATGCCAACGGGGTCCTCATCTCATCCTCAGAGGACGGCGGCAAACCGGTCGCTATCGGCTTCAGGGCAGCGAAAGCCAACGGCAAGTACAAGTACTTCTGGCTCTACAAGGTCAAGTTCGCCCTACCCACCACCACGCTGGCCACCAAGGGTGACTCCATCACCTTCCAGACCCCCTCCATCGAGGGCACCATCATGCGCCGAAACAAGGCAGATTCCACCGGCAAACACCCCTGGAAGGCAGAAGTGACCGAAGGAGTCACCGGCGTCGGAGCCCAAGTGATTTCTAGCTGGTACACCAAGGTCTACGAACCAGGCGCCGCAGCCGCAGCCAGCTAACCCCACAGCCCATCTTTCACACAGAGGAGAAACCCATGGCAACTCACGCCGATGCCCACATCACCATTGCCGGGCGCGACTTCGAACTCATCCTCACCACCCGAGCTACCCGCCTGATCGCTGAACGCTACGGCGGGCTCGACAAACTCGGGGCAGCCCTGGAAACCAGTGACGATATCGCCCAGTCCCTCACAGAAGTCACCTGGCTCATCGCCCTGCTGGCCAACCAGTCGGTGCTTATTCACAACCTGACCAACCCGCAGGACCCCAAACCAGAAATCACCGCAGAGGATTTGGAGATTCTCACGGTCCCTGGGGACTTGGCCGGGTACAAGGAAGCCATTAGCGCTGCCTTGGTCAAGGGCACCAAGCGGGAGATTCTCTCTGACCCAAAAGCCCCAACACCCACACCCTAGAGTCTGAGGCGGCAGTCTTTACCCGCCTGATCTATGTGGGCATCAGCCACCTGAACCTGAGCCTGGAGCAGGTGTGGCTGATGCCCTTTGGGTTCCTGCTGGATTTGGTGGAGTGCTGGAAACAAGAGACCGGACGGGCCACACCCTACCGGCAGCTCACCATCGACGACATCATCCCCGAAGGCATCTAACCCCTTCACATCACGGTTCTGGGAGGTGAACCATCCTCATGTCTGATTCCACATTCGGTCTGAAAATCGGGGTTGAAGGCGAACGCGAATTCAAAAAAGCCCTGACGGAGATCAACCGCGAAATGCGAGTACTGGGCTCAGAAATGAAACTGGTCGCCTCCCAGTTCGGCAAAAACGAAACCAGCGCCGCAGCCCTCAGTGCCAAGAACGCCCAGCTGGCCAAAGAAGTCGAAGCCCACCGCTTCAAGGTCGAAACGCTCAAAGCAGCCCTAGAGAACAGTGCAGCCTCCTTCGGCGAAAACGATGCACGGACCAAGAACTGGCAAATCCAGCTCAACAACGCCACCGCCACCCTCAACACCCTCGAAAAAGAGCTAGCCGATAACACCAAGGCCCTCGATGAACTCGGAGATGAAAGCGGGGACGCCGAGACTGAACTGAAGGACGCAGCCCAAGGGGCCGATCAACTCAGCGGCGAAGTCGACCAGCTGACCGACGAACTCGATGAAGGAGCTAAGAAAACCTCCATCTTCGGTGATGTTCTTAAAGCCAACCTGGCCAGTGAGTTCATCATCGGTGGTATCAAAGCCATCGGGTCTGCTATCGCCGGTATCTCCAAGGGCTTCGTCGGGGTGCTGAAGGACGGTGTGGCTTATAACGCCCAGATGGAGGAGTACACCACTAGCTTCACCACCATGCTAGGGGACCAGGCCAAGGCTCAAGAGCTGGTCAATAACCTCAAGAAGGAAGCAGCAGCTACGCCCTTTGGCATGGAGCATCTGGCCAAAAACACCCAGACCCTCATGGCTTTCGGTATCAGTGCCGAAGAAGCCCAGCTGCGCCTGCGCCAACTCGGTGATATCTCCCAGGGCGATGCTGGCAAACTCGAATCCCTCACCCTGGCCTTTGCTCAAATGTCCTCCACCGGTAAGCTCACCGGCCAAGATCTCAACCAGATGATTAACGCTGGCTTCAACCCTCTGGAGGAAATTAGCCGCCAGACCGGCAAGTCCATCGGAGAGCTCAAGGAGGAAATGGCCAAGGGCGCTATCAGTGCTGATATGGTTGCCGACGCTTTTGCCTCAGCGACCGCTGAAGGTGGCCGCTTCCACGGTGCTATGGAGGCTCAATCCAAGACCTTCTCTGGCCAAATGGCAACCCTAGAGGATGGGGTCAATAACCTCAAAGGCTTACTGGCTGGTGGGGTGACAGCAGCCCTGGCTGAAACGGTGCTGCCTATGGTCAATGGTTGGGTCGATACACTCACCGTCGCCTTCGAAGAAAACGGCATCCCCGGTGTGATCGCCGCTTTTGACACCATCATTGCCGAGGCATTGGCCTTCATCACCGAACAACTCCCCGTGGTTCTTGAGACCGGGGTACAGATTATTTCAGCCCTGCTCGAAGGGCTGATCTCTGTGCTTCCCTCGGTGGCTGAATCAGCTCTGCTACTGGTCACCACCTTGCTGACCGCGCTGCTGGAGGCTCTGCCTCTGTTTTTAGAAGCTGCTGCTCAGGTGATTGCAACCTTGGTGACAGGTATTGGTGAGGCTTTGCCTGAGCTACTTCCTGCCATGATGGCAACGGTGATGGCGCTGGTGCAGGGGCTCATTGATAACCTGCCCATGATTCTTGAAGCAGCCCTCACCCTGATTCTGGGGCTAGCCCAAGGCCTGTTGGAAGCTATCCCGGTGCTCATTGAGGCTCTACCTGCCATCATCACCGCCATTGTCGAATTCTTAGCCACCGGTATCCCGGCCTTGATTCAGGCTGGGATTGACCTGCTCACTGCGCTGATCTCAGCACTGCCGGTGATTATTGAGACCATCGTGGCTGTCTTGCCGCAGATTATCGACTCAATCGTCACCAACTTGCTGGGTATGATTCCGCAGATTATCCAAGCGGGCATTGACCTGCTGGTGGCTCTGATTGGAGCCTTGCCTCAGATTATCCAAACCATCGTCACCGCCCTGCCACAGATCATCTCTGCCATTATCACCGCGATTGCTTCGGCTATTCCGCAGATTATCCAGGCAGGTATTCAACTGCTGACCTCGCTGATTTCTGCTCTACCTGAGATTATTTCTGCCGTGGTTGCGGCCATCCCGCAAATTATCTCGGCCATCGTGCGGGCCGTTATCGACGGGGTTCCACGGATGGTCTCTGCTGGTGCTGATCTGGTGCGAGGACTCTGGCAGGGTATCCAGCAGCTCTCAGGCTGGCTCTGGGACCAGGTAGCTTCCTGGTGTGAAGGAATCTGGGACTCTGTCACCGGCTTCTTCGGTATCAACTCTCCCTCTAAGGAAATGGCCTGGGTTGGCGACATGCTCACCCGAGGACTTGCCGGAGGTATCCAGGACACCGGCCAGCGGGCTATCGATGCAGCCACCGACCTGGCAGCTGATGCCTTGGGAGCCTTGAGCGACCTGGAAGCAGGAGTGGATATCCCTCTGACCCCAGCCGTCCTTGACCCGAACCTAACCCACCCGGCAGCAACCGGGGCAGGGGCAGGGTTTGATATCCAAAGGATAGTTGAAGCGACCGGCCGCAGCCTGCTGGAAGGGCTCAACCTTCAGGTGGTCTTGGACGATGGCACCTTGGTCGGCAAGCTGGCCCCGCGCCTGGATGCCCAGCTAGGGCGCATCAACACCCGTGCAGCACTCATCACCGGAGGAGGCTTCTAACGTGCACTCTTTTACCCTCGGCACCACCAAGAGCAGCACCTTCGGTATCCGCATTGCTGGTCCCGTCCCGCGCCCGGTCGCCACTCAACGAGTTGAGGACATTGAGGTGGCGGGACGGGCCGGAACCCTCACCCGCCTGAAAGGCTTAGGCGATGTCACCATCACTATTCCCATGCTCTTTATGGGCAAGGACCGGCTGACTAACTACCGCAAGTTCGCCGCCGCTTTGGCCACCGCTAAGACCATCACCCTCAGTCACGACGGGGGCCGGGTGCGGCGCATCAAACACACCGCCCTCTCACCCCTGACCGGGGAGACCAGTGGGTGGGCGGCAGCAGAACTGACCGTAACCTGCCAGCCCTATGCCTACTACGCTTCACCGCACCGGCAGACCCTGAATCCAACCGGCTCCACGACCGTTAACAATCTGGGTCTAGCCGAAGCTGCCCCCAAGCTGACCCTTAACGGCACTGGAACCCTCAGGTTTGGGCTCAACGGCACCTACTACGTGATTACCTCACCGGCTAGCAGCACCACCGTGGACTCAGAGTTGATGACCGCCTACACCGGACCAACTGCCCAGCTCAATGCCATCAGCAGCGACTATCCCATGATGCGCCCAGGCAGCAACACATTCACCGTCCCGGCCACCAACTCAGGTATCACCTCCTGGAGCTTGGAGGTCACCTGGCGAGACCCCTAAAACCAGTCACCCGCTTGGAGGCTTTGACCCATGATTACCGTCCACCCCGCAGATTCGACCTACTTCACCGCCTCCGGCTACGGGCACCTCGATACCCACATCATGGAGCCAGTCATCACCGAGGTCATCAACGCTGACTACCAGTTCACCTTCACCTACCCGGCAGAAGCGCACCTGGCCCAGCACCTGATCCCCGGCAACCTGGTAGCAGCACCAGTACCTGCCACCACCGTCAGACAAGCCTTCCGCATCACTACAGTCGAAACCAGCCTGGGTGGGCTGCTGCGCATCACGGCCCTGCACATTTCTTTTGACCTGGCCAAGGTACTGATTGCGGATACCAACATCATCAACCGCACTCCCTTTCAGGCTCTGACCCAGATCCGCACCAACGCCAACCCAGCCAACAGTTTTACCTTCACGACCAACGTCAGCCACATCCGGTCCCTGCGTATCGTGCGCCAAAGCGTTCTCGAATCCCTTTTGGATACTTCCAAGGACAACACCTTTGCCTCCCGCTACGGCGGGGAGTTCTTCCGCAACAACCTAGCCCTGGCCCACCAGCAAAAACTAGGCACAGATGAGGGCATCACCATCAGGGATCAGAAGAACCTAACCGGCTACCGGGCCGCCCTGGATACCTCTACCATGCTCACTCGCATCCTACCGGTGGGCTTTGACGGGTTGATGCTGCCGGAAAAATATGTGGATTCACCGCGCCTGGCCAACTACCCAGCCCCGCTGGTAGGAGTGATGCGCTTTGAGCACATCAAGGCAGCCCCTGATGGCGAGACTCCTAAGGAGGATGAGCTGCCCCTGTCCCAGGCCCACGAAGCCCTGCGCCAGGCGGTCCGGGATGCTTATGCTGCTGGGCTCGACCTTCCGGTTGCTGCCTATGAGGTCAACTTCATCGACCTGGCCACCACCCAGGAATACGCCGGTGTAGCCAAGCTCGAGCGGGTGAATCTGGGCGATACAGTCACCGTCATCCATTCCGAATTCAAGGCTAATCTCCAAGCCCGAGTCACCGGCTACAGCTACGACCCGCTGGCTAAGACCTACATTAGCCTGAGCCTCGGGTCCATCGCCCCATCCTTCACCGCTACTACTAGGACGGTGACACGGGCTTTGGAGACCCTGAGCGAGAACACGGCCGCAGCTCACGATGCGGCTCTGGCTGCTCAGGTCTCAGCCGATGGAAAGAACACCATCCACTATGGGGCTACCCAGCCTCGTACCGCCCAGCTTGGGGATACCTGGTTTAAGCAAAACGGGGAGAAAACCGAAATCTGGGTCTACACCCTCGGCACTAACAATCTGCCTACGTGGAAGTCCCTGGCCTCAGATATCAACAGCTCCCAAATCCAAGCTGACCTCGATGAGCTCGAAGCCGCCCTGGCCACAGTCCGTTCGAACGTCGCCGTCGTCGATGCCCTGGCCAAAGCCACCAGTTCAGCCCTGAACACCACCAACACCCAGGTGACCGCCGCCAGGGCCAAGGCCGATGAGACAGCCCGGGCCCACGATGCCCTCAGGTTGGAGTTCACCAGCAACAAGCAGAGCAACGAACAAGCCCTCATCGCGATCCGCAATGACGTGCTGCTTCGGGCCACCAAAGGTGAGCTCATTGCCCAAATCAACATTTCACCCGAGACCATCCTGATTGACGGCAAACGCATCCACATCACCGGCACCACCAGCATCGATAACGCCGTCATCAAAACCGCCATGATCGCGGACGCCGCTATTACCAACGCCAAAATCCAGTCCCTGGATGCCGCCAAAATAACCACCGGCTACCTGGCAGCAGCCCGCATCCTGGCAGGCAGTATCACCAGCGACAAACTGACCATTGCCAACGGCTTCATCAAGACCGCCATGATTGCCGATGCAGCCATTGTCAACGCCAAGATCGCTAACTTGGACGCTGCCAAAATCACCACCGGAACCCTGAACGCCGGGCGGATAGCAGCCCGCAGCATCACCGCTGACAAGTTAGCGGCCAACGCTATCCAGGTGGGTTTGGCCGGGTGGAACCAGTCCATCCGCATCAGTCCCACTCAGCTCTCTTGGTACAACGGCACCACCTTGGAAGGAAGTATCACCTCAACCGGGATGAGCTTCTACTACGGCACCCGCCATATCGGCGATATGGGACGACGGGCTAAGAAGGACGCCCCAACCATTCAGGGCATCATCAACCACCTAGCGCCCGGTGGGGACTACACTGCCTGGACCTTCCAGGAAACAGCGACCAGCGAGAACTACACCTATTTCACCTTCGACCCCAAGGGACGCTTCTACGGGCAGCGAGGAATCCACATGGGGGCTGATTTGCGCACCCACGGGTATAAGTTCTTCACCGCCGGTAACCGTTTCATCACCCTGGAGGATGTCACCTTAGGTACCAAGGGAACCTTTCCTGGCTGGTCTGTCAATGGAGGGCGGGCTCAGGTGGCTTTCACCAGCAATGACCTGATGATTGTCACCAACAACACCTATTACTCTATGACCTCCCTGACCGCCCGTATCAGCGAGTTGATTATGCGCATGAATTCGCTGATTAGCACCTTCAACCGGGGCTGGGTTCAGTCCATCCGCGATAACGGCGGGGGCACAGTGGCCTGGCAGTCCTACTCCAACACGGGGCTCACCACAATGCCTACCACCGTCACTTAACCAACTAGAGAATGTGAGGATTTGTGATGATTCGTATCGAAAACCGCTACCTACCGCCCCTGATTCCTTTTCTCCAGTCCATGAAGCTGGCAGGGGCAGCCTCCCGGGCCCGCTCCAAACTGCTGGCCATGGCCCTCACAGCTTTTCAGGACCTGGCCGCCAGCGAGCAGGAACTGGTCACCGAGTACGCGGTGCTCGATGAGCAGGGGCGGCCGGTGATTGCTGAGGATGGCAGCTTTGACCTCAAAGATCCAGCCCTGGTCAGCCAATACCTAACAGAGCGTGAGGCACTGCTAGCTGAGCAGGCCCATCTGAGCGGACCAACCTACAGCGAGCACCTATCCCAGCTGCAGAACCTACTGGCGTCCTACCCGGTGGAGCTGACCGGGGATGAGGCAGAGGTCTACGACCGGCTTTGCGACGCGGTGGAAGCGGCCCTTGCTAGCAAGGAGCAGGCATGAACCAGAACGAACCAGCCCAGCTGCAGGAAAACCCAGTACCTCAGGCAGAACAAGAGCCTCACCTGGCAGCTGAGGTAGAGCCTGAAGTAGAAGCACCACTTGAGATTCTGCCCATCATCGACGCCGCCCCGACCTCCAAGGCCAGTGCCGTAGCGCCGCCGTCCTTACCGGCCCCACAGCTACCGGAACCAGTCGAAGAAGTACTGGATGTGGCCTTTCAAGTCCTCGATGTGCTCACCACACCCAACCCACCCTAAGAACCACACCCGTGCCTCAGCTCCAAAGCCACCCGTGACCATCTTGTCGCTGGTGGCTTTTCTGATGCCCAAACACCTAAAGGAGGCCGCGCCTAATGTTCACCAAGCCCTTCTGGATCAGCATCCAGAGCATCTTCACCGCAGCCGGAGGAATCTGCGGCTGGCTCCTCGGCGGAATCGACGGACTCATCATCGTCTTGACCGCCTTTGTCATTGCCGACTACCTCACCGGGGTCATGGCCGCCATCACCGAGAAAACCCTCTCATCCGCCGTCGGATTCAGGGGCATCTTCCGCAAGGTCATCATCTTCGCCCTGGTAGCCCTAGCCAACCTGCTCGATGTTCACGTCTTCAACGAGGTTGGGGTACTTCGGACGGCCACTATCTTCTTCTACATCTCCAACGAAGGCATCAGCCTGCTAGAAAACGCCACCCGACTAGGCCTGCCCGTGCCCACCAAAATCCGTGAGGCCCTAGACATCATCGGCCACAAACACCAACCCCACCCCTGAAGGAGAAAACCAATGAGCAAGACTTACACCCTGAACCACCGTCAGGCAGCCTGCTTCACCCCAGGCCGAGGCGGCAACCGCATCACCACCATCGTCATCCACCACTGGGACGACCCAGCCAAGAATCCCAGCTTTGACGGCACCGTCGGCTGGTTCGTCTCTGGCCGCGGACGAAACAGCGCCCACTATGTTGTCGAAGCAGGACGCGTCACCCGCTTGGTAGCAGAGTCCGATACTGCCTGGCATGCAGGTAACTGGCCGGTCAACCAGACCAGCATTGGTATCGAATGTAACCCACGAGCAAGCGAGGCAGACAAGCAGACTATTGCTGCGCTGATTCGGGACATTCAGTCTCGTCACGGCAAGCTGCGTATCATCGGCCATAAGGACGCGAGCTCTACTGCCTGCCCTGGACGCTACTACCCACCAGCAACCGTGCTCGCACCTTACCTTGGTGGCAATAGTGGTGTGCCTGCCGCACCGAAACCTCCTGCCGCGTCTGCGCCTGGCGGCAGTGTTGATGAACTCGCCCGCGCAGTCCTTGCAGGCCGTTACGGCAATGGTGAGGAGCGCAAACGCCGCCTAGGTAGCCGCTACGCAGAAGTGCAAAAGCGCGTGAACGAGCTGATCGCTGGTAAAGCGCCAGCACCAGCAGATCCGAACCTTGATGCTCTCGCGAACGCGGTGCTTCGTGGTGAATACGGCAATGGCGAGGAGCGTCGCCGTCGGCTCGGTCATCTGTATCAGCCGGTGCAGGATCTGGTGAACCGCAAGCTCGGCATCCACTAAACACCATCCTTATCTTCTTGGCCCCGCGCCGATCCCCGTCACTGGGGGTTAGTGCGGGGCCATTTTTGCTTTTCTACGACCACCTTGTCCGGTTTGGCCTTCTCTCACGGACGGATAGGCGACCACTTCTGATCGCCAACCCAAAGAGGAGAGCGTAATGGCCCTGACCGAGAAGCAACGCGCCACCATCGGCTTGATGCGTAGCCATGGCGTGGCTTATGCGCGGATCGCTCGGCACCTAGAGCTCAACGCCAACAGTGTCAAAACTTACTGCCTGCGAAACCACATCACCATCAACCCAGAACTAGAGCAGGTTGATGACCCGGAAGGGATCTGGTGCCTGCACTGCTGGCAAGAAATCACTCTGCGCAAAGGCAGCAAGTTCTGCAGTCAAGACTGCCGCCGCACCTGGTGGAAGCGCCACCGCACCCTCATTATCCAAACCATCACCTGCGCCAACTGCGGCCGCCAGGTCACTGTCACCAGCAGCAACAAGACACCGAGAAAGTACTGCAGCCATCCCTGCTTCATCCAGCACCGCTTCGGCACAAAAGGCGGCAAACGATGAGACCGGATCTGAAAGCAGAAATCAGGGTCTACCGCCAGATCGAAGAAATCACAACCCTGCTCGAGATGAAGATCATCAGCCCCGCAGGGGCGCTCAAGGCAACACAACTCATCGACACCGATGGTGCTCCGCTGGCGGCACATAAGAGGGCTTGCTTCGTTGACTATCTGGAGGCTTTGAGTGATGTATGGATACAAGCAAAAACCGCCTCTGATTAGGAGAAAAGCATGAAAAGAATGGAGCAAATCGCCCCACCCCCAAAAATGAAGAAAACCGTGCTGAACGTTGCTGCCTACGCTCGCATCAGCATGGAAACCGAACGCACCCCCATCAGCCTCTCCACCCAGATCAGCTACTACCAAAAACTCATCACCTCAACCCCAGGCTGGACCTTCGCAGGAGTATTCGCCGACTCCGGCGTCTCAGGCACCACCACCAAACGCCCACAATTCCAAGAACTACTGACCCTCGCGCGGGCAGGCAAGATCGACATCATCCTCACCAAGTCCATCTCCCGCTTCTCCCGCAACACCGTAGACCTGCTGCAAATCGTTAGGGAACTCAAAGACCTCGGGGTAGAGGTACGCTTCGAAAAAGAAGGTATCTCATCCATGACCGGCGATGGTGAGCTCATGCTGACTCTGCTGGCCTCCTTCGCCCAGGCAGAATCAGAGCAGCTCTCAGCCAACGTGAAATGGCGGGTCGAGAAGCAATTCGAAAAAGGCCTAGCTAACGGCTTTCGTCACTACGGCTACACAAACTCACCTGACGGCACCGATGTTGAAATCATCGAACACGAGGCCACCCTGGTACGCCGCATCTACAAGCTCTACCTTGAACAGGTCTCTTGTGAACGGATGGAAGAAATCTTTGCATCCGAAGGGATCCTGGGCCGCAGCGGCGAACCGATTACCTCGGAGGTACTGAGGTCATGGCTCAAAGCAGAAACCTTCACCGGCACCCTGACCTTGGGGAGGCACCACAGCCCACACCTCGGTGAGCACTCAGTGCTGAACAAGGGCGAAAAACCCATGTACCGGGTTGAGGATGCAATCCCTGCCATCATCAACAAAGAGCTATTCGAAGCGGTCCAACAGGAGCGTGCCCGGCGTCGTGAACTTGGGGCACGAGCCAACTGGTCAATCCCAACCACCTGCTTCACCTCGACAGTGAAGTGCGGGATCTGCGGCCGCAGCTTCTCACGCTCGGGTAAACGCAACACTGCCGGGGACATCTGCTACGTCTGGATTTGCAGAACCAAACGCGATGGAGCCAAACGATCAGGTGGCAAAAGCTGCGATGCAAAAATGATCCCGCAAGCAGTCCTCGAGGAACACCTGGCACCACACCTAGGGCTCGAAGTCTTTGACCCTGCTGTCTACGAAGCTCTGGTGGAGACCGTGGTGATGCTGCCTGCCCAGAAGATGCGTATCAACTTCAAGGACGGCCGCAAGGTGGAGCTGGCCTGGAAGTCGAACCGGCGTGAACGTTCCTGGTCACCTGAACGCCGCGCAGCATGGGGCGAGTTTCAAAGGCAAAAGTGGCAAGACCCCGAATATCGGGAACGCACCATCGCCTCACGCAAGAAGAAGGCGAAGCCACGCAAGCCATTGAGCGATAAAGCCAGGAAGTCATTACGTGATGCATGGACTCCTGAACGCCGCCAAGCTCAGGCAGAGCGGAGCAAGGCCATGTGGGCTGCGCGCACAGATGAAGAACGAGCGGAGCACATTCGCAAATGCCAAGAAGGCATCACCGAAGAAGCCAACAAGCGCAGAAGCGAAAAACTCAAGGCCGCCTGGACTCCGGAGCGCCGAGCTAAAGCTGCTGAGGTCGCCCGGCAGACCAGAGCCCGGGAGAAGCGTAGGCGTGAAGAAGCCATGAAAGCAGGTGAGAACTAATGGCCCGCAAGGTCACTCAGATCCCAGCAACCCGAGCCTTGCACACTGGCACCTCACTGACGGAAACTAAGGCACGCCGGGTCGCAGGGTATGCTCGCGTTTCCACCGATCATGATGATCAGGTTACCTCGTATCACGCGCAGGTGGACTACTACACCCAATACATCACCAACCACGCGGGCTGGCAGTTGGTGAAGGTCTATACCGATGAAGGCATCACTGGCACCTCCACCGCCAAGCGAGCAGGCTTCCAACAAATGGTGGCCGATGCTTTGGCAGGCAAGATCGACCTGATCATCACCAAGAGTGTTAGCCGCTTTGCCCGCAATACCGTCGACTCGCTAACCACCGTCCGCGCCTTGAAGGAGAAGGGGGTGGAGGTCTACTTCGAGAAAGAAAACATCTGGACTTTTGACGCGAAGGGCGAGCTGCTCATCACCATCATGAGCTCCCTGGCGCAGGAAGAAGCCCGCTCGGTCAGTGAGAACGTAACCTGGGGGCACCGTAAGCGCTTCGCGGACGGCAAAGTCACCGTGCCCTTCTCACGCTTCTTGGGCTACGACAAGGGCGAGGATGGCAACCTGGTCATCAACCCGCAGCAGGCTGCTTTAGTGCGCCGCATCTACGATATGTTCCTTGACGGCATGTCCATCGGATCAATCGCACGAACCCTGACGAGTGAGCCTGAGACCTTTACGGCTGCGGGCACCAAGAGGTGGAGCATCACCACTCTGCGCAGCATCCTCAGCAATGAGAAGTACAAGGGTGATGCGCTCTTGCAGAAAAGCTACACGGCCGACTTTCTATCCAAGCGGCAGGTAGCCAACCAGGGTGAGGTGCCACAGTATTATGTCACCGGTAACCACGAGGCAATTATCAGTCCGGCCGTGTGGGACTTCGTTCAAGCAGAGCTCGCCAAGACGGCTAAGTTTAGGCGAACCCAGCATCGCACCCGCCCGTTCTCATCCACCCTGATCTGTGAGCAGTGCGGTCATTTCTTCGGGTCGAAAACCTGGCACGCAGGCAGCAAATACGAAAAGGTTATTTGGCGTTGCGGTCAAAAGTACGAGGCGCAAACCAGGTGCACTACTGGGCATGTGGATAATGACCGGCTGGAGCAGATGCTAGTGGATGCGGTTCGCCAGAACTTGCAGTCGGGCAAGAAATTGGAGTCGGAGCAGGTTTTGCTGCGAGCGCTGGACACCAGTGAGCTCGAGCTTGAGGCGGCAGGTTTGGTTGCGCAGATTGACCAGGCTGCGGCCAAGCTCAATGAGCTGATTGCGCGCAACGCTCGGGTTGCGCAGAATCAGGAGGTGTATGAGCGGCAGTTCAATAAGGCCCATAAGTTGCATCAGGATCTGTTGGCGCAGCATGGTGAGGTGCTTGCGCAGATCCAGGACATGAATAACCAGTTGGCAGCGTTCCGCTATTACCAAGGGCAGATGGGCAGTCTTCAGGTTGAGGGGTTGAAGTTCAGTCCTTACCTTTGCGTGACGGTACTGGACTCAGCATCCGTGAGCAAGGACGGGATCGTGACCTTCAAGTTCAGGGACGGGGGCAGCCAGGCGATTGCCATCAAGCCTGCGTAACCAGCAGGCAAGTTTTCAACGCTCATCAGCATGATGCTGGTGGGCGTTTGTTTATTCTTTACTTATGGAAGATTTGCAGCTCCAATTCCTAGCCCAGTCAGAGGATTTCATTTCCCCATTTCCTTTTGACGAAGATGGATTTTGCGACAGTTGGTGGCACCGCAATCCTGGTTGGATTCACGACAATGAAACATACCGAATTGAGCGCTTCCAGCTTCTTTCTAATGGCACTGAACTTGGCCGTGCTGAAATCATGGATGCTGAACTCGACGATAACTACGATGGGCTAGATGTCGAGCGCACTTTTAAGGAGATTTCGTTCTTCGAAATTAGAGCTTCACACAGACGAAAAGGGCTCGGGGCGACCTTTGTAGATCTGCTTCTTAAACATTATGGTCGAACAGCAATGATTGCGTTTTCTGAAGAAGCAGATGACTTCTGGTCCGCAATTGGATGGGAATACGTTCCTCGAAATGATGGCGACGTAACCAGTTTTAGAAAACTATTCGTATCTGAGTCGAAATGCCGCTGACCTGCGGTTTCTCAAGGTGAACCAATTAGGCGGCTAAATCGTAGTTGGCGCGCGTTTGTATCCGTCGTGGCATGAAAGTTTCATAAACCTTATTGATTTCAGTCTTGCCAACTGTACCAAGACGAGTCAGAAGTTCTGACACATCAGCAGGAGTAAAAAACTCGCCACCTGACTTACCTGCATTAGATGCGTACATTGTCATAAGGTATTCGTAAGCATCACCAAAGGCATCAATATCGTGGTTCTTAACATCCCCAAGATTCATATCAGCCACACCATCAAGAAGCTTGCAGAGTTTTTCGTTTCTCTTTGCAACCGTTGAACCAAGCTTATTACTGTTTACATCAAAGTCATCAAAAAGACCTGCCAAGTCTGATTCTGATTCGCTGCCTTTAGCTGATTCCTCAATATGGCGGAACACTTTTTCAAGTGTTTCATTAAGATTCTCATCATCTTTAGCCTTTGCTCTTACATTGCAAAAAAGTTCTGACGGAAGAATAAAGAAACCTTTTTCTTCGACAAGACCCTGTCTTGCTTCTTCTGCATCATCGTCAGACATCTGTGCATAGTCAAAGTCAGCATTTCCTGCTTCGATTTCACCTGAGTTAATATAGTTAGTAATATTTTCAGAAATATATCTGTAGAACATAGTGCCTAGGACATAGTTTTTAAAGTCCCATCCATCTACTGCACCACGAAGTTCATCAGCAATTGCCCATATAGCACGATGAAGTTCATCGCGTTCCTGTTCTTTTTTAGTATCTATAGCCATTGCATTATTCACCCTTTTCGGTATTAGTCCATTCTGCTTCCAATGCAGTGAAATCAATACCCTGTGCCTCACAGAATTCTTTTATTTTTTTCATAGCCGACATATTAGGTTTGGTCTTTCCACCTTCCCAACGATTGATAGAGGAAAAAGATACACCAAGCTCTCTTCCAAAAGCCTCCTGTGACAGAAAGCATTTTTGACGAATTTTCTTTATTTCTTCTGAATAGGTCATATTATTTCGTCTCCTTACGCATCTATGTCAATGATATAGCATAATTACGGCACATATTTATGAATTTTTCTACCCATCCAGTCCATCTGTAACTTTTGCAGATGGATTTTTTATTTTCTTTTTTCAAAAACGCCCTTTGATGCATCTTTCAAGGCTAACAGTTAGGAAGGACAGAAATTCTTTCAAATGTATCCGCTCAAAATGTAAAGCTTTCTCCAGTGGGAAAATGTAAGGACGGCGAGCGCAAAGCAAAAGTAAACACTTAACTGCTTAGCATTAAAAACAGGGTGGTTGATTACAATAATCAACCACCCTAGATATTAAATGTTCTACACCTTTACGAAGCCTTATCCCCAGCGTTCTGCCTCAGCTGCCGCTTCCAGCCACTGTGCTTCTAAATCTGTAATCTCAGCACTAATACTAGCTATTTCTCGACCAATTTCTGCTAACTTTTCATAATCACCACTCATAGCTAGCTCAGTTTGTTGTGCTCCTAAAGCTAGTTTTTGCACTTCTAAACGTTCCATTTTACGCATAGTTCGCTCCATTGTTTTCCCTGCTAAACGAGCCTTTGCAGCATCTTTTTCTGGTTCTTTCATTAAATCAGTATCCGCAGTAGTTTCTGCTTCTACCGTGCCCGTTTCCTCCCCCGTACCCTTAACAGAGAAAACCGCACTTGCTTTATCTTTACCGAGTTTATATGCAGTATCATTTTGTGCCTGAGAAAGCTCTAAATACTCATCTACTCCGCGCGGTAAATCTCGCACTACTCCATTAAGCACCGCTACTTGCGAGTCGGTTACCCGTTCCAGTAAATAGCGATCATGGGATACCACAATCAAAGTACCAGGCCAAGTATCTAGTAAATCTTCAATTGCCGTTAAAGTATCAGTATCCAAATCATTAGTAGGTTCATCTAATAGCAACACATTTGGTTCACCTACCAGTAAACGCAATAACTGCAATCTGCGCCGCTCCCCACCTGAAAGCTCAGATACTTTAGTCCAAGCTCTCTCCCGAGTAAAGCCTAGCCGTTCCACCAATTGTGAAGCACTAACTTCTTTCTTCCCTACTTTCACGTGTGTAGCTAATTGATGTACTGCCTCCACTACTCGCAAATGCGCTACTTCTTCCAGTTCACGCACCTCCTGGGAAAGCGTAGCCACCACTACCGTCTTTCCTTGCTTAACCTTGCCCTTTACCGGTTGCAAAGCTCCATTTAACAAACCTAGCAACGAAGATTTACCCGCCCCGTTACGACCTAAAATTCCTAAGCGTTGCCCAGGAGCTAAACGCAAAGTAACGTCTTGTAGCACTAGATTTTGCTTATCCCAACCAAAATCTACCTTAATTAAATCAATTACGTCTTTACCTAAACGAGCCGTAGCCATCTGGGTGAGTTCTAAAGAATCACGCGGAGGAGGTTCATTAGCAATTAGTTCATTAGCTGCCTCTATACGAAAACGAGGTTTGGAAGTACGCGCAGGAGCACCGCGACGCAACCATGCTAATTCTTTACGCAACAAATTATTACGCTTTTCCGCGTTTTGCTGAGCTATCCGCGCCCGCTCCGCTCGTTGCAAAATATAAGCAGCATACCCACCTTCATACACTTCCACATATCCTGGTTGCGGATTTTTACCGCCTGCCCCATCATGACCAGGTACTACTTCCCACATTCGTTCACATACCGCATCTAAAAACCAACGGTCATGAGTTACTACCACTAAGGCTCCAAGCCCTTTCGCGTATTTTTCACGCAGAAATTCTGCCAAAAACATTACGCCTTCCATATCTAAATGGTTAGTAGGCTCATCTAAAATAGTTACTTCAGCTGGAGCGCATAAAGTAGCTGCTAAAGCTACTCGACGGCGCTGCCCACCAGAGAGTTCCCCGATTTTTCGCGCTAAATCTAAATCTGGTAGCAAGCCTTGATGCAATTTACGAACCTTTGCATCACTTGCCCATTCATATTCGGCTTGCTGTCCATGAATTACCTCTAAAATGGTTTGCTCTGGGTCAAAATCATCTAATTGAGAAAGCACTGCAAAACGTGTACCCGAAACCGTAGTGACTCTACCTGTATCAGGCGCTAAAATTCCGGTTAAAAGTTTTAGGAGCGTAGATTTTCCGCCACCATTTGGCCCTACTACTCCAATTTTATTACCGTCTTCTAAAGATAAATTAACTCCACCTAAAATAGGACGTGACCCTAAAGAAATCCCCACATTTTCAACATTTAGAATATGAGCCAACTTATTTCCTTATTAAACCGAAAACTTCCCTAGCAAAACATATATTTATTAAAGCAAACTAACTATTTGTAGTTAAATTGCCTAAATGCGCCCCTAAAGCTGGGCCACGCGCTGCTACACACACGCACATTGGTAAACGCTCTTGAACTATCGCTAAGATTTCTTCCACCTGTGCAGAATCACAGAAAATACCAATAGTTGGCCCCGAACCTGACAATAACTGGGCATAACCCAAATCGCTAATTTGCTGAAAAATTGTTTGCAAATCTGGACGCAGTAAAAGTGCTGAAGCTGTTAAATCATTAATCATAGCAGAGGAAATTTTGCTCATATCTTGTAGAAAAATTGCCTTCTGTAATTCTTTAGTGCTTGCTGGTTCTTCCCCTAGTTGCGTATCAGAAGTGGTGATTAATTCGTCAAATTTCTTAAATACCGCAGGGGTGGATAATCCTTGCGCATTAGTGATTAACACAAAACCATAAGTTTTATCGGCTACCGTTTTATCACCGTTAGTCACTAAAGTGCTTTCTGGTAATAAAATCCTTAATGTTTCACCTCGACCCGTGCCTTGCGCTAATCCACCCATGAGCGCAAAAGGCACATCCGAACCCAATTGCGCTCCTAAATTCCGCAACGTGACCATATCTAGATTTAGCTGCCACAACTCATTTAACGCCACCAAAGTAGCTGCCGCATCTGCTGAGCCACCTGCCATGCCTCCAGCCACTGGAATACGTTTAATTACTTTAAGTTTTGCTCCACAAGTTTTTCCACTATAGCTTTGCAGTAATTGCGCAGCTTGAATCACCAAATTGCGCTGGTCGGTAGGCAAATCCGTACCCAGACCCACAATTTCCATACTAAGCGAGTCGGCTAACTGGGCTTGCACCTCATCATATAAATCTAGGGCACAAAAAATAGTGTCTAAAGAATGGTATCCATCTTGACGTGGCGCACCTACCCGTAAGGCTAAATTAATTTTTGCCGGCGCAAACGCCACTACCGTTTCAGCTAAAGAAGATAAAGTGTCGTTCATTGTGCCGCCTTTGCTATAGCAATAAAATCGGCTATTTCTAATTTTTCTCCCCGTAAAGACGGATCTACCTGCGCGGTTTGTAAAATCTGTTCTGCCCGTGCACTCGTGCCTGCCCATGCGGACAAAGCAGCCCGCAACGTCTTTCTACGCTGACTAAAAGCCGCATCTATCACCGCAAACACTTCTGCACGCTGCACTCCCGCGGTAAGCTGGGCAAACTCTGTAGCAGAATGTCTAGCAAAATGCACTAACGCAGAATCTACATTAGGCACAGGCCAAAAAACATTGCGCGAAATTTTCGCTCCTTGCCACACTTTGGCATACCAAGCTGATTTCACCGACGGCACTCCATAATTTTTCGAACCCGGTTGTGCCGCTAAACGCTGAGCTACTTCTAACTGCACCATAACCGTCACTGTTTCCAGACTCGGCAGATTTTCCAACAAAGTTAAAATAATGGGAACTGCTACATTGTATGGCAGATTTGCCACTAAATGTCGTGGTGCAAAACTAGTATCGGGATATTTTTCCTGCCAACTAGCAGGAACTGCCAAATCGCTGGCAGAGTTAATTTGCAAAGCATCTTGTCGCACTACCGCAAAATTTGAAACGGCTTGTGGCAGAAAACGCGCAATAGTAGAAGGTAATTTTGCAGCTAATACTGGATCAATTTCCACAGCGGAAAGAGTAGCTCCGGTTTCTAAAATTGCTAAAGTGAGCGAACCTAAACCAGGGCCTACTTCCAGCACTGCATCTGCGCAAGTAATTTTGGCATCTCGGACAATACGTCGCACTGTGCCTGCATCATGCACAAAATTTTGCCCTAACTGTTTAGTAGGACGTACCCCTATTGCGGCTGCTAGTTCCCGAATTTGCACTGGCCCTAGCAAAGTCGCACCTTGCCGCGCAACTAATTTATCTTGCTCAACCACTGTGTTTCCCACTAAAGCATTAGGCACCGAGCCATCTGACTCGACGCCTAATGATTGTTTTTCTACCATAAACCTGAATTATACCTAGAGTTTCCAAATACTTTCTAATGTCTATCTAAAATCCCTAGTTTAGCAACAGGACTGCCTATTTTCGGTTTAATACCAACCCACTGCTTGCGAATGAGCCCAAGCAGCAGCAGGTGAACCATAGCGCGACTTGATATAACCCAATCCCCACCGAATTTGCGTTTCCGGATTGGTAGCCCAATCTGCGCCAGCAGAAGCCATCTTAGACCCTGGTAAAGCTTGTGGAATACCATAAGCACCCGAAGAGGAATTCATCGCTAAATGATTCCAGTTCGATTCTTTTTGCCACAACAAATCAAGATAAGCAAACTGATCTTCTCCCCAGCCGAATGATGCCAACAAATCTTTAGCAATAGCTCTGCTAGTACCAGGAGCAACTGGGGCGGCATTTTCTGCCCCAGCTGGTAATTTGCTACTACCTACCGCCACGACTTCATTTACTTGTTCTACTAATACAGTTTCCGCGATAAGCTCACGGGCAACTTCCTTGCCGTTACGTAAAGTAACTTCATAGGTGCGCGTGCCTTCTCCGTTCACGCCTTTAGTGGTAACTTTACGTGTGCCTTGGCTGAGTGTGTTATCTTCTACTTCTTCAGTGCTGTATTCATCTACATAGGCTTCTCGCACTACCTTTGTAGTTACTCGCACTACCGTAATACGTAAATTGCCCGTAATTACCCGATTCAACGGGAGAGAAACTTCGTCTAAAGCACCTAAAATAATTCCAGCTTCACTTAATGCTTGCGCTACTTTAGTACCCGAAAGCACTTCAGTTTTTTGCGTTTTACCATCAGCTACAATAGTTAATTTTACTGGCGCAACTACTGTCACCCCAGCAGTCTTTCCCGCGCTTAAAACAGTGCCCGGTAAACGTCCCGCTGTTAAATAATCACCATCTGAAGAAACAGGAGTTAAACCCGTGCTAGTAGAGGTGGCAGAAAAATTCAAGAAAGTATTAGGGCTTGCCGTAGCAACTACCGTTAAACCAGAAGCGGTAGCTACTAAAGCTGCTACTGCCATACGTGAGCTACCAAATAAGCGCGGCTTGCGCAATGGAGCTACTACTTCTACCTGCGAAATAACGTAGCTTTCGTTCATATACTCGGCATACACATCGCGGTCTTCAGGGATTACCACCAAATTAGGCGAAGCGTTTACCAATGCCGCATTTTGCATAGCAGCAGTTTGTTTAGCTTGGCGTTCAGCCAATCGGCGAGCGCGCCGAGAACCAGGACGAATAACATCGTCTACTGGCAAAACCACGGTGACGTCACTAGCCGATGCACTATGTCTACCCAAGTAAAACTCCTGTGATCTGCGTTTTTGTAAAACGCCGGTACGCATATCAGGAAAGAAAATTTAGTTATTTTCTCTACCTAAAGGACGCACCCTAGAAAAATTACTCTCTAATTGTAACCAAATTGTTATAAATAAGCTAAACACTATGAGCGTACACACAAAAAGTCGCGCACAGCGAACAGTTTCAGACGCCTGCAATTTCTAACAAAAAGCGCACATTCACCGCTAATTACCGGCTAAAATCCATACACTTCTTGATTATTATCCGCCAACTGCGCACACCAGTTAGCTAATTCCACTCCACGTAACTGTGCCATAAAACGTGCCGTGTAAGTTGCTCCCCACACCGTGTTAGGGTGCCCACGATAAGGCACGGGCGTTAAATAAGGAGCGTCTGTTTCCACCAGAATCAACTCAGGTGGCAAAGCCAGAAAAGCAGCTTGCAATTCAGTATTTACCGGATAAGTAAGCGGGCCAGCAAAGGAAGCATACCAATTATGTTCAGCTAAAATCTGAGCAAATTCCGCGTCTCCCGAAAAACAGTGAAACACCGTTTTTTCTGGCGCTCCTACTTCCAGCAACACCTCCACCACTTCCCGATGTGCATCTCGGTCGTGAATCTGCAAAGGTTTACCCAACTCTTTCGCTAAGGCAATATGTTCCCGAAACGCATATTTCTGCGCCTCTTTTCCACTTTCACCCGTACGGAAAAAATCAAGTCCGGTTTCCCCAATTGCCACTACTGCTGGGTCTTGCGCTAATTGTGCTACCTGCTCAATAGCCTCCGGCAAACTCACTTGTAAATGATGGGGTTTATAATCCCAGCTAATCCCGTCTGCTCCCATTTCATAACTCTGCGCGTGCATAGGCACATCATTAGGGTGAATAGCTAACGCCGCCCAAATAGGGTCATAATCTCGGGCTAAAGCTAAGGTGCCAGCTAATTCAGGGTATTCACAACCAGAAGTAATCGCCGCTTTTACCCCGGACTGTTCCATACCCGTCAAGAGAGTATCTAGTAAAACAGGTGGAAGAATTTCCCCGGTTTCGGTATAGCGCTGTTCCCCGCTACGAATATGGGCACTATATAAGTGAGTATGGTTGTCTACAATAGCTACCGGCAACATTGGTGCAATTGCCGGCACAAACCGTTTCTTTTTACTAGAACCCACTACCCTAACTTCAGCTTTCCTGATAGCGAGCTAATTCTTCTGCCACTACCGAATCGTCCAGCTTTTGGAATACCGGCTGTGGTTTAGCAATTGGAGTACCTGGCACTACCTTACGTGACTCCCAACTGCGCACCTGCGTATAATCGCCCGTGATAATCGGGAAAGCGTGCCCGTTATCTATATCAGTAGTTTCTACCAGTTGTGGCAATGGCGCAATATCACCTGCGCCTCCAAGGATAAGATCGATAGCATTAGAAGAATGTGGTAAAAATACGCTCATCATCGTGTTTAAGTCAGATACTGCCTGAATTAGCGTATTTAATACAGTAGCTAAACGCTCGCGCTGTGCTTCGTCTTTCATCTTAAACGGCTCAGTGCGTGAAACATACGTATTAGCTTCACCCACTAAACGCATAATCTCAGTAAGAGCAGCACGTTGTTTATGGGAAGCAATCAGATCACCCACTACCGTAAAGCCCGCATTAATCTGGGTGAGTAAGTCTTGATCAATCTGCTCTAACTCTCCTGCTACGGGAATTTCCCCGAAATTCTTAGCAATCATCGCCGCAGTACGATTTACTAAATTACCCCAAGCCGCTACTAGCTCCGAATTATTGCGTCGCACAAATTCTGCCCACGTGAAATCAGAATCAGAACTCTCTGGGCCAGCAATCGAAATAAAGTAACGTAAAGCGTCTGCTTGGTAACGTGATAAGAAATCACGCACATAAATTACTACACCTCGGGAGGAGGAGAACTGCTTTCCCTCCATAGTGAGAAACTCAGAAGCCACCACTTGGGTAGGCAGATTTAAGGTGCCAAATCCATAAGTTTGCCCACCTTTAGCACCCTGTCCGTTGTAGGCTAACAGTTCAGCTGGCCAAATCTGAGAATGGAACACAATGTTGTCTTTACCCATGAAGTAGTATGACAAAGCCTCTGGATTAGTCCACCACTGCTTCCAATCTTGGGCACTACCCGTGCCTGCCAATTCTCGCCGCCGTGCCCACTCAATAGACGCAGATAAATAGCCAATTACCGCATCAAACCACACATACAAACGTTTATTAGGGTACTCTTCCCAACCTGGAATAGGGATACCCCAAGAAATATCGCGCGTCATTGCACGGGGACGCACATCTTCTAGCAAATGCTTAGAAAAGGAAATAACATTAGAACGCCATTTACCGCTTTCTTCCACCTGATCCAACCATTGCCCTAATGCTTGCGCTAAAGCAGGTAAATCTAAGAAATAATGCTCACTTACCTTAAATTCTGGAGTTAGTCCTGAAACTTTAGAAACAGGATTAATTAAATCTTGTGGGTCTAACTGTTTACCACAATTATCACATTGATCCCCACGGGCATCCCCATAGTTACAATGCGGACACACTCCCTCAATATAACGATCAGGAAGCGTATTACCTGTTTGTGGATCTATCGCTACCGGCATTTCTTGCACTACCATATAGCCGTTATCCCTACACCCTTGGAATAGTTCCTGTACTACTTGATAGTGGTTAGCAGTAGTGGTACGAGTAAATAAATCATAAGACAAACCTAGATTTACTAAGTCTTCCACAATAATACGGTTGTTCTTATCTGCTAGCTCCTGCGGAGTTAATCCCGCTTTATCGGCGGCTAAAATAATAGGCGTACCATGCTCATCAGTACCGGAAACCATTAACACCTCATGCCCAGCCATACGCATATAACGCGAAAACACATCAGAGGGCACTCCAAAACCAGCTACATGACCAATATGGCGTGGGCCGTTTGCATACGGCCAAGCGACAGCAGAAAGAATTTTAGACATACTCCTAGATTACGGGCTAAAAGTACATCTTTTCTAGAGGTTGGCAGTTTCCCCGAAAATATCACAAGATAAACATTCGTTTTCTCAGCCAACACCAGTAAAATATCTGCTAGATAATAACCACGTGAAAAGTTCCAGTTCTATTATTAACTGATAATTTTCCACAGAGATTCAGGAGCTATTTTGTTTGATACTGCCCGTGCATTAGTGATTGTGGACGTGCAACCCACTTTCTGTGAAGGTGGTTCGCTTGCAGTTGCTGGAGGAAATGATTTAGCTGTAAAAATCGCTGATTTTGTGACTGCCCACGGCTCGGAATACGCCTTAATTGTGGCTACCCAAGATTGGCATATTGCCCCCGAAGACCATTTCGCGAGCAAACCTGACTATATAAACACGTGGCCAGTACACGCTGTAGCTGGCACTCCTGAAGCTGAACTACATGAAGAAATTAGTGCTCTGAACTTAGATGAAATCGTGCAAAAAGGCCAGTACGCGAACGTCTATTCCGGATTTGCTGGCACTAATGAAGACGACCAATCTTTAGAAGAAATTTTACGGACAGCCCAAATTCAAGAAATAGACCTAGTAGGTATCGCCCTTTCTCACTGTGTAAAAGATACTGCTCTAGATGCCCTACGCTTGGGATGGCATACCCGTATTTTGCACGACCTCACCCTGCCCGTCAGTGTGGAAACTGGCATACAGGCAGTGAAAGAACTAACGGCAGCTGGAGCAGAAATACTACCTGCCTCTCAGGCTTTTAATATTGCCGAGTCAGCTTTCCCTACCCACGATTCCGCCTCTCCTGCCACACCTAGTAGCGCACGCGATCTACAAGCAGAATGGGATAGCGCTGCTAGCTGGGAAGATGATGAAGATGAAAAATGGGAAAACGACTCTTGGAACCAAGAACAATGGGACGATACAGACGATAATTGGGATAACTACGACCACAACTGGGAACAAAATGAGGGACTAAACGAGTGGGACACCTCCGATTCTTGGAAAGACGGAGATGAATGGGATCAAGACATAACCCCTAGTACCGCTTCCTCTCCTTCCAGCAACACCCAGTCCCGAGATAGTAAAACTCTAAACTTGTTCGACACTGCCCAAGCCCTAGATGATTTAGATCTATCTGAATTTGGGATTGACGAAGAAATAGACGACCTAGACGACTACGATTTCGCGGCAGATCTAGACGAATCCGACTTTGACTTCTCCAATATAGACGACACCGACTTTTTGCGCTAACAACTTTAACTAGCAGTAAATAAAACGGTAGATACAAAACTTAGTATCTACCGTTTTACTATAAACACGCTATAGCTACGCGATTACATAGACAAAATACTATTACATTGCCTAGCTCATTCCTTTTATCAGGTTCGTTTTATTCTGCCTGCTCTTGCAATACTGCTCGATATAGGTCATTAGGGCGTAAATTTTCTCGTTTAGCCACATGAGTCGCAGCGCTCTTTAAACGCAACCCTAAAGCAGCTAACTCTTTTACTTCCGGCACGAACGCTGTTAAATCTTTAGCGTCTTCCCGCAAGCCGGCTACCACTATCACAATCTCTCCCCGCACTTCTTGACTCAATACCCATTGTGCTAACTGCCCTAACTCTAAACGCACCACTTCTTCATGAGTTTTCGTTAGCTCTCTGCACACAGCAGCTAAGCGCGTATCTCCTAGTATTTTTGCCATATCTTGCAAAGTTTGCGCTAAACGACGTGGCGAGTCAAAAAACACTAAGGTATGCGATAACCCTGCTAAATCTTGCAAAAAATTCTGCCGTTCCCCCTCTTTGCGTGGTACAAATCCAGCAAATGTAAAACGGTCGGTAGGTAAACCAGCTAAAGCTACTGCCGTCAATACTGCTGACGGGCCTGGTATCACCGTTACCGGCACTTGTGCTTCTCTGGCTAAAGCCACTAAACGATACCCCGGATCAGAAATAGCTGGCATTCCTGCATCACTGACCACTAATACTTGCCTACCGGCTTGGGCAGCTTGCAATAAATCAGCAGATTTTTCTGCCTCATTATGATCATGAAATGGCACTACGGGAGCATGAATTTCCACTCCCAGCCTGCCTACTAAATTTAACAGCCGACGGGTATCTTCAGCCGCAATCAAATCGGCTTGCGCTAATGCTAAACGCAACCTATCGGTAGCATCTGCGTCATTCCCGATAGGCGTGCCCGCTAAAATAATCATCTATTTTCGCCCCACAAAATGTTCCATCGTCTTATTAATGCCGAAGAAATCTAAGAGCTGATCCACTAACGGTACTGGCAAAGGTTGCACTAACTGCACTAATCGCACCAATGGAGGAGCTACTTTCATTTGTCTGCCTTTTTCAATAGCCGTCAATACTTGCTCTGCCACTACCGCGGGCTGCAAAATTGGCAATAAATGCTTAAATTTCGTGCTCACCCCAGCAAACATTCCAGTATCTATATAGTAAGGACAATACAACAACGTATGGACATTACTTCCCATATCACGCAATTCGGCTCGTAAAGACTGGGCAAATCCTACCGCCGCAAATTTAGAAGCACCATAATCGGTTTGTTTTACCACTCCTACTAAACCAGCAGCTGAAGCAATCGTAACGATAGAACCATGATCTTTTGCCAACATTTGAGGCAAAAATTCTCGCACTACCCGAAACAAAGAAAGACTATTTACCTCGAAAGTGCGTTTAATTTCGTTTTCACTCAAATCTAAAATTGCTTTGCCGTTCACAATACCGGCGTTATTTATCAAAACATCTACTGCTGAGAATTCCTCTAATACTGCTGCAGCTTGCGTTGATACTTGCTCAATTTTCGTTACATCAACTTGATAAAACTTAGCAACTACTTGAGGGTACTGTGCTTTAATTTGCGCTACAGTTTCTTGTCCCGCTGTTTCTGATAAATCCCATACCAGCACGGCTTTAGCATTTCGTTTTGCCGCTCCCAAAGCCATTAGCCTGCCAATGCCCGCCCCGCTACCGGTAATGAGCACTACTTTTCCTGCTATTTTTACTGCTGCTGGTTTCTTAAACATGGCACTACGCTTTCTAAATTTAAGTTGTGCCTACAGCCTAGCTAAACCAGCGACGCCCCTGCAAGTATTTAGTAAGTAATTTTGCCCAACGCTCTTGCCCTACAAAATCAGGTGCGCCAATATGCACTAATCTTTGCGTAGCAACCGTTTGGCTATCTGTATATTTAGTAATACCAGCTACTCCATGCCGGTATCCCATACCGGAATCTTTCCAGCCTCCTAAAGGTGCTCGCACAGAACCCCAAGTAGCAGCATAACCGTCATTTATATTTACCGAACCAGCTTGAATTTGCTTGGCTAAATCTTGCGCTAAACGCACATTGCCCGACCAAATAGCAGCATTCAGACCATAAGGAGTATCGTTAATAAATTCAATTCCTTGTTCATCTGTGTCTACTTTATAAAGCGAAACTACTGGCCCGAAAGTTTCCTCCCGATACACGTGCATATCAGCAGTTACTCCCGTTAAAACCGTGGGGCGCACCGCCCGCGCCGATACTTGAGGCACTAACTTTCCTCCGCTTAAGACGGTAGCGCCTTTCGCCACCGCGTCTGCAATATGGTCTAACACTTTAGTAACTTGCTTATCAGAAATTAAAGGCCCCATATCTGCGTCCCACGCAAAATCTGCCGTCACCTGCATAGAATCCACGTATTTAGTAAAAGCTGGCACAAAATCTTCCCAGATTTGAGAATGTACATATATGCGTTCAATTGAGATACATAGCTGTCCACTAGAAGCAAAACACGCTTTAGCTATGGCTGGAATGGCCCGCTCTAAAGGAGCATCAGCTCGTACCAACATACCGTTTTTACCACCCAGTTCGGCAGAAAAACCAGTGAGTTGTTTACCGCTCATAGCCGCAATTTCCCTACCAATAGCAGTAGAACCAGTAAACATCATGTAGTTACCTAGCTCTATCATGGCACTACCTAAAGCTGCACCCGAACCATTTAGCACTTGGAACACATAAGAAGGCATACCTGCCCGTTCCAGTAAGGCAGCAATAGCTAAAGCAGTGAACGGAGTTTGAGAATCGGGCTTTAGCACTACCGCATTACCTGCCATTAAAGCTGCTACCGCATCAGAAAAAGCTAAGGTTAGCGGGTAATTCCACGGGGATATAATAGAAACTACCCCTTTAGGTATTTGATTTACCTGCACCCGAGTTAAAAACGGCACAGCTCCCGCAGTTTTATAAGAACGCAGTAAGCGATGCGCATTTTTCGCATAATATAAACTATTCGACACCACATCATATAGTTCTTCATAAGCTGAACTGCGATTTTTTCCGTTTTCCCACTGCACTAAATCTAGGATTTCTTCCCGTAAACGCAAAAGTTCATCCACGAACTTTAGTATTACTTCCTTACGTTTACTAAAACCTAGCGTATTCCAGTTTTGCCCAGCTTGACGAGCATTGGCATATATTTGTGGCAAGTCAGTTACTTCCGTAACTGACAAATTAGCGATTAATGCCCCAGTTAGTCCCGCATAACAAGGACGAGTTTGTCCGTTTTGTTTCCCGCTTGCAACCAGCAAACTGGCGGGACGGGAAAAAATTTTTTGATAAGAAGCACGGGCACGTGCATCAATCTCATTAAAATCAGGGGAAACACTAGCAGCGGGAGAAATTTTCGTCATACCCCTTATTGTGCAGTTATTTTGCTAGTTACTTAGCTTTATTTGCCTATAAGAGAAATTAAGCCAATGCTAAACTGTAACTATATTGCGGGAATAAATTAGTGAAAAGTAGTTAAAACGCACTACTACTAGGTGCAGATTTACCGTTAATAATTTTCAATAGGGGAAATTATGCAAAGAGAAATTATTAAAGTAAACGGCGCTCAGGTGGCATACTATCTTTGGACGCCGCCTACCACCCCTGTGGGCGCTGTGCAATTAGCGCACGGCATGGCAGAACATTTAACCCGTTACGATGAATTAGCACGTTTCCTTAACCAGCAAGGTTATATAGTATTCGGAGCAGACCATCGCGGACATGGGCACACTCCCACTCCTGTTAAGCGCGGATATTTCGGAGATGGAACCACATGGGAACATATCGTATCCGACCTGAAAGCAGTGCAAGAATATACTCAGCAATCCTATCCTGCTTTACCTTATTTCTTAATCGGCCATTCTATGGGCTCGATGCTTACTCGTTCTTTCTTGGTTAATTATGCTCATACTGTGCAAGGCGCAGCTATTATTGGTACCGGACTTTGGCCAGGCTTACACGGAGAGTTAGGTTTACAGTTAGCTAAACTATTTTCTTATCGGCGCGCTACTTCTCTGGGGCGCTTACTGAGCGCGTTATCATTTGCTGGTTTTAATCGGAATTTTGCGGAAAAAACGGAGTTTGCTTGGTTAAGTCGTGATTCAACCCAAGTGGCTAAATACCAAGCTGATCCGCTTTGTGGTTTTTTGCCTACTAATGCGTTTTTCCGTGAACTTTTCCGTGGCTTAAAACAAATAAGTACTCAAGATTTTGGCAAAATTAACGCTGATATTCCGCTCTTTATTGCCTCCGGTAGCCTAGACCCAGTTGGGGGTGCAAAGGTAGTAGCGCAAGTAGCAGCAAAATATAGAGAATGTGGCGTTTCTCGAGTTATTGAATATAGCTATGTTGATGCTAGACACGAGATTTTCAATGAGTTAAATAGAAAGGAAGTATTTAACGACCTAGGGAACTGGTTACAGGATTGTCTGAGTTAAATTTATCAGGGCATGGATTATGGGATTCATGCCCCTTTTTTCATGGGTTTACGGGGAACGTCCCCCTTAAATTCCCGTCCTGATTTTTATAATTCCCGGTTTATATCGTTAATAATTTAGGAAAGGAAAGTTATGAACAAAATTGGTTTTGATCGCGAAAAATATATTTCCTTGCAATCGCAACACATTGCGGAACGGCGGGACGCAATTGGTGGCAAATTGTATTTGGAAATGGGTGGAAAACTTTTTGACGATCACCATGCTTCCCGTGTTTTACCCGGTTTTACTCCCGATAATAAGATTGTGATGTTAGAGCAGCTCAAAGAAGAGCTGGAAATTATTATTGTGGTAAACGCGAAAGATTTAGAACGGCAAAAAGTCCGTGCCGATTTAGGTATTTCGTATGAAGATGACGTGTTGCGCTTAGTGGATGTGTTTCGCGAGCGCGGTTTCTTAGTAGAAAACGTGGTTCTCACGCGGGCGGATTCAGCAGCACGGATGAGTCACGAGTTTCAAGAACGCTTAGAGAAGCTAGGCTTAAAAGTAGCTTTGCATTACACTATCGCGGGTTATCCAGCTGATTCTCACATGATTGTGTCGGAAGAAGGTTTTGGCCGTAACGATTTTGTGCAAACTTCTCGTAATCTGGTGGTAGTAACTGCTCCTGGCCCTGGTTCAGGTAAGTTAGCTACTTGTCTTTCTCAGGTTTATCATGAGCACAAACGGGGAGTGAATGCTGGCTATGCTAAGTTTGAAACTTTCCCGATTTGGAATTTACCTTTGGATCACCCCGTTAATATCGCCTATGAGGCTGCCACAGCAGATTTAGACGATGTTAATCTAATCGATCCGTTCCATTTAGCAGCTTATGGAAAGCAAGCGATTAACTACAATCGTGATGTAGACGCTTTCCCATTGCTTGCCTCTTTGCTTATTGAACTTACCGGAAATTCACCTTATAAGTCCCCTACCGATATGGGGGTAAACATGGTGGGTATGTGCATTTCTGATGATGAAGTATGCCAAGAAGCCTCCCGGCAAGAAGTTATCCGGCGCTACTACCAGGCTTTAGTTACTGAGAAATTAAACAATCAATCTCCAGTGCAGTCAGAGCGTATCGCTTTAATTATGAGCAAGTTAGGGATTGAAAAGACGGATCGGAAAGTAGTGGGGGCAGCGCTAGATTTAGCACAGCGCACCCAAGCTCCTGCTTCTGCTTTAGAACTAGCAGACGGCACAATTATTACTGGAAAAACTTCGCAACTTTTAGGGTGTTCAGCAGCAATGTTGTTAAATGCTCTGAAGCATTTAGCGCAAATCGACCCGCATATTAATTTGCTTTCCCCTGAGGCTATCACCCCTATTCAACGCTTAAAGGTGGAACATTTAGGGTCACGCAATCCACGCTTGCACACTGATGAAGTATTAATTGCTCTTTCGGTGTCGGCAGAAAATTCCCAAGTGGCACGTAAAGCTTTAGCGCAGATTACTAATTTACGAAAATGTAACGTACATACCACTACTATTTTAGGCACGGTAGATGAAAGCATTTTCCGTAATTTAGGATGTCTAGTCACCTCGGAGCCAGCATTTTCCCGCAAAGGATTATTCTGGAAACGGTGAGTGCTTAAAGCAAAAATACGGTAACTGCCTGAGCAGATAAAGTTACTGGCTAATAGGTGGGCGCTCCTAACATAATAAGGAGCGCCCTTTCCTTTCTACTAAGCAGCATTGCAACATATGGGCAAATTTGATGTTTTTATAAACAAAAAATCTCCTGCGATTACATGAGATAGCGGTAGGAATATAAAAATCACAAGTCTATGCTATGACTATGCTATATCTTTGCAATGGATAGATCTTCTGAAGCAGTCTTAAAGACGTTGCATAATATGCTATCGACTCACATTAAAGCATTAGTTTTCTTAAATTTTATCTAAAATCTTCCCCTGATAATTTATTAGGGTTGTTTAATTGCGTTATTTATCGGCTCGAAGTACCGTGAATTTATCGTTACGCCCTAACTCACGTACCGTCTTAAATTGACTCTCCAGCAAGTAACGGTAACGCAAATGGGAATTATGCACTAGATATAGTGTGCCTCTGGGACGCAACACTCTCCAAGCTGCCGCTAACATAGCCTGAATCAGAGTGCTATCCACCTCGGTTTCTTTATGAAAAGGCGGATTGAGAAAAACTATATCAAAACTTTGCTCGGCTAAACTGCGTGCAGTATCGTCCCATTTTACTCGCACCCGTTTTTCAAGTATTTCATTTAGTAACGTGAAATGAGCGGAAGTAATTGCATCAGCAGCAATATCCGTAGCCACTCCGGTAGCTTTAGAATAACGAGTGAGAATGGCTTTAGCTACCGTGCCGTTGCCACAACCTAAATCAAGAAAATGAAAATCATCGCGTTCCAAATCTGCTAACGCATTAGAAAGTAACGCTAATGCCCCAAAGTCTAAGTTTCCCCCAGCGAAAACTCCGCCAAATCCATAAATATTAAACTCTAAAGCAGTGCTTTCTTTAGCTTTATTAGACGCTACCCCCACAGCTTTAGAAGTGGACAAAAAGTGCTTAGAGTTCCCTGTGTTGTTTTGTGCTAAATCCAGCTGGACGGTGGAGCATAATGGCTGGTATCCAGCAGAATTAGCCAGATAGTTACGCGCTAAAATACAGCGATATTTACCGCTACCTAAACTTGCCCATACTTGCTTAAAGTGCTTAGCGAGTATTTCGTTTACTTTCTTAGTTAAATATTTATTGCGCCCACCTATTATCAGCAATGCTTCTTCCTGTATCGCACTTCCTAAAGACGCACTCCAATAGGTTAAAGTTTCATGCGCTTTAGGCAAAGTGGCTAATACCAGACCAATGCTTGCTGGTCGGGTTGCTCCTCCAAATCCCGTAGCAGCATCAGCAAAGAAAATATCTAACTGAATTTCGCTTTGATAACCCGCTATAAATACTCGCTCCTCTAGGCTATTACCCGATTCCTCTGCTAAATCTAAAGTATGGAAAGCCTGAGTTATATCACGGGGAGCTACATATAAACGAGCAGTCGGATAATCTTGCAAATACTGCAAAGCAATTTTAGTTAGGCTTAAATTTTCATCATCTTGCAGCACTGCTATATCTGCGCCTGTTAGCACCGCGTCTTGAAACTGGGTGATACACGTGCGCACAAGTTTTGGAAAACGCGGTATTTTTTCCCCTGTATCTTCTGCCATGTTTCTTAAACTTTCTTTATTCTAGCCAGTTATTTTCCAAACGCACCCATCACATACGCAGAAAATCCACACCTTATGGACGCGATTTTATAGCATCTGCCCAACCGTTAATTCCGGCATCTTGCGCATATTGCTCAATTAAATCTAACTCTTGAGCAGTAAACTCTAAGTTTTGCATTGCACCTACACAGTCTTCAATCTGTGCTACTTTCGATGCTCCCACTAGCGCAGAAGTAACTACTTGATGACGCAATACCCACGCTAAAGCCATCTGCGCTAAGCTCTGCCCTCGGCTATGGGCAATATCATTTAATGCCTGAATGTTTTTCAAAGTTTGCGGGCTTAAATGTTCAGCTTCTAATTTTCCACTCGCTAAGCGAGAATTAGCGGGCACTCCTTGCAAATAACGATTAGTCAGTAAACCTTGCGCCAGCGGAGTAAAAACGATACTACCCATATTTTCATTTTCTAAGGTTTGCAATAAGTTTGGTTCGCCTTCCTCCACCCAGCGATTAAACATAGAATAAGCAGGCTGATGGATAACTAACGGCGTGCCTAACTGTCGCATAATTTCTGCCGCTTCCCTAGTGGCACTAGCAGAATAAGAAGAAATACCGGCATATAATGCTTTACCTTGCTTAATTGCATCATGTAAGGCTTGCATAGATTCTGCAATATCTGTATCTGGATCTGGACGATGATGATAGAAAATATCTACATAATCTAAACCCATGCGCTGTAAAGAAGCATCTAAGGAGTTAAGCAGATATTTGCGTGAACCCCCAAAGCCATAAGCTCCAGGCCACATATCCCAACCAGCTTTAGTAGAAATTACTAATTCCTCACGATAAGGACGAAAATCTTTCGCAAAAGCTCTGCCGAAATTTTCTTCAGCAGCCCCAAAAGGTGGGCCATAATTATTAGCTAAATCGAAATGAAAAATTCCTAAATCAAAAGCTCTGCGCAACATATCGCGCTGGGTTTGGAACGGACGGTCGTCGCCAAAGTTATGCCATAAACCTAAGGAAACCGCAGGCAAACGCAATCCGCTTGTACCACATCTACGCACAGCTACCTGCTGATATCGCTCCGAATTAGCACGATAAGAATTATCCACCCAAGAAAAATTAAAGTTACGCATAGTTCAATTATGCCTTAAAATCAGTGCAGATTTTTAGCACCATCTCTATCTGGCAACAGTTTCCAACTGCCAAAAGCAATACCTACTAAACAAGACCCAAACATTACTTGGAATACCGTTTGGTAACCTGCCATATCCCGCAGCATTCCTAACGGAGTAGAAAGCAGCATCGAAGCAACCTGTGCCGTCACATAAAAACCTAATAAATAGATAGTGGCAGAACGACGGCGGTCAAAATGTAAATCCACATAACGCATAATCCCTAGAATCATTAAGGGCACAAAAGCGGAATGTACTAATTTAGCAGCTACAATTAGCGGGATACTTAAAGTAAAAGCCGGCACACCACACACAATTAAAAACAGCGTAGCTCCCAATACGATTGCTTGTTTTACTCCGATACGATTAATTAGCATCGGCAGTAAACTCATCAATAATGTTTCACTAAAAGTTTGTATAGCAATTAGCGTGCCATACGAGCGTTGCCCCACCGTTACCTGCGTAAATAAACCGGCGAAGAAGTCTGGAAACATTTGCGCATCAAATATGCTAAACATATTCCATACCAGCACCACAAACACTGCTAGTATCCATAATTTTGAGTCACGCAACAGTACTTTAGTGGGCACTTTCGACACTGTTTCAACTGCTACGGTATCCACTACCGGCACTCTACTAGCCGTCTTGAAATCTTGCGGAGCAAAACATAGTATTGCCAGCAATGCCAAACCTGCTCCGGACGCTGCCCAAAATATTAAATTAGCATCAAGCGGGAAAAGCATTCCAGAAATAAATACTGCAATAGAAAAACCTAACGAGCCAAACATACGCACTCGCCCAAACTCAAACGCAAAATGTTGTGCTACACGGTTAAAATAAGCCTCAAAGAAAGCTACTGCCGCGGAAAAAGCTACCGGCAAGTAAACTGCTCCCACCAGCAGTCCCGCCGTAAAATTAGTTTCTAGTAGCGGACGATAAACAAAAACGGCAAAAGGGCCCATTAGGGAAGCCAGCACTGCAATTACATATAGCAAATGCCGTTTCATCCCTAAAGCATCTTGTATTACCCCGTAAAGCAACATCATGATAATTGTGGCAAAACCGTTTACCGCAAAAATAGTGCCTACATTAGCTCCGTTTAGCCCTAAACCTTGCGTTTCATTCGTAAGCCAGATTTGGAAAAACGACCACCATAGCGCCCAAGAAATATACATGAACAAAAAACTGCTGGCACTAAACACATATGCTTTAGATAGTTTTGGCATCACTAAAATCTTCTACGTTTCTCTTTCACAGTACTAAAATGCAATATCTATTTAACCAGCTCACCTTACATTCCAAGGAAGTAATCCACAATTTGCTCTAGTTCTGCTTCCACATCATTAGCCGTCATGGTACGCAAAATCATAGTGGGCTTATCGGTAATAATGCCGTCTATCTCTGAGGTTAAAAAATTATTGGCAGTTATTTCGTCGTTCACCGTCCACACCGCAATTTTCTTCTTCGCTTCTTTTACTGCTTCTACGGTCTCAGAACTAGCTAAACCTTCTTCCATAATGAGCCAATCACCCTGCAAAGTGGTAATGTCCCCTACGGCAAAGAAGTAAATATAGCCTGTTTCAATGTGTGGATAAGTTTGTTCAATATATTTAATCAACTCATAATCTAGCGATACCAATACTGCGTGCTGACTTAAGTCTTTCGCTTCCAGCATTGCTACCACGTCATCTACCATCTGAGTATCAGCCGTAGCTCCTTTTAGCTCTATAAATAAGTCAATGCGGTGCTTAGCATAATCTAACACTTCTCCTAATTCCGCTACCGGCTGAGCAGGACGGCGCATTTGGAAAGCGTCTTTAATCTGGAAAGACTGCACTTGCGCTAAAGTCAATGCACTACTCGCTTTAGATTGCCCAGCTACTCGCGTAAAAGTAGCATCATGATTCAACACGTAATGTCCGTCTTTAGTGCGTTGCACATCAATCTCAGCATATTGTAGGCCTAACTCATACGCCCGTTGCACACCTGCTAACGAATTTTCAGCGGCTAATTCTCCACCTGCCCGATGGGCGATAATCGCAATATCAGTGCGCTTATGGAATATGTCATCAAAAAACACGGTAGTTAAAGCAGCTAAACCAGCCGTACCCAGCAATAAAGCTAAAGACGTGCCTACCAAACTCCAGACTATCTTACGCTCTGGGTTAAGCGCGGAAGCCAATTGCGTATCAAAGTCAGCATCAGGATTATCAGCTTTTTCTTCCAAATAGTTATAAAAATATGCCGAATCCCGAATTTCAATGGATACGTTAATAAATACGCCTAATATGGTAGCTATCGCAATCCACATAAACCATAAAAATACTAAGAAACGAATAGTAAACTCAGTGCTTGGTATTACTAAAGCTAATCCTAGGCAAGCTAAAGTTACCAACACACAGCTCAAACCTACCCATACTGCTACCGTAAAAATGTCTTTGATAATATCTTTTACTACCTCAAAAAAGTTTTTATGCACTAAACGGAGCGAAGAAATTAAAGCTTGTTTTTGGGAAACCTCCCGCAAAAATAATGCTGGCAAAAATAATGAAAGGTAAATTGCCAAAATAAGTAGTAAAACTAATACCAGCAGATAACCAATAGAATAAAGCGGATTATTTTCAATTTCCTGCAAAATAAAATTTGGTATTTTTACCCAACTCAAACCGCTAATATTTGGCCCTTGCCCCACTAAAGGCACAATCAATACACAATACACCACCAACACTAATGAGGTGAGATGAAAAAATCGGGGAACTTCACGCAAAGTTTTAATTAATAGCACCCGTGCTTTTTTAAGCGGAGTGCCTTGTTGCCGATATTTAGCAGCAATCAAAAATGCTGCCACGTCTAGCGCTACCACAAACAATAGAAAGAAAAAAGAAACTAGCGCTAAACCAAATCCTTGCCAACTAAATAAGAAATTCCAATAATCTCCAGAGCTAATAGTGTCCCGTCCTGCTATATACAAGGCAGCACTCAGCACCATTTTATATACGGGTAATAAAATTAAAGCGTAAATAGTTTTCGATAAAAGTTGAAACCGTAAAAACAGACCTGCATCGACATCAGTAAATGGATTGGTATCGTGTAAGAAAGTCCGAATTTTCTTAAATAGTTTGCGCATTCTTCAAGTCTATTCTCTTTTTAGCTAGAAGAAAATATAGAAAAACTAAACTAAAGTTTCATATTTTTTCTTAATTCATTCCACAGAGCTACAGCTGAGCGAATAAAACCAAATAAACTTGAATATATACAAAAATGCAATTCTTCTAATAAAACTGCACATAAAAGGGTAAAATTTAAATTTATGGGCACAAAAAATTCTTCGATAAGTAGCGTCTTAGGTACGCTACGCATAGCTTTTTTTGGCTCTCCCAAAGCTCCCTTAACACTACCTGCCTTACAGGGGGCCGTAAATGCTAAAGCGGTGCGCAAAGCTGCTGGCGTAGTGCGATTATCTGAACTTGGTGTACGCGAAGTAAAGCAAATCACTCTACAAGACTTACAGTGTAATCAACAATTTACCAAGCTAATACGTCAAGCTATCACCAACAGACAATTACTGTGGGTATTAGAAGTCACTAATCCTGCAAAATTACACAGCATTTGTGCAGATTTTATAGACACAATGATTCCACTAAATTCTGAACACACCATATGGGGAATTAGGGTGCAAACTTTAGTAGCTAAACTACTGCGCACTGATAAAAACTTCCGCACACAACTAGCAGGAGTAGACGTTACCTCCACCCCGCTAAAAATACGCAGACTACTACACCAGTACCATGTAAAAGTAGCACATTCTTCGCTACTAACTAGGCTTTTACATGATCCGCGCACATGGGTATATTTGGTAACTTTTATTTACTCCACTTTGCGTGCCCTGCCCGCAATGTGGGTGCCACATTTCCACGGCAATTTTGCTTTACTTTGGGCAATAGATGTAATCTCTGCTATCCCTTATGCTTGGGGAATTTTAGCAATTTTTACTGCCCGTAAATTAAGCACGCGCTTAATAGGCGGAGTGGTAGCTATTGTAACTTTTGTAGCTCCCTACTTATATTTTTGGGCGTACGGTAAGGACTACCCCGCTCCGGTAATTATCGCAATTACGCTCATGATTAGTGCCGGAATCGGGGCAGAACTATTACGAGTGCAACAAGAGCGCCGTCTTACCGCCCTTTACGAATCCGCACAAACTCTTGGGTAGAACGCCAAGCACTAATCACCATGAGCCAAAGCCCTGAAGCCCACCAGAAAATTTCTACTGCCACCGGACGCTCTGGGTGTACTAACACTAACCACACGGTAGCTACCACCCAAATCGCGGTAGCCAAAATATTGTAAGGCATTAAAGTACCCACTCTAAAAGGGTGCACAAAGGTAATAGGAGCTAAAGTAAGCACTGCCAAGATGATAATAATGGCGATATTGAAAGCCGAATTAGAACCAATCACCCACAAAATAACAGCTACTACATTCCATGCCGCTGGGAAGCCCATAAAGTAATAATCATGTGTCTTAAGAGCAGTGTTACAATAACAGAACATAGAAGAAAGCACGATTAAACCAAACATGCATACACCTATCCAAGGAGCACCCAGCGGTATATGCAAGTAAATAAATACTGCCGGTATGAAAGTCCAAGTCAGGTAATCCACGATATTGTCTAGTACTGCCCCATCAAAATTAGGTACCCACTTGGTAACTTCTGCTTTGCGAGCCATCGTGCCATCAATGCCGTCCACCACCAAAGCAATTACTAACCACATCCACATACGCACAAGATTGCCGTTAATTAAATCTAGAGTAGCTAGACCTGCCCAAATCACGCCGGTCATAGTAAAAGCATGTACTGCCCAAGCTACCGTGGTATGTGCTTGCGGTGGCAAAGGCTTAGAATCTTTTGGCTTAACCTGCCGTGACTTGCGCTTTATATTTTGCTTCGACATATAAATCTACTCCTAGATATGGTGTGTGTACCAATAATACCAAGAATGCCAGAATAAATACGAAAAAGCCGTGAGGCAACTCACCTCACGGCAAAGTCAGAATAATTCTGTTTAAGCCCGTCTACGCTCGAGTAATACATCTAACGTAAAACCTGAACCCATTACATTAGTACGCAACTCTTCTTTACCAGTCATAGCCGGGGCCTGATTAGCACTATCCAATACTGCATCTCCCAAACGCTCTCCAACCGCCTTAGGACGATAAGGTACATTTACACTCGGCGCAGCAGGAGCAACATAAGGCGCTACGCGCCGACGCTGAAGCTGTGGAGTTAGAGTGTAACTAGGCTGTGTCCGATATGTGGCAGACAGTGGACGGGAAGTAGTTGCAGTGTTTACTACTGTCGTTTCAGAAGCAGAGTAAGTTACCGGAGTTTGAGCACGCTTTTCTGATTTTTCCCCAGTTGTCATATCCTCAACAGACGACACTAATCCGCGAGCATCTTGCATACCAGCAACTTGGTTAGCAGTGGCACTGACTGACTCCACTTCTAGTGCTGGCGCAAAATCATTGGGCACTACCAGCGGTTTAGCAGTTTCATGCTCCGCTTGCGCTACCAGCTCCGTGTGTTCTGCCCGTAGATTTTGTAATACCCGATCTGCTTTCTCAATACGAGCTTTATCGGCTTGATTTTCCAACTGCCAACGATAATTTAACTGGAAAGTAGCAAAGCTACCGGCAGCAGCTACTACAGTACATATTGCGGGAATCCACCAGCTAATAGCCACTTTCAGCATTAATGCCCATAACCCTAAAGCGCTTAACGCACATAGAGCAGCTACTACTTTAAGCTGTTGAGAGCGTAAGGCACGGCGGGTAATCCGCGCACGAGCCTTGGCACGAGTGCGCGCAATTAAACGAATGTCTTGTTCTAGCTTTACATTCGCTTCCTCAGTTTGCATCGTATTCACTTTGCGCTCCATCTTAAAAATTTTTCCACGCTCTAATTCGTGCCTTTGCCGAAAAACCTGCGCGGTATTCACTTGCGGAATTACCATGCGTAAATTTTCCGAAAATCGTTCATCGATAATTGTTTCGTTGAAAACTTCTCGACGCTGAAATAAGGCGGGTAAAAAATACAGCAAAAGCAACAACACTAATATTGCAACTGCGAATCCTTCTCCACCCACTCTTTTAAGCTACTAAAATCCCCCCGATTTATTTGGAAAGAGTCCGGCGTGTTGCCAATGTTTTTCGCAAGTTTTAGCCACAGATTCACAATGATTAACAGCTTTCACAACTGTCACAGCATCTAATCTGAAATAAACTACTTCTATCTATCAACAGCAATACATTCTACCGAGTCACCAATCTTTACCACCGTGGTATCTTCCGGAATTACCATAAAGCAATTAGCCTGCGAAAAATGCGAAAGTAAAGTATTGCCCGTTTCTCCTAACGGTTCTACAAAATAACCCGTTTTAGAAGTACCCGAAGCCCGCGCTGGGACATACTGGCGATACCCAGGAGGAGAATACCAACCTTTTCGCGAAGCCGCCCGCAAAGTACGCCGCTCCAAATGCGTATATCCCGCCATTTGCCGTAAAGCTGGACGCACAAATACCTCAAAACAGATTAGTGCTTCCGTAGGCGTACCAGGTAAACAAATAATAGTGGTCTTATCTAATACTCCTACTCCTATTTGCATACCCGGAGCTAAAGCTACTGTATCAAAACGCACGCCTCCTAAAGGCTGCAAAATTTCTTTTAAGGTATTACCAGTATCAGCCGAAAGTCCACCTGCAGTTAAAAGAATATCGGCACGCACTAACTGATCCTGTAAACTCTCCCGCAATACCGCAATATCATCTGGCACAATCCCGAACCTGAACACATCAGCACCCGCATCACGAGCCGCCGCCGCTAAAGCATGAGAATTAGCGTCATATACTTTATCGCTCGTAGCCCGCAAACCAGGGGCTTGCAGTTCATTACCGATTGCCATAATTACCACGCGCGGCTTCGGATGTACTAGCACCGTATCATGCCCAGCAGCGGCTAACACTGCGATATGACGGGAAAAAATACGAGTACCGGCTGTTAGAATTACAGTGCCAGCTGCTAAATCTTGCGCTTTAGCATTTATATTATCGCCCGCATTCACCACTAGTGTGCTACGTACACTTACCGTTCCTTGGTCGGTATAAGATAACGGAATTACCGCATCTGCTCCAATAGGCAAAGGCATTCCCCGCGTCACTTTAACAGCACTGCCATTTACTACCGAAGCAATATCCAACACTCCTGGACGCAATTCGGCTAATACTTGCAACTCTACTGGGTTTAACACTGAAGCCCCATAGGTATCGGCTGCGATTACAGCATATCCGTCACAAGCCACCAAATCAGTTGCAGGAACATCAATACGAGAATATACGTCTTGCGCTAATATACACCCCACCGCCCCGCTAAGCGTGACCGAATAAGGTGGCAACGCCTTAGCTACGGATAGACACATCGCTTTATGTTCTGCAACTGTTTTCATAATTTATCTCCTGCTTTTAGCATAACTAGTTTTTTGTCAGTTTCGCTCTAAGCACACCGCACAGACAAGTAATACCGTATTTCCTATTTAAGGCAAGATAAAATTACTGCCCAGTTTTACTCTTTTTCTCTGAAATACAGCTATTTTCAGAATTTCTTTTATTCCAAAATTAACCAGAAGAAGAGCTTTCTTTTTGCTATCTCCACCAGATTATTTTGAGCCAATCCAATTAAATATAGTGGACGGAAAAATGAGGTAGGCACTCATAGTGAGCTATGCGATAATTAAAGTGCACTATTAAACCAAGTAGGAAAGAAAATGACCCAGAATCAAGCCGTAGATTTAGCTAGCGAACACTATGAGTCGCAAAAGCAACATTTGCGAGCTTTAGCACGGGAAAACCGTAAATTATACACACCTCAACAACGGCAAGAACTGGCTCAACAATGGCAAAATACTGCTCTAGAATTCCTAGCAGAAGCTAAAACAGTAGCTGCCTTTGTATCTACCGAATTTGAACCCCCAACTTACGAACTATGCAAAGTAATAGCCGATAACAAAAAACGACTCCTCCTACCAAAATTAGGGCCACGACTCACGCGCGCATGGGGATTTTTTCAAGGATTAGACGATTTAGAGCAACTCGCCCCCGGACGTCCTCCTGAGCCATCTGGCCCAGCTTTTGATAACGACATTTTGTTAGAAGTAGATGCCATGATTATTCCAGCTTTACTAGTTTCTCGTTTTGGAGAACGACTAGGACAAGGTGGAGGTTGGTATGACCGTGCCTTAAAAGTAGTACGCCCAAACCTGCCGGTAGCTGCTATGGTATTCCCGCAAGAACTGATAGATGAGCATCTACCTCAAGATGTACATGATGTAAAAATTCCGTACGTGCTTTTACCTACTGAAATTGTAACTACCGCTGTTTAATAAATAGAAAGATACGCTAAGTATTTAATTAATACAGACGGTAAATTTCGTTTTGCCAATAGGTTTATTGCAATCGAACTTTTCACAACCTTCCCTGCAAGATTATTCACTAGCCTTGTTTGTTGATTTTTCGCCCAATTTTCTTGGATAGTTTGTGCACAAATTTACTTAAAGCAATAGCTATCCACAAAGAAAATTTCTCGCACTTTTCCCAGCAAAAAACTGTCAGACTGAAAAAGTGAAAACTATTAATAAATCTCATGTCACCGCAAAAAGAAAACAAATAATAAACACCCCCTCTCTTACCCGCAACTCTCCTACCGAGTTACGCCAACTACGCCGTCACTCACCTTTACGCGCTTTTTGCTGGCGATGGCGCTGGGTACTATGTACTATTTTGCTGGCTATATCTATAGAAAGCGCTTTATCCATTGTGCAAGATACGCGCCATGGGCAAAAAGCAATTGTAGTAGCTAACACCAACCTACCTGCTGGTCATACCCTTACCAAAAACGACCTAACTCTCGCTTATTTTCCAGAGCGTTTAATTCCCGATACCGCCATACACAATCTTTCCGCAGCTTTGCAAAAAGTTACCACCACTCCTTTAACTACTGGAATGCCACTAACTTCCGCTCAATTACTAACTCAAACCCATCTCGCTCTAGCCCCTCCGCATACAGTGATTATGGCAGTAAAAGTAGCTCCAGAATTAAGTAGCGAACTATTACAAACTGGCAGTACCGTCGATATTTATCACCTGCAAAGTAGTAGCGAATTAGGTAATCCAGACTTAACCTTGATTAGCAAAAATGCTGTTGTAATGGGCACACCTAGCAAAACTGGAAACAATCTATTTAATGGTGAGCTTAGCAACAATAACATATATTACCTAGCTATTAACGAATATGACGCTAGGCTAGTTTTGGGAGCGCAAGCCACTAATCCAGTGCATTTAGTATTGAAAAGCACGTAAAACTCTTGCACCCACCCAAAACTTGTATATCTAAACACGATTGGAGAGAGCATAATGCTCAAAGGTTTCAAAGAATTTATTTCCCGAGGAAATGTAGTAGAACTAGCAGTAGGCGTAATCATGGCTACTTCCTTTTCGCCAGTGGTAGCAAATCTTACTAATAATGTATTAATGCCCCTAATTGCTGGCGTTTTTGGACAACCAAACTTTGATGCAGTAGGCGCTTTTACCATTGGAGGAGCACAAATTCTTCCAGGTACCGTAATTACTGCTGTGGTTAATTTCTTAATTGTGGCATTTGCTGTCTACTTCTTTGTAGTAGTACCTATGAACCGACTCACCAAGATTAAAGAAGACGCTAAGAACGCCAGCGAAGCAGCCGAAGCTGCCGAGGCTGCCGATACTACTCCAGCAGACATTGCTCTACTTACCGAAATCCGCGATCTGCTACGCAAGTAAAACCTACAAAACAACCCAGCAACTCTAAAAAGAAAACTAATATACGTGAAAAACAATTTTTAGAGCTTGCCAAAATGCGGAGGTAACTCCCGCAAAATTTCTTTATCACGGGGACTTAATTCTACTGTAGTTGAGTCCCCGTGATTTTTACTTACACTTTTAGCCACAGAAGTACGTCTTGCCTGAACCAACGCTAATTTATACGCCAAATCTGGTGCGTCATCTTGATGTAAAGCAGCCTCCGGAAAAGCAAACTCTCCTTGGGCTAAACGCTCCTGATCCACGCGCGATAAATGCACTACTCGGCGCGATTTTCTTTCTTTCACGTGCGTGCAAACCCAGAACGACGCACTACATTACGCAACACTGCCATTACTTGCACTCCTTGTCGCGCAATTTGCAGTTCTTGATGTAATAACTGCACTAATTCTGTTTCCGTACGTGCTACTCCATCACTCACCAACCAAGCTAATACTTGGTCTAATTCCTCATCGGTATAGGCAGAAAGCTCCCGTCCAGCCACAAAATCTGGACGTGGGCCACGCGCCAAAGCGGCAACTTCCAAATTTTTACCAGCATTAACTTCCAAGGTGGCAGCTACCGTTTCTTCCATTACTTCCGCCTGCTCAGCAGTTAAAGACTGAGTATCAGTAGTAGAAACCGTATCTAAAGTTTCTTCTACCCATACCGCATCAGCAGCCACAGAGCCCACAGGGAAGTCTGCCACCTGCTCCAACTTGGTAATAATTGCTTGCGCTTGTCCAACTGGATCAATAAACAAAGACGTGGAATAAGTCTGATAAACCTGCCAACCGCAACGCTCAAAAGCCTCTTTACGATAACGATCTCGCCGTCGCAAAGAACCAGTAGCTACATATTCTTCATCATCTAAGAATACCGCAACAGCCCATTTACCAGCGATACTATCATGACCTGCCACTAACGGAATCTGCTGCGAACCCGCATACCCGAAGTTAAATGCCGTCTGCCAGCCCGCTGCTTCAATACGGCGTGCCAAATCTGCCACTAACGGGCTAACTTCCTCGGATAAGGAATCTCCCATCACCCTTGGATTACCGGCTGCTTCTTGCAACAAATCCAACAACAACCGCGGACCAGGCGTGTTAATGAAATCTGCATCAACCTCGGTAGGCGCAAAAGAACTCACTACCGAAATAGAATTACGAGCCACATTTAAAGCATCAATCAGGTTAAAGAAACCTTGCATTTCATGCAAAAGACCGAAATTATGGTTCATTCTGCCATGCACAGTTTTCCCAAACCCTGGGCTAAAAATCATATGGTCACGCTGTAAGCCAGCTACCTGCGTAATATCAGTAATCACTAATGGCTCATCTTGCTCAGCGTCCAACAATCGCTCTAAAGCCGGCGTATGCTTACGCGCTATCTGCAATTCCTCCCGCACTTTTCGCGCGTGCAAAGCAGACACAGTAACCACCGCTAAAGACTGCGTTTCTCCAGCTAAGGCATGACCTTTAATCTGCTCCACTACTGCTGTCACTTCTGCTGCGGTAGACTCAACCGCTTCACTTTGTTTAGCAGGTACTCCTCGTCCATCTACCACTTGCAAAGTTAAAACACGCTGCCGTAATGTTTCAGGAACAGGCTGATACACCTGTTCATAACCATTCTCGCTCAAATACTTAACGCATAATACATCTTGCCAAGCACGCACTGTAGGCAAAGCTAACACCGGCAAAGTAGGCACAAAACCAGCAAGAGCCGACTCGATTTGCGCTAATCCCTCTGCTTTATCGCTAGCATTTTCCTCGCTACCCGCAATAGCCGTGGGTGCATTAACTATCGCATCTCGCCGCACATCACCCACTACAACTAATTGCCTACCACGCAATAATGTAGAAACAACTTGCGACAAAGAAGTGCTCTCAGCCGTATCGCAAATAACCAAGTCCACCCATGGCATAGGTGGAATATACTCTGCCACCATCAAAGGCGGCACAATCCAAATAGGACGTGCCACTTGCACTAGACGAGAATAAGTAGCAATCATATCCCGTAAAGCAGCCACCCCATGCTGTTGCAAAACTGAATCTAAACGCAACACGTCATCACGATGAGCGCGAGCGGTTTCTCGCATATTACTAATGGTCGCCAATAAGATAGGAGCACTTAAAGAAGATACCTGTGCTAAATCCAGCTCTCGCCATTGCTCCAGTAGTAACGCAATATCGCGTGGTCCTAACGTAGCTAAAATCTTAGAGCGCAACAGCAATCGCTCAAATACCGAAGAAGTAAAAGCCAACTCTAGCTCGCCAGCAATATCTACAGCAGCCACTGCCCGCACACGTAAATCAACCACCAAATCTTGCAACCCTAACTGGTTAAGCTGCTGCATTACCGCGTTACGTCTAGGCAAAATATCCATCTGCGCACTATGCTTTTGCAGATTTTGCAATAATTCTTGCAACTGCACAAAAGATAACTGGGTTAAATCGTCCTGATTTACTTCTTGGGATAAAAGTGTTAATTCGTCCCCTAAATCTGCACATACACTCTGAATATACTGCATACCATCAGGTAAAGCAGGCCAGCCGCCGTCCCGTGAATAGCGCTGCCAAACTTCCCGCTGTGCTTCTACTTGCAATAACTCTGCATGTACATCAGCAGGAACTGCCCCTGGACGGAGTAACTCTTCCAGTTCTCGCTTACAAGCCCGTCGCTCACTAGATTTTAAAGTAATACCGTGTTCTTCTCGCCATGCCTTAGATGCAGTAGCGGCAATTAAATGCGATACGGAATACTCAAAAATTCGTGGTAAGAAATAATCCAAACTACGGGCAATACCTGTCAAGACAGCAACTTGTTCTGCCCACTGCGCATAGTTTTCTGCCACGTGCATACCGGTTTCTGCCGCTGCCCGATGAGCTTGAGAAATCGCGGCAGGCAAAATGGTATCCACCAATTTTTCTACTCGTGCGATAGCTTTTTCCCCAGCAGCTACTTCACTTATTTGCGAGCGCATCCACGGAGAATCTATCTCGGTTTCGTTAAACAAACCCAAATCATGAGCAGTTTCTAAAAGTTGTAAGCACTCTTGGAAACCCTGCCCACCTAAAGCTGCCAAAGTTTCTTTACTTAATCGGACACGAGTCTGTGGAGCATCACTATCAGCGGTTAAAGCAGCTAACTTTTCTAGTAAATCGTGTACCGATAGCCCCCAATGCGGGTCTATTTGATGCAAATCAGCTACAAATAATTCTAACTTTTCCCGCGCTTCTACTAGGTCAGAACGCTGTTTGCCTAGCTCTGCCACTGAAATCTCTGGTTTACTTAACCGTAAACCAGTGCGAATACGCAACGGCACACTCTCAATATCGGAAAAATCGAGTACTAATTCCCCTAAACCATTAGCTTCTAATTCTTTACGTAAAGCATGGCCTGCTGATGCACGAGCCGGAATAAACAACATAGACTTGCCAGAAGCTACCGCATCGGCTGCCACTGAAGCAATCGTGCCGATACGTTCTGTACCTGGCACTGCGTCAATCACTAAAGAACGTCCAGAAGCCACTGCTTCCACAATATCTAATTCCGCTACATCTCTATCTCCAGCTCCACGTTCCACTTCTGGACTACGATCTTCACATAAGCCAGGTGGAATTGGCATAGATGCGATTTTACGACGACGTTCATCACCAGCTACCGCCGCCAAAATACCGGAATTCTGCACATAAGGTGCCATTGCTTCCAAGTCGTCTAATAAAATTTGTGCCGGAGTATGGAAACACCCTATTACATTCTGTTCCACTAATGAAAAACCTGGCAGATAGGCCCGCCCTAAAGCATTCAGATAATTGAAAGCCTCAGTAATTCCGTTCGGGTTTTGTGCCAAAGTGCGCAACTGAATTAGTTGATCTTGCGGGATACCGTTTTCCCGTAATGCTTTCAACACTAAAGGGTTTACCGCTACCTGGGAGGAAAGTTTCAACTTAGCATCCCCACCAGCCAGGAAGCTAACTTTTACGCGCCGGAAGAATGCCGGAGCGGTTTCCTCTACCACCATCGGCATTTCAGAAGCAGATTCCTTAAAGTTAGACGAATCTGTATGGGCAGCAGGAATATTTCCAGCCAAAGTATTTTTTACTGCCTGATTTTCTCCCGTTAAATCTAGCCGTAATTCTCCGGTTAAATTATAGGTATCCAGCCATTCTAAATTTTGTGATTTAGGGGTTGGTAAAGCACTCCAAGTTACCTTTCCGGTAGCTAAAGACACCGGAGCAAAACCATGTTTTTCTTCTAGATGTGCCACTATTTCTTGTAAACGCAACACTTGCAGTTTAGCGCTTTCATAGCGCACTGGTTCTCGCACCAATAAGGAAAGACGAGTTTCCATATGCGAGTAGAAACGAGCAGCACCTGAAGGGTGCACTTGAGTTAAATCTATCTGCCCTGAAAAACGAGCTTTTTTCGCTGCCTCTTGGGCTTTTACCACTTCAGCCCATAATTGCCCATGCCAACGGTCATAAGCATTTGCCACTAATTCTGCGCGCGACAATTTAGGTTGATTAGAATTAACAACGGGCATAGGCGCTGCTTCTGCAGAGATATCATCTGCACCCAAAGAGGGAGCGTGATTACTGTCTGAACTAGGAGTTATTGCTTCTGCAGTAGTATCTAAAGCGGTATCTGTACCACTATCTAAAGCATTACCAGCTAGGGTAGGTGTAGAAGAATCAGCTGTTACTTCCCCGTTTTCTACCTTTAGACTATCTGCATTGTATGAAACAACAGAATCGTTTAAGTTCTCGCCGGTAAAATTCCCGTCGCTTGAGTCGCCGGCATCTTCATCATCTGCACTCATCTGCACACTATTTTGCGCACTCTGCTCACTGGCAGCACTTTCTAACGCATTTACTTCATGCGCTGATGTAGAGGCTGCAGCGGTTGTTTCTTTCTTATTTCGCCAAAAGATAGGAGTCACCCTTTTACCCTACTAGGTTTTCGAACTTTAACGCATATCCCGCGCCGAATAATTTACAAACCGCGCTTAATTTAATATTTAAACGGAGAGAAGGAGATTTAACAGCAAGTTAAAGCATAGTAATTATAAGGTAATATCACGCAATAACATTCGTGCCCCCGACTGGAATCGAACCAGCGACACCCGCTTTAGGAGAGCGGTGCTCTATCCACTGAGCTACGAGGGCAAGCAAACCACTTTCCATACTTTAGCGGAAATATAGAAAATAGGTGAAATTTTCTAAAATGTTTAAGCGCTCTACAAAATTTCACCTATTCTATCCAGTATTATTAGCACCAAGTAAAGTTGATGATTTTACTTAACCGCGCGGACTAGGCCCCACATCGTCAGTTTCTTTTACTCGTCTAGGCACTACGAAAGTAGGACACGCACTATGTTCCAGCACGGATTGAGCAGTAGACCCTAGTAGCAGACCAGAGAAGCCACCTCTGCCACGTGTGCCCAAGATAAGTAAATCGCAGGATTGGGAAAGTTTTACCAGATTTTCTACAGGGTTTCCTTGCGTTACTTGTATTTTTACTTTCACTAAACGGCCTTCAGAAACTTCTGCTAACTGCTCTTCAATCGTGGCGTGAATTTCTGTGAAGTACTCCTTAAAATAGGAAAATTGCGGAATACCAGCGAAAGAGTCCAAATTAACGGCATTCATCACAATCAATTCCGCATTCCAGCGGTCTGCCTCCCAGATAGCGCGCTGTAAAGCCAGTTTGGAAGTATCAGAGCCGTCTACCCCTACCGCAATTTTCTTAACCGGCAAATGAGCTTGGAAATTTTCGTGTGGCACTACCACGGTTGGGCAGCAAGCAAAAGCTGGTAGTGCAGTCGAAACGGTACGTAAAATCCGGTCTGCAATACTGCCGTGCTGGCTTACGCGCCCACCTACTACCATTAAAGCTACTTTTTTGGAGATATTTACTAATTCTTCGGCAGCATCTCCCTTTAATACTTGGCAGGAAATTTCTACACCTTGGTTTTGATACTTTTTCGCTAAGTCTTCCAGCATTGTATGAGCTGCTTGTTGCATTATTTGCGATTCTTCTTCTAAATTAGCTCGCCCTTGCTGCAATATATGTGCCGCATAACTAGGCACTTCATACACGCAAACTAATCGTAGTTCCGCATTGCGCTCCCGGGCTTGAGCTAGCCCCCATTCTATTGCACCTAACGAAGCATCTGTACCATCTACACCAACTACTACAATATTTTCATGCACCATTTTTGCTCCTCTACGCTGAGAATAATGCTATAACTTACCCCTAATATATCACTGTGAGTCACACAACAAAAGCAGGATTAAGAAAAATCTTAATCCTGCTTTTGCCAATATTTCTTTTATTGCGTTATCAAAATTTTAAGGAGCAATGCGAATATAGGTAGCTCCCCCATAAACCGGCATGATTGCCGTGCCATATCCTGGGTTTACAGCAGCTACATGCATTCCGTCGCCTAGATAAATTCCCACGTGACCTGGCCACCATAGCAAATCACCTGGCTGCGCTTCAGCCGCCGATACTACTGTGCCATACACAGACTGTGCCTCTGAATTGTGTGGCAAGCTAATACCAAATTGAGCAAACACGTAGGCAGTAAATCCGGAACAATCCCAACCAGCTGGTGTAGTGCCACCATATACATATGGAGCACCGACATAACTAGCAGCCAAAGTGGCAATTTCCGAAGCCGAAGCCGAAGCCGAAGTTGGCACGGCAATACGTGGAACAGCTAAAGCCTCTACCGCAACTTCCGGAGTTTCTTCCACTGCTTCTTCAGCTTCAATATCTACCGCTGCGGTTTCCCACACACTACCAAGAGTAGCTGCATTATTATCAGTAACTACCGCAACTTCTGGCACCGCAAAAGTTTCAGGCTGCAGACCTAAGTCGACAGTTGCAGCAACTGCTTGAGTTACATTAGGAGTAGTTTGCTTTACAACAGGAGACGCAAAAGCCAGTGGAGCAGAAATACCAGTCAAAGTACCTGCGACTGAAGCTACTACCACTCCCTTAACGCCATGTTTAGCGATAATTGAGCCTGCTTGCTCACTCCGCAAATGCCGTCCAGCCATAAACTATAATTCCTATTCAAATCAATAAAATAAAGTATTTATTTTTCTTACCAAAGCGATAATAACAAAATAATAACTAAAAGTCACGAATTTATAACTTCTTTGCTTAGATAGTAAGATTAGGTACAAAATTTTTAGACTATTTTTCCTGGTTTTATTTACATATTTTATAAACCAGCCATATTTAATTGACCATTTTGCGCACGATATATAAAGACTAATAAATCATTACTTACACACAAAACCATACATAAAACAAAACTCGCCTCGAGTTTAACACTACTCAAGGCGAGCTATTAAAAAGCTTATTTTAGGCTGGACGTACCGCGGCAGTAAGTGGTAGACGACCAATCTCAATACCAGCAATTACCGTACTACCGTTATAGCCACCATGTACTGCTTGACCATCGCCAATATAAATTGCTACATGCGCACCGCTACTTGCATAACCGTAGATAAGAATATCTCCAGGCTGTAAATCCGTAAGCGAAACCTGTGCACCAAAGCCTAGATAGTCACCAATACCAGTGCCTAAATCATAGCCACCTTGAACGCGAGTAGCAGTGTAACCACCAGCTGCTAAAGCATTTTGTACTAGATCAGTACAATCTTGCACCCACCCAAGCTGCGCTAACGCACCGGCCACTACCGCTGCACTACCTTTACCAACTGGAATAGTTGGAGATTCTAAAACAGTACCCGAAGTGGTACGAGTAGTACTGGCAACTACTGGAGCTGCTTTAGCTTCAATATCAACAGTTGCAGTTTCCCACACACTAGCAGTTGTAGCAGCATTTTCATCAGTTACTACATCTACATCTGGAACTGCAAGTAGTTCTGCTTTGGTGCCAAGCTCTACAGTAGCTGAAACAATTGTTGCAGAAACTTTGGTGCTAGCACTAGCTTCTGGGGCTGCAAATGCTAACGGTGCGGAAAGACCAGCTACCGTGCCAGCTACCGAAGCGGCTACTACTCCTTTGACGCCATGCTTAGCAATAATCGAGTCGCTTTTCTCGATCTGTAAGTGTCGTCCTGCCATAAAATTCTCCAATACTGTCGGCGGTTGTTTTGATAAACAACTCTGCTTCCATAGAATAATATAACAGTTAGATAACGAATTATCACGTTTTTATAACGAAGTGTTTTCCCAGGGCTTATTTCTAACTCTGAAAACAAGCAGAATCTCACCACGCTATGCAAATATTTCCTTGAAATATCAACAATTCTTATTTATAACCAAAATTTTTAATGCAATAAAACACAAAGTTACAAATCGTTATAAAAGACATTGCTATAGCTATAAATAGGCATAAACCCTAAACTATCCCAGCTTTACCAGCAGTTAGATTAAGCTAACGCAAATTAAATCTGCACAAAAATTTTACTGCCTGCCACCGGAGCCACATACAACTCTTGTCCAGCCACCGATACCAGCACATCATCGGGCAACACTTCTAATACTTTTATTTTTTCTCCTGGCAATAAGCCCACTTGCTTAAGCAGCTTTACCTGCTCAATATCTAATTGCAATGTTTCACTGATTCTCACTACCGTTACTTCCGTACCCGGCACAAAATCTGCCCCTAAATCAGCCAAGCTACGTAAACCAAGCGATACCGCATCCTTAGCAATTTCGGCAGTAGAAGAAGCAGGAGGAATCGGGTTACCAAACGGATCAATGGTAGCGTCTGGAATAACTGCCGCAATACGATCGGCCACCTCATTAGAAATGACATGCTCCCAACGGCACGCTTCATCATGCACTAATTCCAAGGGCACATCTAATACATCCAACAATAAACGCTCTGCTAAACGATGTCGCCGCATTACGTCTTGTGCTAATTCTTTACCTTTATTAGTAAAAGCAATCCGTCGATCAGTACCCACTTTCAGCAAACCATCACGCTCTAAACGTGCCACTGTTTCCGACACCGTAGGCCCTGATTGTTCCAGACGCTCTACAATACGCGCCCGCAAAGCTGGTACGCCTTCTTCTTCTAATTCATATACCGTTTTTAGATACATCTCCGTGGTATCAATTAAGCCACTCATGTGTGTTTCCTTCCGCATCTAAGCACGCTATAGATAATAAAAACAATAAAGGTTTAGACATTGATTTACTGCATTTTATTTGAGTAGTCATATCTATTGCCAACTATAAGCAAGTATTTCCTACCTAATAAAATTATTTATATATATTATTGTGCCTTAAGTTTAAGCGCCAACAGTAGATTTGAGCCGTTCTAAATACCGCTTTTTACGTAACAAATTTCGCACTAAAATAGGGATTTATCGAAAATTATGCAGATTACCCCCATACTCTTATATAACTTTTTCGCAAATAAGTGCGATAATCTAACTTATGAGCAAATTACCTAATGAGATTATCCCGTCCGATGGCCGCTTCGCTTCCGGACCTTCCAAGGTCCAACAGCACCAAATCGAAGCGTTTCTTGCGGCGCCTTTGGGAACCTCGCATCGTAAAGAGCCGGTAATTGAGCTCGTCCGACAAGCCCGTCAAGGCCTGCGCGAACTCTTCAACCTCCCACCTGGCTATGAAATTCTGCTCGGCAATGGGGGAGCCAGCCAAATCTTCGATGCAATTGGTTTCTGTCTAGTTGAAAAGCGAGCGCAATGTGTAGCCCTAGGAGCCTTCTCTGAACTATGCGCTAGCGCTGTATCTAAAATCCCGTGGATTGAAACAGAAATTATCACCTCTGATTGGGGCACAATCACTGAATGTGTGGAACGTCCTGAAATAGACGCCTACATCTATGCCCACAACGAAACCACGACTGGTGCAATCGCTCCGATTCGTCGTTTTGGCGCTGATACCGGGGCATTAAACATTATCGACGGCACTTCTATCGCTGGCGCATATGAGTTCGATGCTTCCCAAGTAGACTTCTACTACTTCTCCTCCCAAAAGTGTTTCTCTGCAGAAGCTGGCACCTGGATTGCAATTGCCTCCCCACTAGCTCTAGAACGTATCGCAAAACTTACTAAAGAGCGCTGGGTACCAGATATGCTTAATCTACAGTTAGCGGCAGAACAATCAGTGAAAGACCAGACTTTCAACACTCCGTCTATCGCCACTATCGCAATGTTAAATGCCCAAGTGAAGTGGATGAACGAAATTGGTGGCATGAAAGCTACTGCTGCCCGTTCTAAGGCCAGTTCTGATCTTATCTATAAGTGGATTGAGGAACGCGATTTCGCTTCTACCTTCGTAGAAAATCCTGCACACCGCTCCCCAGTTGGCGTCACCATCGACTTTGCCGATTGGGTAGATATTAAGTCTATTTTGGCAACTTTGGCAGAATACAACGTAGTAGATTTTGAGCGTTACCGCGATGTGACGCGCAATCAATTCCGCGTAGCTTGCTTCCCCTCTATTGAAACAGAGGATATTGCAAAACTTCTTGCCTGCTTCGATTACCTAATTGAAGAACAACGCAAAGAACTAGCCAAGTAAGTACATTTCAACTTCTCTAACGGTGGCCAGCTGCAAAAGTTGGCCACTTTTATTTACCCTAAAATTATTTAAATAATAGACGAAAATAAATAGATTATTTTTCGCAAACTACTTAGATAAATATTTACTTAAACCAGTTTATATACCGCTGTTTTACTTGTTTAATCAAGCAAGTTTTACGTTAGTTTATAGTTCACAGTAGTTTTCTAAGTGGCTTCCCACCCAACACAACATTGCTTCAGCCTCCGCAGTTGTGGCAGCTTCTGTAATTACTTCTGATTCTTGAGCTTTTTCCCGTTCTCGGCCCGAGTCCGTCACCGTTTCTGCTACTTCCGTCAGTTTTACACCCGACAATAATGCCCTAAATTTCTTCCGTCCATTTATAGCTATTAATTGTACGGATAGTGGCAAACCGTCTTTAGCTATACCCGCTGGTAGCGCTAAAGCAGCATGACCCGATACATTAGCAGGCACGGTATATGCCACCGATGGGATAGCGCGCAATACTGCCCCGAAAAATCCACCACGCTTTTGCAATGAACCTACTGTTGCTGGCCGACCAGCAGTGGTAGGCGTAAGTAGTAAATCAAAGTCAGCAAATTTAGCTTGCAATTTATCTGCATATTTTTGCGCAGCCTGTAACGACCACCGTAAGACCTTACCTTTAGCAAAAAATCCTAACCGTGCAGTATTGTGATGCAATTTTTCTAATTTAGCTTTATCTTCCAAGCCCGCAATAGTTTCTCGTAAACCGGCAAAGAACTGTACTAAGAAAATCATAGTAGGGTCTGGTAACGCCCTCTTGACCGGCACTACCTGTGCCCCTAATGCTCGTAACTGAGCAGCTACCGCAGTAGCGGCACTTAAATGCTCAGTATGTAACCTAGCTAACGGGCTTGTCGGTTTAGTCACTAAGCCCACCCGCAAATTTGCTAAAGGCTTACTAGAGTCAGAGTTATCTGCCAAATTTTGCGCTAAATATCGGGTTAAAGTGGTGGGAGATAACCCAGCAATTACCTCCGTAGCTAAGGCAATATCCCGCATACTACGAGCCAATGGGCCGGCACTACCCAGCTTGAACCATAAATGCTTTTTAGGAGCAGCTGATACTAAATTACGAGTAGGCTTTAGCCCAAAAATTCCACAGCGGTCAGCAGGAATTCTAATAGAACCGCCTCCATCTCCTCCTAAAGCTAAAGGCACGAGTCCCCCTGCCACAGCTACCGCCGATCCACCGGAAGATCCGCCTGGGGTATAAGCTGGATTAAGCGGGTTGCGGGTAATACCATACGCATCCGACTCGGTAAAAGGGAAAGCACCTAATGCCGGCATGGTAGTTTTTCCAATAATAATTGCCCCTGCTGCCCGTAAACGAGCCACAGTTAAAGAATCACTCTCTGCTACTGTTTTATTGGCTTTAGTGCCGTATCCAGTAATGAAACCAGTAACATCATTTTCATCTTTAATAACAACGGGTACACCGTGCAACACTCCGCGTTCAGATTCCGGAAGTTCATCTAAAGCTGCTGCTTGTTGCAAAATATCGGGAGCAATATCAGTAAAAAGATTCCATTGCTCTTGACTTTTAGCTATTTGTTTACTGCATTCAGTGATAGCAGTTTGGGCACTGCTAGCTAATACTTGCTCTCTCCACTGGTGAGCATCAAAAAAACGCCAAGAGGAAGTAGATTCTATAGTCATTGCAGCTCCCGTCCATTCACACTTAAGCAAGGCAGAGATTTTAAGAAAACATAACAAATACACATATTACCTGATGGGCATACATCTCAAGGCTATACCACTCGCACTATCCAGTTTAATAACACCTCTCCCTTTAACTTCTCCCCCCCCTCTATCAATCCGGCACGGTTTAGAATTCTCTACTTTTCAGCTTCGCCTCACTAATTGAAAAAATAAGTTAGCCCTTGGAAAACCAAGGGCTAACTGGCGATTTTATTTGTTAGGAAAGGAAGTACTTATACCAACAACTGCTGGATTGGTCCCATGAGGAAGTAAAGCACGAATAGTGCTGCCACAATCCACATTAATGGGTGTACTTTCTTTACTCGTCCTACCACGGCTTGCATGATTACGTAAGCGATGAAGCCTACACCGATACCTACCGTGATGGAATAACCAAATGGCATGAACGCAATGGTGAAGAAAGAAGGAACGGCAATAGCAAAGTCGCTCCATTCAATTTCAGAAGCTTGCTGCATCATTAGCACACCTACTGCCACTAAAGCTGGAGCAGCTGCTTCGCTTGGCACTAGGGATACTAGCGGAGCAAAGAAAGTGGAAAGTAAGAAGAATACGCCGGTAAATACTGCCGATAGACCTGTGCGAGCACCGTCTGCTACACCAGAAGTAGACTCCACAAAGGAGGTATTAGAGGATACACCACCAACGCCACCAGCAATAGCAGCTAGGGAGTCAATCATTAAGATGGAACGGGTGCGAGGTGGATTGCCCTGCTCATCTAGCAAATCACCTTCAGAACCTACTGCCACCATTGTGCCCATGGTGTCGAAGAAGTCGGCTAACATTACCGAGAATGCTAATACGAATACTGCTACGAAACCTAGCTTTTGGAATGGGCCAGTGAGCGAGAATTCACCCAAAGTATCAAATACTGGTACTTGCACTAATGAACCATCGAAAGTTGGCACTGATCCTGCCCAACCGTCTGGATTATCTGGTGCAAACTTAGAACCAATAGAAAGAGTAGCTTCTAATACGAAAGCTAAAGTAGTGGTGACGGCAATACCAATCAGGATAGCCCCTGGGATACGGCGTGCCATCAAAATCAAAGTGAGGAACATACCCACTACGAATACTAATAACGGCCAAGTGTCGATTGAACCGTGATTAGCAAAGTTAAGTAGGGTTGGGCCTTCCTTATTACCTTTTACGATACCGGCGTTCGAGAAACCGATCAAGGCAATAAACATACCGATACCTACCGAGATTGCTACGCGCAAGAACTTAGGAATAGCGCGGAAAATTGCTTCACGTAATCCGGTAAGTACTAGGAGCACGATAATAATGCCCTCAATAACAATAATGCCCATGCCATCAGCCCAGGTCATACCAGGGATTTGCACGAGCGAGAAAGCTACTACAGAGTTAAGTCCCAGGCCAGCAGCTAGAGCCATTGGGAAGTTTGCTACGGCACCCATCAAGATGGTCATGATTCCAGCTACTAGAGCGGTACCTGCTGCGATTGCTGCCACGTTTGGCGCATCGCCACCACCTAGATATTTGCCTACTGAATCTGGCCCCGAAAGGATAATTGGATTCAGCACTAGAATGTACACCATAGATAGGAAGGTTACGAAGCCACCTCGTAGTTCTTGACGGAAAGTGGTCTTACGCTCTGCTAGCTGGAAGAAATTATTGAGCCAGCCATTATTAACACTGTTCTGCTTTGCGGGAGCAGTCCCATTATTTGTATTCACTTAATTTATTTTCTCAGCCCACTCCACACATCTCAATAGTGGTCACATTGTAGACAAAAACTTCTCATAATATGAGATAAATAGATAGGTGGGCAAATAAATCAACAAAGCTTAACACGCAAAACTACTCATTTTTAAGGCACATCTGCCTGCACTAGCTTTCCCTGCCCCGCCACATACACCACCGCATCACTTGCAGTAATAAATACAGCCTGCCCTTGCCGAAGATACAATTCTTGACTAGCAGTAGTTAAAGTAAAATTACCGGCTACCACAAACACAATTCGCGCCCCATTTCCCCGCAAAACATATGGAGAATACACGCCCAGCTCCTCCTGTTCAACAGCAAAATTTGGGGCAATTTCCACCACCGACAACTCAAAATCATCTACTGGCGCATAATAAATAGACTGCACGGGCGAAACTCGCTCTGGGGCAATACGGATTGGCGGAGCAGCCACAGTATCAATAATCTGCCCTAATTCCACTGGGTCTACATATTTTGTGGTCAAACCAGCTCGCAATACATTATCAGAGTTAGCCATCACCTCTATTGCCAAACCCGACAGATAGGCATGCACCGTACCAACTGGCACAAATAAGGCTTCTCCTGGCTGTAAAGTAACTGGATTTAACAGCAAAGATGCCACCACCCCTGGATCTCCAGGGTGATATTTTGCCAACGCCCCCACAATAGCGTCAGCACGCGGTGAGGGAGAGGTATCAACTAAACGCGCGGCACAAGCAGCCACTACTTGCTCAACTTCTGCCGCACTAGGAGCAGAATCTTCAGAAATTAAATAGTTAAAGGCTGCTCGCACTCCCAATTGATTCGGACGACGGGCAATAATTTTATGCAAACGCTGCGTAACTGGCGTGTCCAAACCTGAAAGCACGCCTAAAATACGACGTGGAGAACGAAAACCCACCAAAGCCTCGAAACGCTCCAACACGTATATCAACTCTGGCTTATGATTAGTGTCGCGATAATTACGCTGCAAAGACTCTACCGGAATTTCCATGGCGTTTTCACGAGTAAAACCCGCTAAGGCTTGCTCTTTATTAGGGTGAACCTGCAAAGAAAGCGGCTTTTGTGGAGCTACCAGTTTCAACAAAAACGGCAAAGAGCGCCCAAACCGATCCATCACATCCTGCCCCAAAACTTCACCAGGAGCTGTGGCAATAAACTGCTCTAAAGTTGGCAAATCTGCATCTGGATCCTCCTGCAACTGTGCTGGCTCCAAAGCTAAGTGCTGTGAACTTTGAGCATTATCCAAAATATAAGCAGGAGCTAAAGGGTGTGCTCCGAACCATACTTCCGCAACTGGTTGTGAACAAGGAGGAAAAGCAAAGAAATTTGCTACCGCACTTTCTGAACCCCAATCATAGTGGCGAATACGCCCTCTGATTCTTTCCACGAGTTATCGCTACTCCACTACCTCAACAGTTTTACCTGTATCAGTATTTGCCACTAAATCAGCAACCTCTAACTCTGACTCGTCAATCACTGGCTCTGCCTGCACCCACAACGGTGCTGATTGTTTCACATCCGTTTCAGAATGCGAACCGCAACCATGATCTAAAGAAACTACCCGACCATCAAACGACGACCACTCATTAGCGCACACCCCAAATAATTGGCGAGCCGAACCAGCCATTTTCATAAAATAGCCACAAGTAGAACAAGGAGCTTTAGCTTCCCTAGTAGCCTGATTACGTGGGCCGGCATCAGAACGATACCAACGCCGAAACGCAGCTTTTCGTCCAGCATCTGAAAGTACGCGCACCCTGCCTAGCCCTAATTCCCAAAGCTGAGCTTGGTCTAAATCCAAGCCTGTGTCTTCATACCCAGCAATTAGTTCCGGACTAAAATCTTCCAAATTTGCATCATTAGCTTGGTAAGGCAAACGATCAGTAGGAGTAATATCTTGTGGGGTTAGCCTGTCTGCCCACGGAATCCAATCCGGAGCTAATAAAGCCTGCTCTCCTGGTAATAACGCTACTTCATTTACCGTAACTTGGTTTTTACGACTAGCGCGCGTTACCGTAACCGTCCAAAACCAGCCTCTATAGCCAGGTAATAAACACTCAAAAGCATGGGTCACTAATCGTTCCGCTTCTTGTAATGCCCCGCTATGTGCGCCAATATTTTGGCTTGCCGTCACCTCTAATAAAGCACCATGTGCAACGTCTACGGCTGCACTTAGCACTTTATCTTTAATTAGACGAGGTTGCGGATCGATACGATTAGGCATCAAAATCCTCCGCTAACGCCCGCAATGCTTGCGCAATCCGCGCACCATGTGCAGGATAGCGGCCACGACGTAGCTGGTTAGAGGAATTATCTAAAATCTTAATGAGATCCTCAATGAGCGGTAAAATTTCTTCCGGACTACGGCGATTTTGCTCTGAAAGTGATTTTTCCCGTGGAATTACCGTTAATTGCAAAACAGCTGGGCCACGCCGAGTTTCTGCTATCCCATACTCGACTCGCATACCTGGACGTAACCGCACTCCAAGCGGTACTGCGGCTGCTGGCAAATGTACTTCTTGCCCATCATCACCGAGCACAAAACCAAAGCCCTTACTTTCATCAAAGAACTTTACTTTTCCGGTTGGCACTTTTCACTCCTCACGGGATACCCTATCCCTCATTCTTTTTATTTACCTAAAACTAAAGCTATTATGACACTTTTTTTGCAAGTAACCTAGTTTGTTTTATGTAGTTCCCTCACAGCTATATTTAGCAGTTAAGTTTACTGGATTTATTTGGGTGTTTTTACTTGCCTTTATTATCTTTCTATTTTGCGAAGCGGAGATTGTTAGTCTTTGCGAAGCGGAGATTGTTAGTCATCTCCGCACCCATTTTCGCGCCTTTAACCACTCTAACCTCCCCGCTCTATGCAAACAATTTCAGAAATTTTCACAAAGTTATCTTCTAAGATAAAAATGCCTGTCTCTAAAATTTTTCCTTGAGTATAAGCCCTAAAACACTGTTTTTACCAAACAAAATATCGGTTTTCTAAAACAAGATAATGATCTATATTTGGATATTGTCCAGATTAATATACCTATTGTCCGCTTCCTATGTCACAATAATAATTATGAGTAAACTTTATTTAATTATTGATGGTGAAAATATAGATGCGACATTGGGTGTTAATATTCTAAAGCGCTTTCCTCGCGCCGATGAACGCCCCCGCTGGGATCGAGTACTGCGCTACGATCCTTTCGGTAATAGTGGCGAAACTGACGCACCTGAGATAGATCAATTCTATTACACCAATCTACCTGTTAAAGAAAACCCTGCTCCCACTGAAGCAGAGCACCCCACTCCTAATAAATTAGCCAACCCTAGTGACACACTAGAAGCTAATTCAACTACTAGTAACACCCCCACCCCTACTTCCGTTAGCAATATTCCTAGCCCAGCACGTTTTGCTCATTTACAACAGCAAAAAGCTCAAGAAACTGTGGCAACAGAAAGCTCTGGCACTAACACCCAAAGCTCACCTAACCCCGCTACTGCTTCTATTTTTGCTAACAACCTACCTACCAGTAGCTCCTCTCCTACCCCTAATCCTGTCATCTCCCCAGATGACGTAATTAAATTCCCTGGAGATGACTACCCTGCCCCGCTTCCTATGAAAGTTAGTGGCAGCTCATTATCCAACAAAAACGGGCTGTTCTTCCTAAACGCCTCTCATCGCATAGCTACCACTTTCGTGCAAGCTCTCCTGGCAATTGGTTGGCACCCGATTCTTTTAACTTCTGAAGACCCAGAGTTAAAAATCGTGGATATGGGTATCCAAAAAACCTTGGAAGCTATTGCAAAAGACCGTCCAGATACGCAAGTAGTATTAGCTTCACACGATGTGGATTATCTACCACAGCTAGAAGCATTACTAGAAGCAGGACATAAAGTAGCAGTAATGTGTTTCCGCGAGTATCTCGCAATGCCGATTGCTGAACTAGAAGATAAAGGTCTGCAAATTATCGACCTTGAATATGATGTAAACGCCTTTAATCTTCCGCTATCGCGCGTATCGCCTATTCATATTGATGAATTTGACCCTTATCAATTTATCTAAAATCGGAAAACTACTACCTTATAAGTAAACGCCTAGTAACCCAGCTAGTTAGCTTAAATTAATTAGTCGAGTTACTAGGCGTTTACTGTTCTCTCATCTCCCATTCCTAACAATGCCCTATATTAGACCCAGCTTGTTCCCAGCTAACTCCCAGCTTTCTTAGCCATAATAGAAACATGAGCGATAACAAAACCGTGGAAGCAAAAATTCTAGTAGTAGACGACGAGCCTAACATTCGCGAACTCTTATCCGTATCCTTAAAATTTGCCGGCTTTTCCGTGGCAGTTGCCGAAAACGGCAAAGAAGCTCTCGAGATTGAACGAGAGTTTCAAGCAGATCTAGTAGTACTAGATATCATGCTGCCGGATATGGACGGCTTCCAAGTATTACGCCACTTACGGGAACGGGAAGAACGCCTCCCCGTCCTTTTCCTTACCGCCAAAGACGATGTGCAAGATAAAATCCAAGGCTTAACCATCGGAGGCGATGATTACATCACCAAACCATTTTCCTTAGAAGAAGTAATCGCTAGAATACGCACCGTTTTGCGGCGCACTCACCCTAGCGAACCAGAATCCTCCATTATCCGTTATCTAGATTTAGAACTAAACGAGGATTCCTACCAAGTACATCGGGCAGGGCATGAAATAGAACTCTCTCCCACTGAATTCAAGCTCTTACGTTACCTAATGGTCAATAACGAGCGAGTAGTATCTAAAATCCAAATCCTAGACCACGTCTGGGATTATGCCTGGGACGGAGAAGTATCTATCGTAGAATCCTACATTTCCTATCTGCGCCGCAAAATCGACTCCGCGCAATCCCTAGGAATTACTGATCCAGCACAAGCAGCCAAAATTGTGCCGTTGATTCATACTAAACGCGGTATCGGCTATGTACTACGCGCCAACAATTAATCTCAACTCAAGTGGGGAAGTTTATTCCCTCCAACTTCCCCACTACATCTAACCGTTCATTTCTCTCCCATATCTTCAACTCACATCTATTAAAGTGAGAAAAACAAATACTAGGCAGGCAAGTCGTGAGCATTATTGGAAAAACTACCCAAGCCAGTAACACCCCCGCTCCTAGCAGTTCAAAAATAAAAAGCAAGAAAAAACCAAAATACGACGTTACTCCGCCTAAACTCGCCAAGCACAGCCCCCGTTTTCACCAAACTCTATCTTGGCGACTAGTACTAGCATTTCTCAGCCTACTAGCTACCGTACTAGCTGGCATTATTCTCTTAGTGGTAGTTTCCGTACGCTCCTATCTAATGCACGAAGTAGACACCTCCCTTACTTCCTCTGGCAAAGTACTTGCCACCCAAACCGTAGACCAAATCATCAACAACTCCAGCCAGCAAGTACTTCCCTCCGATTTTTACTTTTATGTTGATCTATACACTTCTCAGCCTGTATCCGTAATTAACCAACAAGTAGGGCAACACTACGGCATTCCTAAAAACCCAGAACTACTCGCCCAAAACTTAAATTCTCAACCTCAAACCATAGCCGGCACAAAATCTGACATTAAATGGCGAACCATCACCGTAGAACTACAATCTCAACTCACCAAACAAACCATTGGCAGAATAGTAATCGCCCATCATCTAGCCTCAGTAGAAGCCACCGTATCTAACGTAAAAAATGCCTTAGTAGGTCTAGTGCTAATAATTATTGGCATCGGCGGCGTAGTAGCTTATATACTGGTACATCTTTCCTTACGCCGCTTGCGTTATATCGAACAAGTAACCCATACAGTAGCAGGCGGAGACCTATCAGTGCGTGTACCTGATATTGGCCCAGAGGGCACCGAAATTGGCATGCTCGGCAAATCTATCAACGAAATGTTGAAAACAATTGAAAACCTATTCCAAGCTAAACAAGACTCTGAACGACATATGCGCCGATTCGTATCAGACGCCTCCCATGAACTACGCACCCCTCTAGCTACAGTGCGCGGATACGCCGAACTCTACCGTTTAGGCGGTATTCCCACAGAACAAATCCCACACGCTTTCGACCGCATAGAATCAGAAGCCTCCCGTATGACTATGCTAGTAGAAGACCTCCTCCAACTCGCACGGTTAGATGAAGGACGGCAACTAGAATACACCCAAGTAGAATTAGCCTCTACCGCCATGAATGCGGTAGCTGATTTCTTAGTACGCGCCCCCGAACGGAATGCACAAGTAATTCCTTTAACCGGCAATGAACTCCTACCCGTAGTGATTAGCGCCGATCAAAACCGGATCGCACAGGTATTAGCTAATCTACTAGGAAACGTCATCACTCACACTCCGGCAGGCACAGGCATTGAAATAGCTATCGGCATCGATCCCCACAACCCGGAAACCGCTATCGTGGAAGTACGTGATCATGGCAAAGGAATATCAGAAGAAAATCGGGAACGTATTTTCGAGCGTTTCTTCCGCACCGACGCTTCCCGTAGTCGCAATTCTGGAGGAACGGGATTAGGTTTAGCTATCGTAGCAGCTATCTGTAGTGCGCACGGCGGCAGCGCAGAAGTAGACGAAACTCTTGGCGGTGGATTAACCGTCCGAATGCGCTTCCCCTCCGTACTCACGCGCGCTACCAACAAAGCACGTCAAATCGCAGTTAGCTCTGGACATATCGCTTCCAAACTACCCGATGATGTAAAAGCCACCATCTTATCTGCCAACTATGAAATAGGTGAAAAACAAGACTAATTTTCTATCCCATTCCTGATTTTATTACTCAAATTTAGGAGCTAACTTTATTCTTGACGGCTCTAAGTTTAAGAGCGATTTTAAGGACGAGTCAAAAGTGGGTACGCCGTTTTTTGCAGTAACATCTGCTCAATTACATATTTAACTCGCTCTATAAATTCCTCTGGAGTTTCTTCCGTATTAGCCCATAAAGGTTTTCCGATATAAAAATCTATCGGATACCGTCCTGCTTTAGGAAGAAAACTACCCACCGGCATTGCTTCATGTCCGCCACTAATCGCTAAAGGCAAAATCGGCACTCCCAACTGGATAGATAAAGCTGCCGAACCAGGCTTAAACACCCCTATTTCTCCAGTACGAGAACGAGTACCCTCCGGAAAAATCAGAATTGGAATACCATCACGCAACAAACGGCCCGTCATACCAGCAGCTGCTCCTGCTTTACCGCCCAGCTTTTTCGCACTTCTTTCCACTGGGTAGGTATTAAAAAATAGTGAAGTTAATTTAGAAATAGTTTTACGACGATAAAAATAATCCGCCGCTGCCCCCGCAGCCAGATTTTCCGTAAGATGCTCCGGAAGCAAAGAAAACACTAAAGGCGCATCTAAATGTGAAGTATGATTTCCTACTGCAATAAATGTGCCACTCAACTGTGCTACATTATCTTCCCCATACACACGAGTTTTTAATAAAGTATTTAATACCCGTCGCGTAATAAATTTACGCACCAGTTTGCGTGCTCGACGTTTAGCTGGATCATGATAATCATCTAAGGGATGTAACTGGGTGGTCATCGGCGTCCCTTATTTAATTTGCGTGCCACTTTACCTACCAAAGCCGCAGGAGCGTGCTTGGCCAAAAAACTAATAATTTGGAACTTTTTTGACGGAATTACCTGAGTTTTACCTTTCATAATAGCCCGCAAAGTTTGTGCCACCACTAACTCTGGGTCAAGCCACACCCAGTTAGGAATACTGGAATTAGACACTCCAGTGCGCGCATGAAACTCAGTGCGCACCCAACCAGGCAACAAAGTAAGAGCCTGCACTCCCGTACCTTGTAACTCTACCGCTAAAGAATCAGACCATACTTTTATCATGGATTTAATAGCCGCATAAGCCCCCATTGGCACTAAGGCTTGCACGGAAGCAGTAGTAATAATGAGTCCACTACCTCTTTCCAGCATAGAAGCAGCGGCTGCCCCTCCCAATTCCATTGGAGTTAAAGCCATTAATTGTGCCGCACTAGCAATAGGAGCAAAATCAGTGGTAGCTAAACGCGAATAACACCCTGCCCCTGCGTTATTAACCAAAATAGTAATGGGATTATTAGTATCCGTCAGCACAATGCGTTCTTTTACTTTCTCTACCTCAAGCCGGTCGAGTAAATTAGCTACAATATATTCACATTGCACTCCATAACGGGTCTGCAACTCTTGGCATACTTGCTTTAAACGCTGTTCATTGCGTGCCACTAATACGAGATTTACTCCTTTATCTGCCAAACTTTTTGCGAAAGTAAGGCCTAAACCAGAACTTCCCCCGGTAATTAACGCCGTACCAGAGAGCCGATTCTGGACAGTAAACTCTGTTTGCATATTTGCAGCCTCTATATTCTAAAAGACACCTTGTGTATCTTTATCCACCATATATTACTTTAGGCTCTTTGCCTAAAGCTATGCATCCTTTTCCATACTAAATTCTACCGACTAATAGAAAAACCTAGCGGATATGAAACGTATAGTAGTTTCACATCCACCAGGTTTTCAAGAAATATCAGCTAGAAAGGCGAAACGGTTTAGTACATTCCGTCCATTTCACCACCGGCAGCCGGAGCTGCTGGAGGAGCTGGCTTTTCTGCCACGATTGCTTCGGTGGTAAGGAACAAACCAGCAATAGAAGCAGCGTTCTGAAGTGCGGAACGAGTTACCTTAACTGGATCGTTCACGCCAGCAGCTAATAGATCTTCATATACACCAGTAGCAGCATTTAGACCTTGACCAGCTGGAAGCGAGCGCACCTTTTCAGCCACTACTCCACCTTCTAAACCAGCATTTTCTGCAATCTGCTTTAACGGAGCCGAAACTGCTACACGCACAATGTTTGCACCAGTAGCTTCGTCACCTTCTAGTTGCAGATTAGCGAAAGCAGCGTCCGCAGCCTGGATTAGCGCTACGCCACCACCAGCTACGATACCTTCTTCTACAGCTGCCTTAGCATTACGTACTGCGTCCTCAATGCGGTGCTTGCGTTCTTTTAGTTCTACTTCAGTAGCTGCACCAGACTTGATAACTGCTACACCGCCAGCTAGTTTAGCTAGACGTTCTTGTAGCTTCTCACGATCGTAATCGGAAGTGGAGTTTTCAATCTGGGTCTTAATAGTAGCTACTCGTGCAGCGATTTCTTCTGGAGTGCCTGCACCCTCCACAATCGTGGTGGAGTCCTTGGTGAGAACTACCTTGCGAGCCTTGCCTAGCATTTCGATTTCAGCAGTTTCTAGGCTTAAACCTACTGTTTCCGAAATTACCTGACCACCAGTAAGGATAGCCATGTCTTGCAAAGTTTCCTTACGACGATCTCCGAAACCTGGTGCCTTTACTGCAGCAGACTTGAAGATACCGCGAATCTTGTTTACTACCAAAGTAGCAAGTGCTTCACCCTCAATATCTTCTGCAATGATTACTAATGGCTTGCCTTCTTGCATTACCTTTTCCAAAATTCCTACCATGTCTTTCACATTGGAAATCTTGGATTCTACTAGCAAGATATAAGCGTCTTCTAATACTGCTTCTTGACGCTCTGGATCAGTCACAAAGTATGGGGATAGGTAGCCCTTATCGAAAGACATACCTTCAGTTAGCTCTAGTTCGGTACCGAAAGTGTTGGACTCCTCTACGGTCACTACACCTTCCTTACCTACCTTATCCAAAGCCTCTGCAATTAGTGCACCAATTTCCTTATCGCCTGCCGAGATAGCAGCCGTAGCAGCAATTTCTTCTTTAGTTTCTACTTCTTTAGCATTAGCTAATAGCTGAGCAACTACTGCCTCTACTGCAGCGTCAATACCCTTGCGCAAAGCAATTGGGTTAGCGCCTGCTACTACGTTACGCAAGCCTTCCTTTACCAAAGCCTGAGCCAACACGGTAGCGGTAGTAGTACCGTCACCTGCCACATCGTCGGTCTTTTTGGCAACTTCTTTAACTAATTCTGCACCGATCTTCTCAAATGGATCTTCTAGATCGATTTCTTTCGCAATAGAAACGCCGTCGTTGGTAATGGTGGGAGCTCCCCACTTCTTTTCTAGTACTACATTGCGACCTTTTGGCCCTAGAGTCACCTTAACTACATTAGCTAGGGTGTCTAGGCCGCGCTCCATGCTCCGACGTGCATCTTCATCAAATGCGATGATCTTAGACATAACTTTAATTTCCTCTGTTAGAGTTGGTAGAGCCAACGCCCGCGACGGACGATTGTTAAGCTATTCGTTCCTTTCCCGAAAACTTAACAACCTCGTTAGCTAAATCTTTCACTCTGCTATTGAGAGTGCTAATTAAAATTCTGGCACTCTCCCTGTGAGAGTGCAAGATAGCATGCTAGTTTGTGGAAAATGTTCACAGTCGGCTAAGCCTAAAATACGCATTATTAGCTTTTCATTCTGCTTACAAAATGATACTTAGTTTATCTTCATTACGATTTAGCTTTACTTGCGCGCTTTAAGTAACCTTTTGCTTTTAGTTGTAATACCCGTTATTTTCCCGTTTCCTAAACTAAAACAAAGCAAAATAAAAGGACGCTAATACTAGCGTCCTTACAAACTTTATCCACGCAATACCACTACCACATCTAAAGTATTAGGCACAGCAGAAGGCAACAACTCAACTGCCGTAATCCCTAGCCGTCTTGCCACGTCTTGCGCAGTACTGCTCATGCTAGCATCACGATAATAAACGGTAGATACCGTTGGCTCTCCATACTGATAATTACCTGGAGTCACCGAAGTATATCCCCCACTATTTAACGTATCGCTACTTTGCCGCGCATACCCAGTAATTCCGCTACCGTTTAGCACCTCAATCCGGCTGGAAAAGTTAATTTCAGGAGCTGGAGGGGTAGGAGCTGGAGCACTTTGTTCTGCTTGCGTATCGGTACTGGTTTCTGCCGTTTCTGTATCTGTACTACTTTCACTTTCCGTAGTGGTTTTCTTCACGGTAGTAGTTTTTTTCGTAGTAGTACTAGCAGAAGAATTGGTTAGCTTATTAGCTAATGCCGTTACCGAGCTGTTATTGCCAAACATAAACCCTGCCCCGATTCCTAAGGCTGGGGAAAGCAATACCACTAATAGCAATGCCACTATCCACGGATTTACCCGCCGTGGAGTACGATGCGCCCCCACTGTATGCCTTGCTTTAGCCAATTCATCAAACTGATCTTGCATTATTTTTTCCACCACACATATACCTTAACGCTAAAATTACTTCTAATAAATATTACGCTCGGCAAGGCGTGCTTGTTGTAAACGACGTAATCTATCCACTAATACCGGGTCTGCCAAATAAAAACGCGGATCATGCAATAAACCACCTAACATAAAATAGTAAGTATGCTCCGCTAATCCAGTGTGACGCAAAATAGCTTCTTTTCTGCTTTTCCCGTAGCGTAAAAAGTTTTGTTCTACCTCTAAAATTCTTTGTTCTAACGCACTAAGCGTATTAGCTGAGGAAGAAGATTGCACGTCTTGGGCATCTGCCGCTTTTTCTTCCCTTACTTGAGAATTATCCAATGACGTATCTTTTACCTGCTGACTTAAAATAACTGCATCCGAAACAGAGCCTGCCTCATCATTGAAATTTAACTGCTCCACCGTTTTCCTCTGCCCTTCATTAAATTGCATTATTTTCTTGCCCGCTACCTGTATAACCATCAGCATTTCTCCGTCTACTTTAACGGAAAAATCTTCACCCGCTCTATCTTAAGCCTCATTTTTCTCCCCCAGCATGATTCACTACTTCCTATCTCATAAACAATTACTTCCCACTCCTGCCCGCTACACTTAAAACATGGATTTAGAAACGCTACTTGCTCCCTGCCATTCTTCTTGGCGAGCTATATTTGCCAAAGTAGCACCTGAGCTACAAAATATTTGTCACTTATTAGAGCAAGACATAGCACAAGGAGAATTGATCCTACCTGCTCCCGCTCATATTATGCGCGCTTTTCAATACCCCATTGAGCACACCAAAGTGCTTATCGTGGGGCAAGACCCTTACCCTAATCCCAAACACGCTATCGGATTGGCATTTGCTGTACCACCGGAAGTTAAACCATTACCACCTTCTTTACGCAATATCTTGCAAGAATGCGCAACAGATTTAGGCACTATCTTTATCGAAAATACTACTGAACCATCCTCTAATCTTTTCTCACTTGCTGAAGAATTTTCCACCAGCTCCACGACTACTACAAAAACCTTTAACAATCCCACCCCTATTACTCCCCGTAATTTAAGTCGCTGGACGGAACAAGGAGTTATGCTACTAAATCGGGTACTTACCGTACGCGCGGGGGCGTCTAATAGCCATGCCCGTTGGGGATGGGAATTAATCACCGATCTAGTGGTGTCCACCTTAGATAAACGTGACCTGCCTTTAGTAGCAGTGCTTTGGGGAAAACCTGCGGGAAAATTACAAAAATTATTACCCAACACCGCCACTATTACCGGAGTACACCCTTCCCCACTTTCCGCATATCGGGGATTTTTTGGTTCGCGTCCTTTTTCTAAAATAAACGCCTTACTCCAAGAGCAAGGCGCTTATCCAATAAACTGGTAAAGTAACTCCTTAACAGACAGTTTCTGCTTTATGTACTTCACACCAAGTTGGTAAATCTGCACAGTGTCCACATACTACTAAACGCTCACGGCAAGCCAAATCATCACAGTTATGTAGACGATTTGCTGGGGATCCACAGTTGTGACACTGCCCAATGCGTTGCGGATCAGCGGAATAATCCACGACTTCTCTGCCATCAAACACCACTAAAGAGCCTTGCCAGCGCTTAGTATTCCCATATTTTTCTGCATAACGATGTATGCCGCCCTCTAATTGATAAACTTTGGTAAACCCGCGATTTATCATCATGGCAGAGAGAATTTCACAACGAATACCACCCGTGCAGTAAGACAAAATTGGCTTGTCTTTAATGTCGTCAAATTTACCGCTTTCTAATTCCGCAATGAAATCATGGGAAGTGAAAGTGTTAGGCACGATAGCATTTTCAAATCTGCCAATTTCCCATTCCACCTTATTGCGTCCATCAAAAAACACTAAATCAGGATTATCGGCGATAAGTTGTTCTAAATCTTCTGGTTTCACATGGATCCCGCCGCCTACTACTCCTTGACTATCCACTTTCAGTTCATCTGGCGCGCCAAATCCCACTATTTCTTTTCGCACCTTTACCGATAGACGGGGAAAATCTAAAGAGTAGCCTTGTTCATCAAGCCCAGTACCCAGAGAAATTTTAAAGTCCGTGCCTCTAAATGGCTCGTAATCGCGATAACGGCGCATATATTGCTTACAAGCAGCTAACGATCCACCTAAAGTAGCGTTAATGCCATGCTCAGAAATCAAAATTCTTCCCCGTAGCTTTAATTCCTGGCACAATGCTTTTTGCCATAGCATCACTGCGGCTGGATCTTTAATGGGGGTGAACTTGTAGAACAATAAAATACGGGGCATAGCCATAGTTACTCCTAATAGTTTGCTAGGATCTAGGACGCTTTTCTTTCCCCTAAGTTAAGGGAGGACATAGATTATTTCCGCTAGTACAGCCATGTTAAATACTTGTCACTAAGCTGCGCATTCTGGAATAGCAAACTATTAAGTAAATAACTATATTGAACGACTCCAAATAATTAGTGAGATAAACAGAATTATCTCCACACATCCCCTGGTAGCTCTCCTGGCAATTGCGCAGCATCCGCATTAAACACCGGCTCAGCAATTCCTGCTTTACGCTGCCGGTCGTAATCTTGCAAAGCTGCTACCGCCCACTTTGCCAGCACTATTAAAGCCAACAAATTAGTGATGGTCATAATTGCCATAGCAATATCTACTGACTCCCACAGCACATTCAGGCTCACCATTGCTCCTAGCACCACCGAAGCAATAGACACGATACGTACCAACCATGGCCCCCACGGGCGATCTAAAATAAACTGCAAGTTTACTTCCGAATACACGTAAGCGGCAATAATCGAAGAAAATGCCAACACAAAAATCATGCTAGCCATCGGCACTACCGTCCACTGTCCCAATTCATGTGCTACCGCTAAAGTTGTTAAATTAGCAGGATTTACTCCCTCTTGCATCCACACCTCAGGGCCAGCTACCAAAATCACGAAAGCCGTAGTAGTACACACGATAATGGTATCTACAAAAACTCCCAAGGACTGAATCAATCCTTGCGCAACTGGGTGCTTCACCGTGGCAGTAGCAGCCGCATTAGGGGCAGTACCTTGCCCAGCTTCATTAGAAAATAATCCGCGCTGTGTACCGTTAATAATAGCGGCTAAAATTCCGCCCCCTAATCCTGCCACTAAAGGTTGAGAAGCAAAAGCCGACTGGAAAATCATGCCCAATACGCTAGGAAATTCTCCTATATTCATTCCCACAATTACGAAAGACATCAGCACATACACTAAAGCCATCACCGGAGCCATAATTTCCGTAACTTTAGCCACCGAACGAATTCCGCCTAAAATGATGGGAGCAGAAAAAGCAAACAGCAAAGCTGCCGTCAAAGCCTGATTTGTGCCTGCTTGCGACTTCATAGTTTCGGCAATCGCATTAGACTGCACCGAAGTAATCACCACTCCACAAGTAATAATGGTAATCACCGCAAAAACTACCGCTAAAGGCTTAGCATTCATACCTAATTTCATATAATAAGCAGGGCCACCACGGAAAGTGCCATCTTTAGCGCGCACCTTGAAAATTTGCGCTAATACTGCTTCTTGAAAAGCAGTAGCCATGCCTAAAAGCGCCACAATCCACATCCAGAAAATAGCACCTGGCCCACCAAACATTAAGGCTGCTGCCACTCCAAACACATTGCCGATACCCACACGTGCCGCCAAGGAAATACAAAAAGCTTGGAACGACGAAATACCACCTTGCGCACCTGAACGCGAACCCAATACCACTTTAATCATATGGGTAAAGAAACGTACCTGCACCACGCGCGTGCGCCAAGTGAAATACAAGCCAGCCCCTAATAGAATCCATAGCGTGCCGAATTGGGTAATTTTATCGGCAATCATTCCAATGGTTAGAGCCAGCTGTTCCATGATATTCCTCGTTACTTCCTCACTAAAGCTTGCTAATTTAACTTACAGATAAAACCCAACACAGTTGGGTTGTGTACTAATATAGCCTGCTGTGAAAAGAAACGGAAATGAGTTCCAAAAAACATAAGTAAAGTTTTACGAAGCGTTTACCTAGCTTAATACTGATATGGTTATTAAAAATTAGGTATGCCGTTTCGGAGAAGTTACTATTTCTCTGGCCAATTTAGCTTTTTATCGTGTCACTAGCTGGTTTAGCCAGCAAAAATAAATGCAAAGTCACCGCAGAACCGATCAATAGCATCGCCCCTACTGCCCAAAGATGAAAACCCGACATAAACATTCCCCAGCCCATGCTTACCCACATGAACATAAGCGTAAAAGTTTTATGAGAACGGCGCATTTCACCCCTGCGATAATTACGTATATACATCCCAAATACTGGGTGCTCCATAATATACGAATGCCATTTGGGACTACTGCGACTAAAGAAAAAAAGCGCCAACAATAAAAACGGGGTAGCTGGCACTAATGGCATTACTACCCCAAATACTGCACAACCTAAAAAAATAAAACCTAGAAGTTTGTACATAATTTTCACTTTTAGGCACTCACTATCTTCTCGGTTTCCACGCACTTGCCTAGAAAATAAAAGAGCCCCCTGTCGGACTCGAACCGACGACCTTCGCTTTACAAGAGCGGCGCTCTACCAACTGAGCTAAGGAGGCTGAGATAAGAAACTTTAATAAACTTGCTCTATTTATGCAAATTAATTATTTCTCATGCTTTTCTATAATGCCAGAAAACCAAGGCAGAGCGCTAACTAAACTAACACTTCTCCCTTGGTTTTCTAACACTCTACTTAGTAATAGTCACTAATTTACTAGCGTTTACTCGGTAGTATCCGTTTCAGTTTCCGTTGCACTAGCTTCCTTACCAGCGATTACTTCTTCTAAGAAAGCTGGGATACCTAGCTCAGCATAACGGGTAGTAGCCTTACCGTTTGCCAATACGGTTGGAGTGCCTGTATGTCCAGCATCACGGAAAGCTATTGTTGCCTTTTCTACTACTGCCTTCCAGTCCGCAGCCGCAATAGAAGCTGGTAAATCATTTACTACCTCTGCCTGCACGCCTACCTTCTTAGCAATATCTGCAATCTCTCCTAAAGTAGGCTGAGCCGCAGTGCGGGCCAACAAAATCTCACTTGAACGGTCAAATAGCGCATCATGGAAAGCATTAAATTGCTCGGGGGCATAAGTAGCAATGTAGAATAATGCGGCTGCTCCATTAGCAGAAAATTCTGGACTTAAAATAGCCACTGGATAACGCACCAACTGCAACTTGCCATCTGCCACTACTTTAGACAAATCAGCTCGAGCCGTCACGTCCAAATTCGCACAATGCACACACATACTGTCTGCAAAAATTTCCAGCTTAGGCAATGCAGTATCTGCTTGTGCAACTGCCGCACCGTTTGCATTAACTGCAATACCGTAATCAGCGCTCACATTAGCTAACTTGGCAGGACGAGCAGTGCCATCATAGCTACCATAATCATTGCTACCACTGGATACAATTTTCACAATTGCCAACACTACCAGTGCCAACGCCACCAAAACTCCACCGATTAGCAAAAATCGGTTGCGCTTTGCTCGCTTTTCTTCCTGTATTTGCAGTAACCGTGCTTTTTCTCGCGCTTCTGCTCTACGTTCATCGCGAGTAGCTTTCTGACCTACCATGCCTGGCGTTTGCTTTGCAGCCATACTTACTCAACTCTCTGTTTTCTAAGTTTCACCAGCTTTACTAATTCTCTTATCTGCTCTACGACTTCTAAAATTCTTAATTCAGCTGATAGTAGTACTTCTTGCTCTAATAATTCTAAAACAACTTAGCAAATTATTAGCGCGTTTTAATTTAGCATACTAATATATTAACCCCAGCAAGCACTATATTATTTCGCTAAAAGCACGTAAAACTTGCCTACATTAATCAAAAAACCGCTTAGTGTATTCTTGGTTTATATAGCCGTATTTACAAATATTTTTCCAGCTAGATTTTCTAAAAACCTGTGAGTTTAGAAATCACCCAAATTAATTGCTGTAAGTTCACATAACTCCAGTCTATTTGCCAAGCCGTATGAGTAACGTAAATATAAAATACCGAAGCTACTCCTAATCCCCATACGACTAGCAACCAGAAAATACGGAAAGTAGCGGTAGGCACTAATAAATCTAGTATCCGCTGTGCTCCCGCCCGTCCACTGGAATTAACTGGAATAAGCCAAAAACAACAAGTAAAAATAAAAAGCCATACTGCTAGCGCCACCGATAAAGACGGACTTACCTGTCCACCTGCCAATACATTTTGCGCGCCTTCTTGGTTCATTAAACCAATCAAATTCGCTCCGGCACTTCCACCCTCACCTGCTTGCCTAGCTAATTCCGGCAAATAATCAAACAAATTTAACGGAGTGAATCGCGATACGAAAATACCCAGTAATCCTACTACCACCCCTGCTAGTAGCATACGTAATAGACTAAATAATAAATTCTTAGGTAGTCGCACTAATGCAAACATAGTGGAACTGAAAATAGCCGCACCAGCTAACTCTCGTTCTTCTTTTTGTTGCCTAAAACGTCCCCACACATCCAGAATTAAAGTGGTAGACAGCAATGCCAATATATATTTACCAGGCATTAATCCGCCCCAAATAGCTGCCAGCGCCGCCACAGAAACTAATAAAAATAGGTGGCGAGAATTTTTAACTTCCCCACGTATAACGTCAGCTTGTCGTAAATTGTGCACGGTATCCACTGGTGTCACCTCTAAATCTGACGGACGATTAGAAAAAGGATTAAACGGGGTGGGACGCACATAGCTAGTATTCACCCCTGTTTCTAAAGTATCTTCTGCTTTGGCAGCAATTCTCCCCAACGGAAGTACTGGACTACTAGCAGGATATTGTGGATAATTTTGCGCTTCACTATTTTCTGGCAACACTAACGTGTTTGACACTTCTGTATCAATTAGCTCTGTAGCATTATCCTGCACAAAATCCCGGCTAAATACTGAACTATCTGCCCGTACAGGACTCGGCAAAACTTGAGTTTGTTCCTCTGTTGTTACAGGAATAATACGGGTAGGTAACACTTTTTGCGGATCAGGTAAACCTCGCATAAATGTAGCAAAATCTATCCTGTTTTCCATTTTTCCGCTAAGCGCTAACGTAAACAAATCAGCCAAATCAGGCGCTAGATTAGGTAAATCAGGCAACTCAAATAAGACACGTTGCATAATCACATCTGGCAATCCAGCCCCAAAAGGCGGGACACCCGTAGCGGCGTAAGCCAATACTGCCGTCAAAGCCCACCAATCTGCTGCACTATCTGGTGCAGCTCCCCGCAACACGCGTGGATCGCAATATCCTGGAGTATGGGCCAGTAACCCTTGCCTAGTTAAACGAGTATCCTCTGCTAATTGCGCAATACCAAAATCAATAATCACTGGGCCAGCTTCACTAATCATTATATTGCTGGGCTTTAGATCACGATGCAGTACTCCTGCCTGATGAATGCACTGGAGTGCTTCTCCTAATTTATGCGCTAATTCTTCTAAATCTTCCTCGGTATAACGACCGTTTTCCACCACGTCTTCTTGTAAAGATAAGCCAGTTACCAGTTCAGTAACGATGAATTTCTCTGCTTCATCAAATTCAGCGTCAAGAATTTGTGCCACATAAGGGCTTTTAATACGGCGCAGCATTGCCACTTCTCGCTGCATTCTTTTCAGTATCTCTGGTTCTTCAACCCAGCTGGGGTGAAATAGCTTAAAAGCTACTGATTTACCGCCTCCGTCTATTGCTTCATAAACCACCGACATTCCGCCACTACCTAGCTTACGTAGTAATGTGTAACCACCTAGCTCACGCATTTTCACCTCTTTTCCCTACTTATCTGCTTTATGTGTGTTCACCATGCACGCATTATCAATATTTTTCTGCTTCTATCGTAATACTTATTGCAAAATATGTAAGAACTTGGCTGAATATTCGATAAAGTCTAGAAAGTATGTAATAATAAATCACAGTGACTACACCGACGTATTCACTGTGCTTTTTATATAAGCACCTTTCACTACGGATCGTCCGGCACGTACCTGCCGGTGAAAGGAATAGTAATGGCTACCGTTACTTTTCAGAACGCTACGCGCGTTTATCCAGGTTCGGATAAACCAGCAGTAGATCAACTAAATCTAGAAATCAAAGACGGCGAATTCCTCGTCCTTGTAGGTCCATCTGGCTGTGGTAAATCCACCTCTTTGCGTATGTTAGCCGGTTTGGAAGACGTTAATGGCGGTCGCATTTTCATTGGTGACCGTGACGTTACTGACGTTTCTCCTAAAGACCGCGATATTGCAATGGTATTCCAGAACTACGCGCTCTATCCACACATGACTGTTGCAGACAACATGGGCTTCGCCCTAAAAATTGCCGGTGTAGATAAAGCAGAAATCCGCAAGCGTGTAGAAGAAGCAGCTAAAATCCTAGACCTCACCCAGTATCTAGATCGTAAGCCTAAGGCACTATCTGGCGGTCAGCGTCAGCGTGTAGCAATGGGTCGCGCAATTGTACGTAAACCACAAGTGTTCTTGATGGACGAACCTCTTTCCAACTTGGACGCTAAGTTGCGTGTACAGACCCGCACCCAGATTGCTTCCCTACAGCGGGAGCTAGGAGTTACCACGGTTTACGTTACCCACGACCAAACCGAAGCACTCACCATGGGTGACCGTATTGCAGTGCTAAAAGATGGTCTACTACAGCAAGTAGCCTCCCCAGATGAAATGTTCACCCGTCCAGCTAACGCTTTCGTAGCCGGCTTCATTGGCTCCCCAGCTATGAACCTAGGCAACTGGCGAGTAGTAGACGGTAAAGCTGTATATGGCAAGGCTGCACTCCCACTTCCTGCAGATGTAGTTACTGCTCTTAATGCTGAAAATGCTAATGCCGTAACCATCGGTATGCGTCCAGAAGCATTTGAAACCGCAACCGAATTAGAGAGCGATGCTATCCCATTGCGGGTGACTTTCGTAGAACACCTAGGCTCTGATTCCTACATCTACGGCAAGATTGAAGGTGCTGATAACGAAGCTGATCGTTTCGGATCTGGCGACAACTCCGAAACCATGACCGTACGCGTACCACCAGAAACGCGCGTTAATGCTGACGATGTAATCTACCTCCGTGCTCGTACCGGACACGTACATTACTTCTCAGCTAATACCGGTCTACGTATCGGCAACTAATAGCTGAATATAACAGAGGGCTAACCAATTTACTGGTTAGCCCTCTTACATATTTAACACAAAATACCAAGCTAAAACTTCCTATCTCACTAACAAAGTAATCTCACCTAGACAATATGCCAACATTTTCTGCACACCTCCCTGCTAAAGTGGCAGATATTGTTTACCCCGTTAGAATAGACACGCAACACTTAGCCAAGCGTATTTAGAAGGGACGCTTCACTATGCACACCCATGCTTTACAAATCCTGTCAGTAAATGTAGAGCCTGCTTTGCTGGATTTACCGTGGGAGCTACCTTTACGTGAATGGCCAGACGAATTTATTGCAGCCCTCCCCCGTGGTATTTCTCGGCACGTAGTACGATTTGTGCACTTATCTGGAAAAATTATTGCTATCAAAGAAATCGGGGAAACGTCTGCACATCACGAATACGAAACCCTGCGCGACCTAAACCGCAAAGGCGCCTCCTGCGTAGAACCCCTCGCCGTTATTTCTAACCGTTATGACGCAAATGGAAAAGAACTAACTGCCGTATTAGTCACTAGACACTTACCTTACTCCCTGCCTTACCGCGCAGTATTCGGACAAAGCGGAATGCGACAAGACACCATTAACCGTCTTACAGACGCCCTATCTGTGCTAATGGTAAAACTGCATTTACTTGGATTCTATTGGGGAGATGTATCCCTTTCCAATACTTTATTTAGACGGGATGCTGAAGAATTTGCCGCCTACCTAGTAGACGCGGAAACTGGTGAAATACACGAAAATTTATCTGCGAAAAAACGTGAATACGATATAGACGTGGCACGCACCAATATCATTGGCGAGTTACTCGACTTACAAGCAGGCGGAATTTTAGATGAAGATTTCGATGCTATACATATCGGAAACCGTTTCCTTGAACGCTATATGATGTTGTGGAATGAATTAACCGAAGAGGAATCTTTTGACGCCACCGAGCGCTGGCGTGTAGAAAACCGTATCCGGCGCTTAAACGAACTAGGTTTTGATGTTGGAGAATTAAATATCGAAGCCGACTCAGAAGGCGCCCGTATTTCCATACAGCCTAAAGTAGTAGATTCCGGACATTTTGCTCGTAAAGTCATGCGCCTAACTGGTTTAGACGTAGAAGAAGCACAAGCCCGCCGAATTATCAACGATATTGAACAATTCCGCACCTTAACTGGGCAAAAAAATACCACTTTAGAAATAGTGGCACATCAGTGGATTTCAGATGTTTACCAACCCACAATTCAAGCCATTCCAAGAGAATTACGCGGCAAACTAGAGCCAGCACAAATATTTCACGAAGTGCTGGATCACCGTTGGTATATTGGCGAAAATGTAGGACACGATGTGCTGATGCGTGATGCAGTAAAGTCCTATATTGAAAACGTGCTTAAACATCGCCCAGACGAAAAAACATTGATTGAACGCACCGAGCTAGAAAATGCCGACTTTACCGATGAAGATTGGTCAGGATATTTAGCCTAAAAGAAAACTGGGCAGTGGGATACTCCCCCTGCCCAGAAAAAATATTCAGCTAAAAAACCATTTAATAAAAGCAGAATATATTACTGAAACACTACCCGTTGGCGTCCTTCCAAAGCACGCGAAATAGTGATTTCATCTGCGTACTCTAAATCTCCGCCTACCGGCAAACCGGAAGCTAGACGGGACACCACCACTCCCATTGTGGATAGATTTACCGAAAGATAAGTAGCGGTAGCCTCCCCTTCCACATTTGGATTCATAGCTAAAATAACTTCCGTTATTTTGCCGTCTGCTAAACGCTGATATAACTCTCGTATTCGCAATTTATCTGGGCCAACTCCGCCAATAGGATCAATCGCCCCACCTAACACGTGATAGCGTCCCCGATATTCCCGGGCCCGTTCGATAGCCACAATATCGCGTGATTCTTCCACCACACACAATACTGAGTCTACTCTACGCGGGTCACTACAAATTTTGCATAGCTCCGCTTCCGTGACATTTCCACACAACATACAAAAACGTACCTTTTCTTTCACCGCTTCTAAAGCCGCCACTAATGCACCTACTTCTTCAGTAGTGGCTTCCAAAAGATGAAAAGCGATACGTTGAGCACTTTTTGGCCCTACTCCAGGTAATCTACCTAATTCGTCAATCAGGTCTTGAACTGCGCCGTCGTAAATACTAGACATTCTTTTTAGTCTTTCTTATTAGGTAGTTCTTGAATTATTTGCCCACCAAAAGTTTCCAACACGATATTAACGCCAAACAACTGGGTGGCATCTACAATCTCATCATCTGCACTTACCAAATCAGCTTCATCTACTTGCGCTAATTCAGTTTCTTGTGCCCGTTTAGCCTGATTTTCTGCCGCTAATTGCGCTCCCGTGGTAAACACACCCGTTAGCCCTTCGGCTTCTAAACGTTGTCCTACCTGTGCAGTTATATCAGCTAACCGATCAGTTTTGGAGTGGCCTGCCGGCATATTTGCCACTTCCATAAATTCTTGCAAAGTTTCTGCATTAAATACGTTATTTTGCGCAAAACTATCCCCCGAATGGGCTTGAAAACCTGCCAGATTATCGGAAGTAGCAGGAGTGTTCACAAACGGTGATAAAGCTGGGGGAACATCTGGAATATCATGCAAGTAGTCAGTAATTTCTACCACGCATTCCGTGTTAGCTGCTAGTTCCTCCTGTGTAGCATCACTTAACGCTGCGTCTGCTAGTTCAGTAACTTCTTCCTGGATAGCTTGGTTATCAGACACAGCATGATTTTGCCCAATTCCCGTAACTATTTGAGCGCTGCCATCTACTAAAGCAGCTAAAACTCCGGCTGGGTCAGTAACTGTTTGTGCAGATGTATCAGTTATCGCCACAGTAGAAGTTGGCGCAAGCGAATCTGTTATTGGAGATGCCACTACAGATTCGGGTGCTACTTCCGCGCCATTTTCTGATTTATCAAGCACGGTATTAGTTTCAGGCACAGCAGAGTCTGACGGGCTAGAAAGCTGACCCGCAGCTAGCTGCGAATCAGCTAGTACTTTTGGGGGTGCATCACCCGCCACATAAACTGCCTGCACCCGAGTTTTTAGACCAGTAATTTCAAAAATGCTAAAAGCAACTGCATTCAGGGACGGAATATCGCTATTAAAAGCATTTACTTGATCCAAACGGGCAAAGCCTAAATAAACCACGCCATTTTCTACCGCTTCTAATTCCACAATCGCATTAAACTTATGGGCAGATTGGGGGAGTCGTTGCTTTGCTAGGTCAATAATTTTTTCCCAAACTTGCCGGATCTGCACAAACGGAGTTTGAGTAGATAGTATTTCTCCAGTTGCTTGCACAGGCTCTGAAATGGGTGCAGAATTGGCAACTGGCTGCTCAGATACAGTAGTAGTTGTAGACTCTGCGCTCGATTGCGGTTCTGACGGCACAGACACTTCAGTAGCTGATTCACTAACTAAGCTAAAAGCAGTGTTTTCAGCAGAAATATTAGTAGCCAATACGCCGGCAGCAAAATCACTTAAACCTTCTAAATTGGGCATATCTGGCATTGGTTTAGTGCTTGGCGTGGCAACTCGTCCAGCAATTCCCTCAGCATTTTCTGGAGCGGAACTTACCTTATTAACAGAAGTAACGGCAGAGCTAGGAGTAGATACGGCTCCCAAACCAGGTTTTGCTCCAGGAGGAGTTACTGCCAAAGCTCCTCTACCTGCTCCAGCTGGTTCTGGCGTTCTTGCCACTCCAGGCGAAACACCTTCCCCTTCTGTTTGTGCCATAATTAAACGCGCACATAATAGCTCTAACTGCAACCGAGGAGCAGTAGCTCCTACCATTAAATGCAAAACCTCATTTACTAAATCTGCACTGCGTGACGCTCGGCGTGCCGTTAATCGACCTGCCTGATCTTGCATAATTTGATACTGGTCTTCTGGCACGCTCACAAAAACATTTCGCGCACTATCACTTGCTAAAGCCAAAATGATTAAATCACGCAAACGCTGTAATAAATCTTCCACAAAACGCCGCGGATCATGCCCAGAGCGCACTAAATCGTCTACCACTGCAAAAAGTGCTGCACCATCTTGCGCAATCAAAGCCTCTACTGCTAAATCTAATAGATGAGCTGAGGTATATCCCAATAAAGCTACCGCTTTATCATATTGCAGACTAACCCCGTCACTTCCCCCAATAATTTGATCCAATACTGATAAAGTATCGCGCACCGAACCCGTACCGGCTCGTACTACCAGCGACAATACCTCAGCTGGAGCAGATATATTTTCTTGTGCACAAATTTCTTGTAAATAATTTTCTAGCACCGGAGGAGGCACTAACCTAAAAGGATAATGATGAGTACGGGAACGAATCGTACCAATTACTTTTTCCGGTTCAGTAGTAGCAAAAATAAACTTGACATGCGCCGGAGGTTCTTCCACTAATTTCAGCAAAGCGTTAAAACCGTGATTAGTCACCATATGCGCTTCATCAATGATGAAAATCTTGAAACGATCCCGCACCGGAGAAAAACCAGCTTGCTCCCGCAACTCTCGCGCATCATCTACACCGCCGTGTGAAGCCGCATCTACCTCTACTACATCTAAAGAACCAGAGCCATGACGGGAAAGCTCTTTACAAGAATCACACTCACCACACGGAGTAGCTGTTGGATACTCTACACAATTCAAACAACGCGCCAAAATACGAGCAGAAGTAGTCTTACCACACCCGCGCGGGCCTGAAAAAAGATAAGCATGCGTAGTACGCCCAGCAGCTAAAGCTGCCATTAAAGGATCAGTTACATGGTCTTGCCCAATAACTTCTGTAAAACTTTGAGGCCGATAACGGCGATATAACGCTATGCTCACATCTTCTATTTTAACCGTATGAGAAAGGCAGAGCTAACCCTAATAACTAAATTAAGACAGCAAACTATCACACTTTCACGATTAGCCAAGTAGCATTATCGCAATTTCTACCTCAGTAGTTAGCATCACGACAAATTAGGAATACAGGATAGTGGTTTCACGTGGCAAAGCAGTATCCACCGAAATGTCTAACGGAGAAGGTGCCACCCCGTTTGCCACCATATGCCAACCCAAAGCCGCAATCATTGCCCCGTTATCAGTGCAATAACGGATAGGTGGAATCCGTACCGTCAAACCATGACGCAAAGCAGCTTCCTCAGCTATTTCCCGTAAACGTGAATTAGCCGAAAAACCTCCACCAATTACTAAAGTATCCACTTTATTTTCTAGACACGCAGTAATTGCTTTCTCCATCAGCGCCCCTACCACTGCTTCTGTAAAACCAGCAGCAATATCAGCTTTAGGAATATCTTCTCCACGCGCTTCCAGCCCTTCAATATGACGTGCCACCGCCGTTTTTAAGCCAGAAAAAGAATAATCATACTTGTGCAGTTCTTGATTTTTACCAGACCGTAAAGCACGCGGGAATCTAATAGCGTGGGGATTTCCTTGCCGCGCCAATCTATCTATATGCGGCCCACCCGGATAAGGCAAACCCAGTAAACGCCCTACTTTATCAAAAGCTTCCCCGGCTGCATCGTCTAATGTGCCACCTAATTCCTGCACGTCAGTAGCGATATTGTTTATCAGCATTAAATGAGAATGACCACCAGAAACCACTAACCCCACAAATTTCTGCGGAAACGGGCCATGCACCAAAGAATCCACCGCAATATGCCCAATAATATGGTTCACTCCATAGAAAGGTTTGTTAAGAGCTAAAGCTAAAGACTTAGCAGCTGATACTCCCACAATTAATGGGCCAATTAGTCCTGGCCCTGCCGTGGCAGCCACTGCGTCTACCTCCGCTAAAGTTACGCCAGCTTTAGCTAAAGCCGCATCTAAAGTGGGAATAAAAGATTCTAAATGTGCGCGCGAAGCAATCTCCGGAATAATTCCTCCGAAGCGTGCATACTCATCCATAGAAGTAGCCGTCACGTCTGCCAACAACTCGCCGTTGCGCACCAAAGCTACTCCAGTTTCATCACATGAAGTTTCAATTCCCAAAATTAGTTCATTCACAAGCATTATTCTATGCAAAGCCTGCCAAAAACAATAACCAATAAATATGGGTTAAGAGTCACTAGATATAAAAGGACTCCGCACGCACCCGCCAGCGCCCCTGTGCCCTTGCTGCATTCCTGCCCTGGGGGATTCCAGAAGATAACGTCACGTGAGGAGTCTTTTTCATGCTACGGCAAATCATATAAAAAACCAAACGGTAAATAGTGAAATGCGAGCAAAACAGGAACAATATAAAGAAATATGGAGCTAATACAAAAGTGTTTAAGATATAAAATGCCAAAAAGTATTTATGAGTAATTTTCTAAAAACCGTCATGAGAGCTAAAACACCTGTTTTATACACTATTCAGACTTTAGAAAAATCCACAATGCGACTAGAATTATTCTTCGTGCGTACTAATTGCTTTAGTTACCCAATGGCTCAGCAACTAAAACAATAAGTACTCAACTGGAGGTATCGCCTAGTGGCCTATGGCGCACGCTTGGAAAGCGTGTTGGGTGCAAGCCCTCGGGGGTTCGAATCCCCCTACCTCCGCACACACCCTTGGGATACTGTGGTAGACCAAGGGTTTTTTAAATTTTAGTTTCATATATTGTGAAAATATGTAAAAATGTACTTTGGACAATATTTAACTAGATTTCAAGCATATCTAGCATCGATAACGTCTAGAAAAAATTAATAATAAATAGCACTAAAGGGATTACACAGCGATGAAACTTTCTGATATTCAGAAATCAGTACTTAGTTTCTTACAAGAACGTGAAGAATGGACTTCCATCGTCGAAATCGCCGACTCGCTTTTTGTGCACCCTAACTCTGCTCGTAGCGCTACCACTAAATTAACTAACTATGGCTTAATTGAACGAAATCAACAACGGGACGGATATAAAGGACGCCCTACTTTCGTGTTTCGAGCTCGTACTACTCGTTTCAATGTATTACATGACGCTTTCCGATTAATCGAGCACGCTTCAGAAAATGAAAAAAACATTATCGAGTCTTTAATATCAGGTATTTACGAAAATATTTTGCGCGATGAACATGACATTGTGAAAGGTCTGGTACGTTTTTTCCGCGATCAAAACATTAACACCAAGTCGCATCACAATACTCTAGAAATAGAATTAGCGCATTTTCACGATATTGAAACGGAAATTCCCGGCTTCACCAGTCGCGTCTATCGACTAATTGCCCAACAGGCGGTGGGCACACGCGCTGCCATTACTCTTGGCCCGAATTATCTAAACGGTGAATGCAGTTTAACAGTAAAACCACTGTAATGCTTTCCCTATGCTAGTATTGTGCGCTAAATTAGGGATGTGAATACTTCTTTAATCAACAATCGCAAGGCTTACCGCAATAAGATTAAACGGCGGCAGACCATTATTTTTGGCACTTTAGGAATTAGCCTAGCCATATTACTATTTGTAAACACACTGTTTTGGCTGAATTTGGTAGCTTTCCCGTATCAACCCGGTTTCTCTAAGCCTGTCCCTAAAGAAGTAGTTTATGCTTGCTCCCCTACTGATAAACCAGTAGATCCTACCGAGATTTCTGCACGAGTATATAATGCCGGTGGAGAAGCTGGCTTAGCAGCTAAAGTTACCCAATCTCTTACCGATGCGGGAGTAATTACGGGCGAAGCCGCTAACTGGGTAGATACTGAAGAAGTTACCGATGCGGTACGGCTCATAACTAATAAAGAAAACTTAGCTAAAGCCTATAGCTTGCGTGGTTTTTTCCCAGACGCCAAAGTAATATTGGACAATACTAATAAAACTCAAGTAGTTGATGTGGTAATTGGTACTGCTTGGAAAGCTATGACCATTACCCCTACCGCAGAAGAATTTACCGCTGGTATGCAAAGTACTGCCGGTTGTGTAAAACCATAATTTTTATATAAAACGGGAGGGCTTCCCTAAGGAAAGCCCTCCTATTTTATTTTGCAAACCGTTGCGCCTTAAACTGCTGGTTCGCGTTGTAGTGCACCTGGTTCTAGTTCTGCACCTGCTGGCGCTGAAGCAGGGGTAGCTGCTTCTAGCGAAGTTCCGCGCCAGCGTGAAATAGCGCGCATTACATGGTAGATCAAAATTGCCGAGAAGGATCCTAGCGCGATTCCCTCAAAGGTCATCTCGCCGATAAACCAAGTGTAGTTAGCGATTGCTACTACCATCGAGATTGCTGCGGTGTTGAGGTTTACTGGATCGGAGAAGTCCACACGGTTTTGTACCCAAATTCTTACTCCCAGCATTCCAATCATGCCATATAGCACAGTAGCGGCTCCACCTAATACTCCTGGCGGAATGGTAGCAATGAGTTGTCCGAACTTAGGGAACATAGATAGGGCTAGGGCGATGAATGCGGCGATGATGTAAGCAGCAGTTGAGTAAACGCGAGTCGCTGCCATCACACCAATGTTTTCCGCGTAAGTGGTGGTACCCGAACCGCCACCAGCTCCAGCAAAAGCGGTGGAGATACCGTCAGCAAAGAGAGCTTTACCTGTCACGTCGTCTAGGTCTTTACCTGTCATAGCGGCTACCGACTTTACGTGTCCCACATTTTCTGCCACTAGCACCAGCACTACTGGTAGGAAGAGGCCAAGAAGGGAGATGTCGAAAGCAGGGGCGCGGAATTCTGGAGTACCCACCCAAGCTGCACTGGTAATTGCCGAGAAATCTACTTCTCCGCGCAATACTGCCACTACGTATCCTGCAATCACACCAATCAAGATGGATAGACGACCCACAATTCCCTTAAATAATACTGTCACTAACAAAATTGCCAGTATGGTCACTACTGCGGTAATTGGGGCGGCTTTAACATTATTCCAAGCCGCTGGCGCTAAGTTAAAACCAATTAGCGATACGATAGCGCCGGTCACTACTGGTGGCATTAGTTTGTCAATCCAGCGTGCACCTGCGAAGTGTACAATCACACCTACTAGGGCTAGTGCTAAACCTACTGCAATGATTCCACCTTGTGCTAGTGCAGCTTTAGCAGGATCGAGTGCTTCTCCTCCTCCAGCTACATAACCAGTTACCGCACCAATTGGAGCTAATAAAGCGAAGGACGACCCCAAATAACTTGGAAGTCGTCCCGAGGTAACCAGAATAAAAATAATGGTTCCGATTCCGGTGAAGAATAACGTCGTTGCCGGATCGAAACCAGTAAGCAATGGAACCAAGAACGTGGCTCCAAACATTGCCACCACGTGTTGAGCTCCAATACCAAACATTATTGGCCATTTCATTCGCTCTTCTGGAAGAACTACATCTCCTGCTGCAATAGATTTGCCGTTACCATGTAGTTTCCAACCTAGTTGTTTTATCATGTACCTCTCCTAGTAGATAACAAGTTCCTAGGTAATACTAGTGGCATTTTGTCTAAAAGACACTCTAGTTCCCATTTTGTATATTAAATCACCAAATAGTGAGATAGTGGCATGATAATTAAAATTACTCACTCACATATGATGCAAGAAATAAAATATTGATTTTTCAAGGTTTCTAGGGTTAAAAGACGAAAACAACTTCCAAAAATCAAAGTCGCTACTCCAAAGCTAACATCTCACTTTTTGGACTACTTCATACCAGATAGGCGTAAGTTTAGAAAACTGCTCAATTCCTTATCCGCTAAGCCCACTTTGCCCTAGCCTAAATAATTAACTGGCAAACCTAAAACAGCTTACAAACTTCTAAACCTAAACAACCACTGCCCGAAAATTATTCGGCGTAAAAAACCTCAAAAAATTCCGTAATCACCAGATCAGTTTCCGTAAACTCATAGCCTAAATCTTGAGCTTCCAAAGTAAAAACTTCCCGATAAATTTCTTGCCACTGCGCTATAGACCCGTCTCCTTCACCCTCTAAAAGCGCAGTACGCTCTGCAATATCAGCAAATTCTTGCACTAAAACTTCAGTAGTGTAAAGCAAAGCCCGTGGCACACCCTGCCCATCGCACAACACGCTAAAAGTACCAGAAGAAGGCAAACCTACCCCTGCTTCTTCATAAGCTGGTACATAACTAGTAGTGGCACGTTTTTTACCACTTAACACTGCCTGAGCATACTCATCAGCACTGCGCTGATCTGCCCCGTATGCAAAAGCTACTGGCACTAAAGAAAGCAGACCGTCTTGAGCCATATAAGCTGCAGCAGGCTGTAATTTAGTAGCGTTAAGAGCCCGCGTCCAGAAAGCCTCTACTTGGGAAATTTCTGGCGTAATAATTTCTTGCTCTTGCGCATATTCAGCACTATCGTACACCTCAGACATTAACGCTCCTCGCTTTCTGCCATGCCTGCCTCTGCTAAAACAGTTCGCACATATCTAGTAGTTAAAATACGGGAACCGGCATTTAACAATAACCCAATTCCTAACCCAACACTCCAGTGTCGCTTGCGTTTAGAAGTAGCTGCCAACACTCCATAAGCTAATAAACCTGCCCCCAAACTGCCCTGCAATACCGCTACAGCTGATACCAGCCAAGGACGATGCAAATACACTTTCCGGTAGGCTTTAGCTACATCTGATTCCAGCATTCCTTCTCCAGCCACTTCAAATGCCACCGCTTGCGCAAAAGCTTTACTGGCAGATTGTGGCACAAAAAGACGTGCACCAGGAATACTTTCTACTTCTGCTTGCCCAGCTAAAACTTGCCTAACTTCCTCTGGTAAACCTAAAGCCTGTACTAACTGCGATACTCCTAAAGCAGCAGGAGCTAGTAAGGCTTGCCGAATTTGGCTAAAACTTACATCTACTACATCTGCCACTGCTCGCCTAGCTACCGCGCCTGCCCCTAATTCTTCAATAACGAAATTTTGAGCAATCTGGCTCTCATCAGTCCAAGTAAAAGGCGCTAATTGCCCTTCCCAATTCCAAGCAAGCTGAAAATTATCGCGCGTTACCAATAGTTGCGGTTTTTCCAGCTGAGTATCAGTAAAAAATATTTCCAAAGCATAATTTGGACGGGGAAATACACTACTGCGGAAATGAATACCTTTAGTGCTCACTAAGGCATTTACCGATTTAACTTTCAATGCCGCAATATCCGCATTATAACGGGTAGCTAGCACTGAAATTTCAGATAACGGAAAATCTCCAAAAGCTAATACCGGCAAGCAAGTAACTTCCTTAGCATTTTCCATATCTTGCTGTGCATCTTCTGCACTATTTTGTAGCAGATTTTGCTCTACAGTCTGCCCTGCTTCTTCTGACATTGATTCCGGAGCTACAAAATCTGCTTCGTCAATCCCTACTGCACCTAAATCAAAAGGACCGTGCAGGATTTCTCCCCCCAGCTCCAATTCTACTTTTCGGAACCGGCCAGACATTTCCTCCAATAAATCATGCACAGAATAACCCAAAAATACTGTATCGTTTTCATCTAAGGTAGCTACTCGACGGCGACGTCCCCCTACCGCTAGTTCAAAACGGAAAGTGGTAGCGCTACTTGCTTCTCCCCGTCCTAAAATCCGGTACTCGGAAAAAAAATCTTGCACTTCTGTGAGCGAAGTTAAGCTCGGGTCTAATAATTCCACCCGTCCTTGTATAGGTCGCCAAGATACCATGAGCTTACCTTTCTGTATGTAAACAATTACCGCTAAATATAAAGCTAGGCACTACGTTTCTGATCTATCTGATATAAAGCAATGCCGGTAGCTACCGCCGCATTAAGCGACTCCATTTGGGAAGCAATAGGAATAGCAGCTAACACATCGCACGTGTCACGCACTAACCGCGATAAGCCTTTACCTTCTGAACCAGTTACCAACACTAACGGCATATCTGCTAAATCTAGCTCCCCAATAGCTTGGCTACCTTCTCCAGCTAAACCAACTACAAAGTATCCTTGCTCTTTCAATTCTTCTAAAGCACGCACTAAGTTTTTCTCACGTGCTATCGGTACGCGCGCTAAAGCTCCGGCAGAAACTTTCCAAGCCGTAGCATTAACAGAAGCAGAACGACGTTCCGGAATCAGCACTCCGTCTACATGGAAAGCAGAAGCGGAACGCACTACTGCTCCAAAATTATGCGGGTCGGTAATTGAATCTAGAGCCACAATCAGCCCTTTACGGAAACTAAAACGTGCCGCATCCACTAATTCATCTAGCTCGACATATTCATAAGGAGGCACTTCAATTGCTACTCCTTGATGTACCGCACCGTCTGTCATTCTGTCCAGCTCGCTGCGCGTAACTTCCAACATCGGCACGCCATCAGCAGTAGCATTGCGAATAACTGTAGCTACCCGTTCATCATTAGCTAAAGCTCCCACTAAAAAAACTCGCACATATGGAATACCAGAGGATACGGCTTCTGCTACTGGGTTACGCCCTGCAATTAGTTCATGCCCTGACGGGATACGCAACACTCCACGTAATTTTGGCCCAGCTGCTTTGGCTGCCGCAGCTTCAGCAGCTTTTTTACGCTTATAGGCGGGGTGGTAGGTGCGGTCTTCTGCTTTAGGAGTAGGGCCTTTACCTTCTAAAGCTGCTCTGCGCTGTCCGCCCGAGCCTACTTTTACTCCTTTTTTCCCTTTGCGGATTGCTCCTGGTCTGCCGAAATGTCCTGCCATTTTATTCCCCTAACTTCCAGCGAGCGCCTTGCGCGCCGTCTTCTACCACGATTCCTGCTTTAGCTAAGGTATCGCGTAAAGCATCTGCGCGTACCCAATCTTTTTCTGCACGGGCTTGTGCACGCTGCTGCAAAATATCTTGTACTAAAGTATCTAAAGCGTTTTGCATACCTGAAGTGGTATCGCTAGTATGCCGCCACGGGCTAGCTAACGGGTCTAGCCCAAATACGTCTAGCATGGCACGCACTTGTAATTGCATAGTTTTAGTAGTGTTTTCATCTTTATTAGCTAAAGCTGTATTACCTTGTTTTACATATTCATGTACTACTGCTAAAGCTGCGGAAACATTTAGGTCTTCGTTCATAGCGGCACTAAATTCAGCTGGGAATTCAGCTTCAGTTACTGCTAGTACTTGTGCGCGTGGCACTTCCCCAACGAGTTCGACACTACGTTGCACAAAACCAGCTAGACGTTCCCATATAGCGCCAGCTTCTGCCAAAGTTTTTTCAGAATATGCCACGGTAGAGCGATAGTGCACGGTTCCTAAAGCTAATCGTACTAATACGGCTGGGTGCTCTTGTAAAATGTTGGCTACCGTTAGTGAGTTACCTAAGGATTTACTCATTTTTTCGCCATCAATGGTAACCCAAGCATTGTGCATCCAGTATTGGGCAAAACCAAAACCTGCAGCATGAGATTGAGCTTGTTCATTTTCATGATGCGGGAAGCGTAAATCGATTCCTCCCCCGTGAATATCGAAAGTTTCCCCGAGGTATTTACCACTCATAGCGGAACATTCTAAATGCCAACCTGGTCGGCCTTTACCCCAAGGAGTATCCCAACTAGCAGTGGCTGGTTCACCTGGTTTACTAGCTTTCCAGAGTGCAAAATCATGCACGGAGCGTTTATCTGGTTCTGACTCGTTTTCTACTGCTTTTAAGTCTGCTAAAGATTGCCGAGTGAGCGTGCCATAATCAGGGAGGGAAGAAACGTCAAAATAGACATTTCCTGGATTGCCTACATAAGCATGACCGGCAGCAGTAATGCGCTCAATAAGTTTTATCATTTCAGGTACATGCCCAGTAGCACGAGGCTCATAGCTAGGTGGTAGCACTCCTAAAGCTTGGTATGCCCAAGTAAATTCGTTTTCATAACGGTAAGCCCAAGACCACCAAGGGTGATTAGCTTGGGCGGATTTGTTAAGAATTTTATCGTCAATATCCGTCACATTACGCACTAGAGTTACTTCGTATGCTTTGCGTTGCAACCAGCGCACCAGGACGTCAAAAGCAAGCGCGGAACGCATATGCCCAATATGGGGTGAACCTTGTACAGTAGCACCGCACAAGTATATTCCCACTTTGCCTGGCACGAGCGGGGTAAATTCGCGTAATTGTCGCTGAGCTGAGTCATAAATTCTTAAAGTCACATCTTTAAGATTACCCTTGCTAAGCAGTATATGGCACGCGCCACGGGAGAGTTCACACCGCAACTGAAATTTTGTGCATTTTTTACTAATTTTATCCGGTAAATTTTCCTATTTTCTGCAAAATTTCAAGCTATTTACTCTAAACTAAAGTTTTTTAGAAAGAGTCTAAACTAAATTATTTGCTATTTTATTTACCCAATACCCGCGTTATAGCGTAATTTATTAAGTATGAGTAATAATATTTCCAACTCTCCAACTCTGGCACAAGATACTCAGAATCCAACGATGGACCTTACTCCGCCAGAACATAAACTGTTTTCTAAAACCATTATTTCTTGGGGACTATGGGATTGGGGTTCTGCTGCCTTTAATGCAGTAGTTACCACTTTCATCTTCAATGTTTATCTCACCAATGAAAAATTGTTCGGCCCTGAAGCAAACACTTACCTAGGCTGGGCATTAACAATCGCCGGGCTAATCGTGGCAGTTATCGCCCCGGCGGTTGGGCAATGGGTAGACCGTACCGGCAAAGTAAAAATAACTCTTATCACTACCACTTGCCTTACTGCCACCGTCATGACCTGCTTATACTTAGTAGCTCCTGGCCCGGACGGGCTTTGGTTGGGACTTTTCCTCCTAGCAGCAGGCAATATCACCTTTGAAACTTCCTCGGTAGTTTACAACTCCATGCTCAACGACATTTCTACCCCAAAGAACGTAGGAAAAATTTCTGGTTTCGGCTGGGGTCTAGGATACGTGGGTGGCATTATGCTACTTCTCATTTTATTCATCGGCTTTATTAGCCCTGAAGTAGGCTGGTTTGGAGTTACCAGCGAAAACGGCATGAATGTACGTGTAGCTATGCTGTTTGCTGCAGCTTGGCTCTTCTTGTCTTCCGTGCCGGTATTTATTACCGCTAAAAATAAAGCTCACCGCGCTGACAACAGCAAGGGTGGAGTAATAGAAGTTTATCGCCAACTATTCATATCCATTAAGCGCTTATGGAAGAAAGACCGCTCAATTGTATGGTTCTTAATTTCTTCTGCTATTTATCGCGACGGACTAGCTGGCGTATTTACTTTCGGAGCAATCCTAGCCACGGTAGCTTTTGGTTTCACCACCGGTGAAGTAATTATCTTCGGTGTAATTTCTAATGTGGTAGCGGGTATTGCCACTATCGCTTTCGGATTCCTAGACGACAAACTCGGTTCGCGTTGGGTAATCATTTTATCGGTATCAGCTCTGATTACTTTCGGAATACTTATCTTTATTTTCCATAACGGTATCTTCGGTTTAACTCCTAAACAAGTTTACTGGGTATTCGGTTTAGGATTATCTATTTTCGTAGGCCCTACCCAAGCTGCTTCTCGCACCTATTTAGCGCGTGTATCCCCTAAAGGTGATGAAGCAGAGCTGTTTGGTTTATACGCAACTACCGGACGAGCTGCTTCCTTTATCGCACCGTTCCTATACTCTACCGCAATCGTGTGTACCGCCTACGTTACGGGTCTATCTAAGAACGAAGTAGCATATGCAGGAATTCTAGGGCTGGTAGCAGTATTATTAGCTGGCCTATTAGCATTCATTCCTGTGAAAGCTAATCCTCGCCAACAATAAAACAAGACTAAAAGCTGGCTAGTATTTCAGACCGAAAAGTCAGCCAGTCACAGCCAAAAGTGAGCAAAATGCATTAATAATTTAAGGAAAATTTTGTCTCACTAGAAGCAAAATCTTATTAAGGGTTGGATAGCCATTAAAAGCTATTCAACCCTTAATATATTTATCAAAATTTCAGTTAGCATCTTAATAATTCAGCATTACAAACTGCTAAGCAAATCTGCTATCAAGTCCTATTCGGCATAGAGCAACACCGTGGCAATAGCAGCTAATCCCTCCTCGTTACCTGTAAAACCAAGCCGGTCGGTGGTAGTAGCAGACACCGCCACTGGTGCTCCCACCAACGCGCTTAAACACTCCTCTGCTTGGATTTTACGAGGCAAAAAACGTGGCTTTTGCCCAATGATTTGCACCGAAGCATTAGCCACTCGAAAACCAGATTCACATACTAAACGCACAGCTTCCGTCACTAAAGTAGCTCCCGCGGCTCCCGCCCATTGTGGTTTATCCACTCCGAAAACCGTGCCCAAATCACCATTACCGCTAGCCATCAATAGCGCATCGGCTAAAGCATGAGCTGCCACATCTGCATCAGAATGACCCTCTAGGCCTTGCTCACCTGGCCATTCCAAACCTGCCAACCACAACACGCGCATCTTATCAGCTGAAAAAGCGTGCACATCTACAGCAGTAGCGGTACGAAAACGCGAAAAATCTAACTCACTCATCACAAAAATCTAAAGAAAACTCACCTAAAATATCATTCAACAACGATACTGCTTCTTCATCTGAAATATTGCGCGCTAAAGCAATCTCAGCCCCTAAAATGCCTCGCGCCTGTGCCAACATTCTTTTTTCACCAGCTGAAAGCCCTTTATCTAAATTACGACGAGTCAAATCCCGCACCACCTCAGCTACTTTATTCACGTCCCCTGAAGTGAGCTTCTCTCCGTTCGCTTTATATCTGCGTGACCAATTAGCGGGTTCATCTACATTTTCTTCCCGCAACACTGCAAACACTGCTTCTAACTGTTCATCGTTAGAAATATCGCGCACACCCACATTTTGCAAAGCATCAGCCGGCACTTGAATCGTTAAATCGCCCTGAATAATACGAAGCGTAAGATAGGTTTTTTGTTCACCCCGAATAACGCGCTCAGAAATATCTTCAATACGCGCTGCCCCATGATGTGGATAAACAACCGTTTCGCCTACTTGGAAGCCCATAATCACTCAACTCTCTAAAACCGGCTATTTTCTATTCTAACAAAAGTTAAGAACAGACAAACTGCTTATCAAAAAATACTGCACTTTTAATAATAGACGGGTTGTTTTAGCCCTTTCCGCTAAAACAACCCGCCTTAACTATGCGTCTAACTAAGCACTCACTTAACTAATACGCCGTTTGGCTAATGCCCACACTAGCGCACCTGCGACCAACGCAATCCAAGCTAAACCGCATAAAATTTCCGCTCTACTACCAGTTTTCGCTAATTTAGGCACTGGTTTATTTACCACTTCACCTAAATCTAGGCTCACTCCGTCTTCCAGTACTGTCACCGGTACTGGCTGACTATGCAACACATATCCAGCAGGAGCTTTTACTTCCACTACCTCATATTCTCCATAAGGCACGTGCGAGAAAGTTACCACGCCCAATAGGTTAGAAGTAGCTTCAGCTACCGCTTTACCGTCTTGTCGCAATTCAAAAACAGCACCCTTAAGCGGAGCACCCACATCATTCACTTTGCGCAAAGTAATGTCCCCACGCTTCCAGAAGTTTTGATACTCCCCTAAATCTATTTGCTGGGCATGAGCAGTGATACTTACCGGAATTACTTCCTGACTCAACACATACGCTTCCTGCGTGATAAGCTCACGCAATTCGTAATCTCCATAGACTACTTCAGGTAATACTACCTGTCCTTGCTCATCTGATTGCGCCAAATAAACCGGTCGCTCTTGCCAATTAACATCTGTTAATCCAGCTACTTGCGCATCATCTGCGTCATTAGCCGATAAACTAGCATGATTTATTGCATTGCGGGCCGTCAGCTCATCTTTAGCAAACAAACCAAAACTCACGCCCGCTAAAGGTGCACCCGTATCTCCACTAATCTTACGTAAACTTACACTACCTGTTTGAATAGCATTCACAAACGGCTGATCGGTATAGTCGGCAAGCACTCCATGCTCAACCACTTCGACCGCTAATTCGGTGGAGTTTAATCTATAACCAGTAGG
>CAMCHI010000002.1 GCA_945874735.1 uncultured Arcanobacterium sp. | reverse complement strand
AGTGCACGCAATCCGCGGATTTCATTTACCACACGACGCGACTTCTGGGGCGTGACGCGCACAAATCGTGCCTGCGCCTTAGCTTCCATAATTTTGCCTATCTCTTTCTAGTGCTACGTGCCTTAGCGGCGACGGCCCTTACGATCTTCTTTAACATGGCTCTTGAAGGTACGAGTAGGAGCAAATTCTCCTAGCTTGTGACCAACCATAGCTTCCGTCACGAATACTGGAACGTGCTTACGGCCGTCATGAACGGCGAAAGTGTGACCCAAGAAGTCCGGCGTAATAATGGACCGGCGCGACCAGGTCTTAATAACGTTCTTGGTGCCCTTTTCGTTCTGTTCGTCCACTTTCTTCATCAAGTGATCGTCTACGAAAGGACCCTTCTTCAAACTACGCGGCATAGCTCATCTCCTCCTGATTAGCGCTTCTTGCCAGTCTTGCGACGGCGTACGATGAGCTTGTCGCTAGGCTTGTTTGGACGACGGGTACGGCCTTCTTTCTGGCCCCAAGGTGAAACTGGATGACGACCACCGGAAGTCTTACCTTCACCACCACCATGTGGATGGTCAACAGGGTTCATAACAACGCCTCGCACGGTTGGGCGAACGCCCTTCCAGCGCATACGTCCTGCCTTACCCCAATTAATGTTGGACTGTTCAGCATTGCCTACTTCACCAACGGTAGCACGGCAACGAACGTCTACATTGCGGATTTCACCAGATGGCATACGCAACTGTGCATACTTGCCTTCTTTAGCAACAAGCTGTACAGAGGTTCCAGCAGAGCGAGCAATCTTAGCACCGCCACCTGGACGTAATTCAACAGCGTGAATAACCGTACCCACTGGAATATTACGTAGAGGCAAGTTGTTGCCTGGCTTGATGTCGGCAGCTGGCCCGTTTTCTACAAACATACCCTGCTTAAGATTTTCTGGAGCAAGGATGTAACGCTTTTCGCCGTCTACGTAATGTAGTAGAGCGATACGAGCGGTACGATTTGGATCGTATTCGATGTGTGCAACACGTGCTGGAATACCGTCCTTATCGTGACGACGGAAGTCGATTACACGATACTGACGCTTGTGTCCGCCGCCCTTATGGCGAGTGGTAATGCGGCCGTTATTGTTACGACCACCGGTCTTGTGTAGTGGGCGAAGAAGGGACTTTTCAGGAGTCGAACGAGTAATTTCGACAAAGTCCGCTACGCTCGCACCGCGACGACCTGGAGTCGTCGGCTTGTACTTACGAATTCCCATGAGATCTTATTCCTCAATATCCTCGCTGGCTCTTAGCCAACGATCTCGCCGTAAATATCGATTGTGCCCTCACGTAGAGTTACAATCGCGCGCTTGGTAGCCTTACGGCGACCAATTCCATTACGGGTGCGACGGGTCTTACCTGCACGATTCATCGTATTTACCGAATCTACTTTAACCTTGAAAATCTGCTCAATAGCGAGCTTGATTTCGGTCTTATTAGAATCTGGGTGTACGAGGAACGTGTACTTACCTTCGTCCTCAAGACGAGTTGCTTTCTCGGACGCAAGAGGTGCGAGAATGATGTCGCGAGGATTCTTGTTCTTGAATGCTGCTTCGGTCACTTCGTCTCCTCCTTGGTGTTGTTACCGATCCAAAGCTGTAAAGCAGTTTCGGTGAAGAACACATCATCAGCAACTAGCACATCATAGGAGTTGAGCTGATCAACATAAAGTAGGTGAACCTGTGGAATATTGCGTAGAGATAATACGTCTACATCTTCACCACGGGTAACTACTGCAAGAGCATTGCGTCCTGCGTTGATCTTTTCTACTAACTTTAGTGCAGTCTTGGTAGAAGGTACTTCGCCTTCTACGAAACCTTTAACTACGTGTACTCGACCGTTACGAGCACGATCAGATAGCGATTGACGCAAAGCTGCAGCAATCATCTTCTTAGGGGTACGCTGCGAATAATCGCGTGGCTGTGGACCATGTACAATACCACCACCAGTAAAGTGTGGAGCACGGATCGAGCCTTGACGAGCGCGACCGGTTCCCTTCTGCTTGAATGGCTTAATACCACCACCGCTTACTTCACCGCGGGTCTTGGTCTTGTGAGTACCCTGGCGAGCTGCTGCTAGCTGAGCTACTACAACCTGATGAATTAGTGGAACATTAGCGTCTAAATCGAATAACGCAGCTGGAAGCGTTACAGTACCTGCTTTTTCGCCTGCGTAGTCGAGGACGTCAACCTTGAAGTCTGCCATTTATATCAGGCTCCCTTCACGGCAGTACGGATCATAACAACGCCACCCTTGTTACCAGGAATAGCGCCCTTGACGAGAATTAAACCGTTTTCTGCGTCAATTGCATGAATGGTTAGATTCTGAGTGGTTACACGTTCGTTACCCATGCGACCTGCCATGCGCATTCCGCGGAATACGCGAGATGGGGTAGCACAAGCACCAATAGAACCTGGCTTACGATGATTGCGGTGTGCACCGTGCGAAGCAGAAACACCAGCAAAGCCGTGCCGCTTCATTACACCTGCAAAACCTTTACCCTTGGACTTGCCGATTACATCAACTAATTGTCCAGCTTCAAAGGTTTCTACACCTAATTCCTGACCAAGAGTGTATTCACCAGCGTCAGGGGTACGTACTTCAGCAACGTGACGACGTGGCTCTACGCCAGCCTTTGCAAAATGACCAGCTAGTGGCTTAGTCACGTTCTTAGCCTTTAGATCGCCAGATGCAATCTGCACAGCTTCATAACCGTCTACCTCAGGAGTACGAACCTGGGTGACTACATTCTTACCAACTCGCACAACGGTCACTGGTACAAGGTTTGCGTTCTCGTCCCATACCTGAGTCATGCCGAGCTTGGTGCCGAGCAGAGCTTTTACCACTTTTGGCTCGGCTGCTTGGATGTTCTTTACCATAATGCGTTACCTCAGAGCTTGATCTCGACGCTAACGTCTGCTGGTAGATCCAGGCGACGTAGGGTGTCAATTGTCTTCAGAGTCGGATCGACAATGTCGATCAGTCGCTTATGAGTACGCATCTCGAACTGTTCGCGACTGTCCTTGTACTTGTGGGGCGAGCGAATAACCGTGAAAACATTCTTCTCGGTTGGCAATGGCACCGGTCCCACAACCGACGCTCCTGTACGGGTAACTTCGTCGACGAGCTTTTTCGCTGCACTGTCGATGACCTCATGGTCATAAGACTTCAGACGGATGCGGATTTTCTGTCCCGCCATGGCGTCGTCTCCCTCTCTATACCACGGTATCACCGAAACCCGCACCCGGGCGTGTCGTGATAATAGATCTATACAACGTCAAGCCCTATGCAATTTTCGATGAACCCTAATTTGTACCGAAGCGCTTTTGCAACTCCGGTCAAGTTCTCCACTCGGACGTTTTCCGAGCAACTTTATAAGTATGCCAAAACTAGCAAGGTTTGAGCAAGCCTAATTAGGTTTTGGTGTTGCACTACACTAGAGAATTTTTTTCATGTTCTCTGAATGTGAACCATCACACCAGGTAAGGATTACAAGAATTCCTAGTTACCTAAAATTTAACCTTAGCTACAACTCCTAAATTTTATCTGCTTCAGTGATATTTAGAGCAAATTAAAGGGCGCCTTTAGGTTTATTACCACAAGACGCCCTTAAAGTTTATCAGCTAAGCTTTTACGTCAAACACTGATTAACACATTTGGTTAGTTAGCACTAGTTAGCGTGCCGACGACGCAACCGTAGTGCCACTATACCAGCAGTTAGTAAAGCAGTTACTAAAATACCGCCAAATATAGCTGCCGCGCCTGTATTTGCCAGCTGTTTAACCGCATTTACTACATTTGCTGCAACTCCGGTCACTGCCGGCTTAGGAGCAGTTACCTCTACTGTTGAGTTAAGAGTATTTTCAGCACTTGTATCTGCATCACCAGTGCCAGTTTCGCTACCTGCACCAGTACCGTTACCTACACCAGTTTCGCTACCAGCACCCGTACCAGTTTCACTACCACCTGTAGCTTCACCACTACCAGTGCCACCAGCATTAGTATCACCAGTGCCAGTTTCGCTACCTGTACCAGTCCCCTCACCTACACCAGTTTCGCTACCACCTGCAGCTTCACCACTACCAGCACCCGTATCGCCAGCACCACCAGCATTAGTATCACCAGCACCAGTTTCGTTACCTGCACCAGTTTCCGTACCGGCACCCGTACCAGCTTCATTACCGCCCGTAGCTTCACCACTACCAGTGCCACCAGCATTAGTATCACCAGTGCCAGTCTCGTTACCTGTACCAGTTTCGCTACCTGTACCCGTACCGGCTTCACTACCGCCCGTAGCTTCACCGCTACCAGCACCCGTATCACTAGCACCACCAGCATTAGTATCACCAGTGCCAGTTTCATTACCTACACCAGTATCACCGGCACCACCAGTACCAGTTTCGCTACCAGCACCTGTACCGGCTTCATTACCGCCCGTAGCTTCACCACTACCAGCACCACCAGCATTAGTGTTATCGCCAGCTTCTCCACCATTATCTGGGGTAGCAGCCGGATCTTCAGGAGTAGCAGTCTTACGCTCCACCGTCAGCATTCCGTTCTTATTTACCAACTGGTATCCACTGGTATCAAAAGCTAAAGAAGAAAGAGTGAAAGTAGCACTGCCAGTATCAGCTGGCACGGTACATAATACTTGATCTACCAAAGTAGCCGGATCTACATCACGCTTTAACGCAAATTCTAAAGTAGGAGATCCGGCAATTGTAGTATAAATTTCGCAAGTATTTAGCGGAGCTACCAGTTTCACCTTTCCTGTACCTTTTACGCCATCTAAAGAAAGTTCCGCAATCTCATTAGCAGTAAAAGTAGCTCCCTCTTGCACCTCTAAAATACCCGACAAACCACGGAAATTTGCATCTACTGCCACGTTTGCACCTGCACTCACCACTAAATTGGTTAAGCCGTCTAACGAAGCACCATATACATTCTGATTTTCAGCATAAATGACGGTAGCATTTAAAGCACTTTCTGCTCCCAGAACCGTATTCATCGTGCGCGGGATAGTAGCTCGCACTTCTCCGGTATGTTCAGCATAGCTACCATCTGAATTAATACCGGATAATACAAGCGGCTCTAATACTTTAGCTTCTCCTGCCACCAAAGTAGTAGGAGTGTCCTTTACAGCGTCTTTACTACCTAACACAATCTGCTTGAAAATAGTATTTGCACCGTTTTCAATCCGGATATTCGCTCCCGTACCAGCCGGCACATTACCCTTAGTGCCTGCCACTAAAGTTGGACGGTCGTTAGGCTGCTGCGGCCCTACTAACGTATCTACTCCGTCAAATTCTACTGAGTAGTCAGATACATAAATCGTTGGTTGCTTCGAGCCGTCTTTCAAGAATACTAAATTGATATTGCGCCACTGGGTATCAGCACCCAAAACCAAATCAGCACCTCTTAAACGCAAGCTAAAACTAGCTCCATTTACTGTAATGTCTTTACCGATAATTAAATCCGTGTCAGTAGTACGAGTCAGATTAGAAGTAAGCTCAATAATGTCGCCAGCCTGAGCTCGTTCTAACGCTACCTCAAAATCACTATACGGATTAGTGCGCGAACCATCTTCTGGAGTTTGCCCGCCACTACCCACGTAAATAGTGTTTCCGGCGGCTTGTGCTAAAGAAAAACCTGCAATACCCAATGTTCCTAGCACCAAACCAAACACTGCCACCAACGCAGCTAATACCTTGGGGTGCCTTGATTCTTTAATCAAGGTATTCGTAGCCATACTAATAAACCTTCCTCCCATATATTGTTAATATATTATCAAACAGGAACTAACACATAAACACTAATATTTTAGCCGGATTACCCGAGAAAATATAGGTAGTCGGAAAATAACACATAAAATACTTAGCTTAAGACAATACTTAAACTCTAAATTTAACAAACAGCTCCTAGCATTTTCCTGTATTTTCGCTATAAACACCTATAAGTACCGACAATTACTTACAAGAAACTACCATCTTTACTTAGTAATTAATTAGGTTTGCTAATTTTTCCAGTGGGAAATCATGCACATCGAACACTATCGCCCCCGCTGTTTTTCCAGCTTCAATTCCTAAAGGAGAATCCTCAAATACCCAACATTTTTCAATCGGCACCCCCAAACGAGTAGCCCCTAAGAGATACGGATCAGGCGCTGGTTTTCCTGGCACATCATCGTTTCCGGTAACCACTGCAGAAAATTCCAGTCCAGTAGATTGCATCGCCTGCATAGCTAAAGCATATGGACTAGCCGTCACTAGTGCATTTCCAATTCCTAGGGTCTGGAAAAACTCCATTACTTCCCGTGCTCCTGCCATTAAGCGCGGATGCGGATAAATTTCCCGTTCCATATATTCCACAATTTCACGAAATAACGGACGGGCATCTATCTCTTTACCCGTGCCAGCTTTAACGCATTTTGCCATATGAGCGGTATAAACTTCCCCACTAGAACCAAAAATAGCCTGCGCATCTGCTGATGTCCAACACCCTCCATGCGCTCTTACCACTTCTGCTGTTTTAGTAATCCACGGATCGAAAGTGTCAATAGTGGTGCCATCTAAATCCCACAACACCCCAGATGGCAATGTGCTTTGCCCTAAATAATCTAGTATTTTAACTACTTTTGTCATATCTTTTTCATCTGGTACTAAACCCACAAAATCAGCCATTTTATTCCACTTTCACCCTCTTTACCGCACTCCGCCCACTTAGCAAAAACTTACTCGGTATCCCTAATCAAATCCGCATTTATACCAGAATCACTTGCTTTACAGTTTGTTGCAACTGCCCTAACAGTTCTTTACTAATTCCTTTTTCCGTAATCACCACATCAATATCAGCAAGGGTAAAAAACTTATGCAAAGCACTCTTTACAAATTTCGTCCGATCCACTACCAGCACTTTTACACGTGCCGCTTGTAACATTTCACGTTTTAGAGCCGCCATAGCTGCATCTGGGTGCGCTAATTCTTGGCACGTAACAGCCGTGGACGACATAATGCACATATCAGGACGTAAAGTTTTCATCATTTCCACTGCTTGCGTGCCACAATACGCATCAGCCCAGCGCACATACATGCCTCCCAGTTGAATCAATTCTAACCGAGTATTATTAATAACTTCTTGCGCGATTACTTGCGAATTAGTAATTACCGTCATCGGTGTTAGCTCACCCAACTGCGGAAACAGATGAGCACAAGTAGTTGAATCGTCCAACACTACCGACATTCCCGGAGTAAGTAATTTCAAGGCTTCAGCTGCCAAAGTTTTTTTCACAGCAACCTGCGTACCGCTACGCATCAACGAAGACGCTTCCGCTAGCGCATAAGGAGCAATCTCTATTAATCCTCGGGTACGCTTCACCAACCCAGTACTCTCTAAAACAGACACATCTCGATAAACCGTCATTAAAGATACATTGCCGATTTCTGCTAACTTTTCTGGGCTAGTACCACCATTATCGGAAAGAAAATCAATCATTCTTTGTAAGCGTTTATCTCTATCATTCACACTATTTTTCCCCATATCTTCAACTATACGCCAAGCACTAAATTAGGGGTTATTAAAGTTTGCACTTCAACAACCCCTAATTTTTAACAGTTCCGTTTTACTAAAACAGAAATTATTTTAACTGCGTGGCAAAACTGCCTGCGCAATGATTTCTTTCGCGGGTGCTCCTACCTGTGGGTCAAGCACCTGTGCAATCGCAGACAATAACGGGAAGTCTGCCAAAGTAACTCCAGGAGTTTGTGCTACCAGTTTGCAAGCTAAGGGCAATGCCGATGCTCCCTCCACAGTTTGCTCTAAACGATTCATTTCCGCTAAAGCCTCCTGTGGATTTTCACCAGCCCCGATACGCACTCCATATACTTTGTTGCGTCCAGATAGACCTGTCACTTCCAAATCTCCCACCCCAGGCAAACCAAAAGCAGTGCTTTCTTCTGCCCCTAAAGCCACACCTAGCAGCGACATTTCTTTTACCGCTTGCGCAAAAGTAGCAGCTTTTAGATTGTGGTGTGGAATACCAGTAGCTTGCTCTAATCCATCAGCTATTCCTAACGCTATAGCATACACATTCTTCATAGGAGCGCATATTTCCACTCCTACTTCATCAGTGGTATTTGCAATAGCATAGACGGGAGTAGCTGCTGCTTGCGCATAGTGTGCAGCTACTCCTGGCTCTTTGCATCCAAAGATAGTGGCAGTAGGCATTCCTTGCGCGCACTCATTAGCTTTTACCGGCCCAGCAATTGCCACAATTGGTGGAAGTTCCACTCCCAACTTTTGTGCAATTACCCGCATAGCTTCTGGAAGTAAACGGATTTTACCTGTTTCATCCTCATGGAAACCTTTGGAAGTAAGCCAAAGTGCTTTAGCTTTCGCGATGCCGTCAATAGCCAGTTCTGTAACTGCTGGTACACCTACCGAAGCTACCGACATTACCACTACGTCCGCGCCTGCTAAAGCCTGCGCAAGCTGCTCACTGCGGAACAATTGCACACTAGCTGGCACAATAGCTCCAGTGCGCGGGTGTGGCTTCCCAGCTTCTATTGCATCTAGTAAATGGTCGTCCAACCAGGTTCCCCACAGTCGCACTTCCCAACCAGCGTCTGCCACCGGTTTACATAACGCCGAACCCATAGCGCCAGCTCCGAGCACTGTAATAACTGCCATTTTATTTCCTTCCCAAATTTCCTTAGTTTAAATCAGGCTTCACCCTTACGGACAATTCGATCCAACTCCCCAAACATCTCTTGTAATGCTGGGTATAGTCGTGCTTGTACTGCTCCAATTTGTCGATAGATTTCTGCATTTTCCGGATTAGGCTCGATGGTTTCTCCGAAAGTAGCCATTGCCTTAGCCGAAGCAGCCACGTCTGCCGATCCGTCTGGCAACAAACCAGCATGAGCATTAATTCCTGCCATAGCCAAAACAGCTGCACCAAATGCAGAAACTTCATCTGCCACACATACCGTTAGCGGCACGCCTACTACGTCTGCCATCATCTGTCGCCATAGTTCAGAACGAGTACCGCCACCCATGATGCGCAGTTCAGTAATTGGTACGCCCGAGGCCTTTTCAATGCAATCAAGGTTGCGACGCATCTCAAAGCAAATGGATTCCATTACGGAACGGTATAGATGCGAGCGTCCATGCACTCCTCGCCAACCCACGATAGCACCGCGTGCAGTGGCGTCCCAGTAAGGAGATTGCACAGCGTTCCAATATGGGAGAGTGATTAGCCCTTCACAACCTGGAGCAATTTCTGCAGCGGCTAAGTTATCTGCTACTACATCACCTTCTGGACGCTTAGGATCCACAAAAGTGGTACGCGACCAGTCAGCTAAGTAAGAACCTGAAGATTGCAGTACTTCCAATACGTAGTTACCTGGAATACCTGAAACATGGGTACGGAAAGCTGGATCATAAGTGTAGCTAGTAGATTCTACTCCGGCGTTTACTGCAGTACCCATATTTAGATAGCCCACGCCTGGATCAACAGCAGCAGCACCAATACCGGCAGCTTGTCCATCTCCCAGACCAGCGATTACTGGCACCTCATGTTTAATACCCCAGCTTTCTAGCAACTCACGTCGCACATTAGCCATCACTTTAGCTGGACCAACTAAAGTAGACATTTGCTCTTCACGCACTCCCGCGATTTCTAGCAATTCTGCCGACCAAGTACGATTGCGCACATCAAACAAACCAAGTGAATCAGCAGCAGCTGTGGAAGATAACCATTCTCCGGTTAAGTTAAATACGATATAGCCCAGCACGTCCACGATTTTATCGGCGTTAGCAAATAGCTCTGGACGGTTTTCACTTACCCATGCCATCTTATAGAGCGCAGGGGTTACTCCAGCTGGCTTACCTGATAGTTCATGAATATGGGAGTTACCATACTTAGCAATTTGGTCTACTGCTCGTCCGTCTAGCCATAAGATACCAGGGCCGAGTGGCTTGCCGTCTATAGTGAACGGGGCGAAAGATTCTCGCTGATGAGTAATACCAATAGCTGCTACCCGGTCACGTTCTAGTTGGGTTAGTCCAGATAGTACCTCCCCTATAGTTTCATAAGTAGTTTCCCACCATAACTTAGGGTCATGCTCATAGAAATCCATAGCAGGAGTTTGCATGGGGATTGAGCGTTTAGCGGTTGCCCACACATTACCGGCTGCGTCTACTATGATCGCTTTTGTAGATTGAGTGGAAGAATCTACCGCCACTACTAATGGGCCATCTGCACAACGAGTATTTGTCATAATACCTCCAGAAATAATCGTCTTTGATTACCGTCTTTAGGAGACGTTATCTACATAATATCGTAAGTTTCGTTAAAATCAACATATTTTATGTTACTTAGAACGTTTCCATTGTTAGCAAGTACGTGAACTTTGCAGAAATTACAATACATCTGCTTTTACGTAAAAAATACAAAAGTGGCTCCCTGCCATAAGCAAGGAGCCACTTGGAAGTTTAGTTCTTTAACGTGAACTAAAGGCTACAATTACTTGATCACCTTGATAACACGACCGGAACCAACGGTACGTCCACCTTCACGGATAGCGAAGCCTAGACCTTCTTCCATAGCGATTGGCTGAATGAGCTCTACGTTCATTTCAGTGTTGTCGCCAGGCATAACCATTTCGGTGCCCTCTGGAAGGGTGATAACACCGGTCACGTCAGTGGTACGGAAGTAGAACTGTGGACGGTAGTTGGAGAAGAATGGATTGTGACGTCCACCTTCTTCCTTCTTTAGCACGTAAACCTGAGCTTCAAACTCGGTGTGAGGAGTGATGGAGCCTGGCTTTGCTACAACCTGACCACGCTCTACTTCGTCACGCTTGGTGCCACGAAGAAGTAGACCACAGTTTTCGCCAGCGTCTGCGTGATCCATCTGCTTGTGGAACATTTCGATACCGGTAACGGTGGTCTTCTGTGGTTCACGAATACCGAGGATTTCTACTTCCTCATTTAGGTTTAGCATACCGCGCTCAACACGACCGGTAACAACGGTACCACGACCAGAAATGGTGAATACGTCCTCGATTGGCATGAGGAATGGCTTGTCTAGATCACGAACTGGATCGGAGAAGTACTCATCAACCTGATCCATTAGGTTCTCAATAGACTTTACCCATTCTTCCTTGCCTTCTAGAGCCTGGAAGCCGGAGATCTGAACTACTGGGCAGTTATCGCCATCGTAGCCGTTGTCGGATAGAAGTTCACGAATTTCCATCTCAACAAGTTCAATCATCTCTGGGTCGTCTACCATGTCACACTTGTTTAGTGCAACGATGATCTCTGGAACACCAACCTGACGAGCTAGTAGAACGTGCTCGCGGGTCTGAGCCATTGCACCGTCGGTAGCAGCAACAACTAGGATTGCGCCGTCCATCTGTGCAGCACCGGTAATCATGTTCTTGATGTAGTCGGCGTGGCCTGGAGCGTCAACGTGTGCATAGTGACGCTTTTCGGTCTGGTATTCAACGTGTGCAACGTTAATGGTAATACCACGCTCACGCTCTTCTGGAGCGTTGTCGATGTTCTCGAAAGCGGTAACTTCGTTTAGATCTGGATACTTGTCTGCTAGTACCTTGGTAATTGCAGCGGTGGTCGTTGTCTTACCGTGATCAACGTGTCCGATGGTGCCGATGTTCATATGCGGCTTAGTCTTATCGTACTTGGCCTTGGCCACTTGTGCCCTCCTGGGACTCGGGTAGTATCAATTAGCTTGTCGGATTAAATACATCGGGTATTTAACCCATGGCTAAGTGAAATCCTACTGGTTTAATTTCGTTTTTGCTAATTTAACCTGTTGGCTCACACGCCACGGGTCTTTTGGATGATTTCGTCGGCAACTGCCTTCGGAACCTCAACATACTTTGCGAACTGCATGGTGTACACTGCACGACCCTGCGTCTTAGAACGAAGATCACCAACGTAACCAAACATTTCGGAAAGTGGAACGAGTGCGCGCACGATCTTTACACCAGTGGCATCTTCCATAGAAGAAATCTGACCACGGCGAGAGTTAAGATCGCCAATCACGTCACCCATGTACTCCTCAGGAGTACGTACCTCAACGTCCATCACTGGTTCGAGGATTACCGGATTAGCGCGCTTTGCACCCTCACGGAATACCATCTGACCAGCAATCTTGAACGCCATTTCAGAGGAATCAACGTCGTGGTATGCGCCGTCTTCCAAGGTAGCCTTTACGCCTACCATTGGGAAGCCTGCAAGTACACCGTTCTCCATTGCTGCTTGGATACCAGCATCAACAGATGGAATGTATTCGCGTGGCACACGACCACCAGTAACTGCGTCTACGAACTCGTAGGTAGCGCCTTCTTCGTTTTCCTCCAATGGCTCGAAGGTAACGAGAACCTTAGCAAACTGACCAGAACCACCGGTCTGCTTCTTGTGCGTGTATTCGATCTTTTCAGCCTTGCCACGGATCGTTTCACGGTAAGCAACCATTGGAGCGCCCACGTTTGCTTCTACCTTAAATTCACGACGCATACGATCAACGAGAATGTCTAGGTGAAGTTCACCCATACCACCGATAACGGTCTGGCCAGTCTCGTCGTCAAGTTTTACAGAGAAGGTTGGATCTTCTTCTGCTAGCTTCTGAATTGCTGTACCTAGCTTTTCCTGATCGCCCTTCGACTTTGGCTCAATTGCCACGTGAATAACTGGATCTGGGAAAGTCATAGATTCTAGCGAGATTGGATGTGCTTGGTCGCAAAGGGTGTCACCAGTGGTAGTATCCTTTAGACCAACAACAGCGTAAATGTGACCAGCGTGAGCAACTTCTACCGGATTTTCCTTATTGGAATGCATCTGGAATACCTTGCCGATACGCTCTTTCTTGCCCTTAGTAGCATTAAGAGCCTGACCACCAGCTTCAATCTTGCCCGAGTAAACACGAATGTAGGTTAGACGACCAAAGAATGGGTGAACAGCAATCTTGAATGCCAAAGCAGAGAATGGTTCATCTTCGCTTGGTTCACGAGTAAGTTCAATTTCTTCGTTCTTTGGATCAGTTCCCTTCATCGCACCGATGTCTAGTGGAGATGGAAGGAAATCTACTACTGCGTCTAGCACTGGCTGAATACCAATGTTCTTATAAGCAGAACCACAGTAAACTGGGTAAGCATCACCAGCAATGGTAATCTTGCGGATTGCTGCCTTTAGTTCATCAATGCTGATTTCTTCACCACCGAAGAACTTCTCTAGCAACGCATCATCAGTTTCAGCTACTGCTTCTACTAGCTGGCTGCGGTAATCTTCTGCCTTTTCTAGTAGCTCAGCTGGAATTTCTTCCTCTACTACTAGCGAACCCATAGTCTTATTGCCCTTGTCGTCCTCTGCTGGGAAACGTAGAGCTTTCATGGTAAGCAGGTCAATTACGCCCGATAGTTCAGATTCAGAACCAATTGGTAACTGCATCACTAGCGGAGTAGCGCGTAGACGGTCACGAATGGTCTGTACCGAGAAGTAGAAGTCAGCACCCATCTTGTCCATCTTGTTGATGAAACAGATACGTGGTACTCCGTACTTGTCTGCCTGACGCCATACGGTTTCAGACTGTGGTTCTACACCTTCCTTGCCGTCGAATACTGCTACTGCACCGTCAAGTACGCGCAAAGAGCGTTCTACTTCTACGGTGAAGTCTACGTGGCCAGGGGTGTCGATAATGTTAATCTGATGCTTCTTCCAGAAAGAAGTAACAGCAGCAGAGGTAATGGTAATACCACGCTCTTTTTCTTGCTCCATCCAGTCGGTAGTAGATGCACCGTCGTGGGTTTCACCGATCTTGTAGTTAATACCGGTGTAGAACAAAATACGTTCGGTAGTGGTGGTCTTACCAGCGTCAATATGGGCCATAATGCCGATATTGCGAACCTTCTTTAGGTCGGAAAGCACTTCTTGTGCCATTAAAGAACTCTCTTCTTTTCGGGCTGCTTATGCAGCCATGGGTTTACCAGCGATAGTGGGCGAAGGCGCGGTTAGATTCAGCCATGCGATGCATATCTTCACGGCGCTTAACTGCGGCACCTAGACCGTTAGCGGCATCCATAATTTCATTCTGGAGACGCTCAAGCATAGTATTCTCACGGCGCTGGCGGGAAAAGTCCACTAGCCAACGAAGTGCGAGAGTGTTTGCGCGACCTGGCTTTACATCCACTGGCACCTGGTAGGTAGCACCGCCCACACGACGGGACTTTACTTCTAGCTGAGGACGGATGTTGTCTAAAGCGCGCTTAAGAACTTGTAGAGGATCCTGACCGGTCTTCTCTCCTACTGCATTTAGAGCACCATAAACAATACGCTCAGCAGTAGACTTCTTACCATCGAGTAGTACCCGATTGATAAGCTGAGTTACTAAAGTGGAACCGTGTACTGGATCTGCGACTAATGGTCGCTTACGTGCTGGTCCTTTACGTGGCATTACTTCTTCTCCTTCTTTGCACCGTACTTAGAGCGACCCTGAGCACGGTTCTTTACACCCTGGGTGTCCAGAGCGCCACGCACGATGTGGTAACGCACACCTGGAAGGTCCTTTACACGACCGCCACGTACGAGCACGATGGAGTGCTCTTGGAGGTTGTGACCTTCACCCGGAATGTAAGCCGAGACCTCAACACCAGAGGACAAACGAACACGAGCAACTTTCCGAAGTGCCGAGTTAGGCTTCTTCGGGGTGGTGGTGTAAACGCGAGTACAAACTCCACGACGCTGCGGGCTCTTCTTGAGCGCAGGGGTGTTGGAGTTCTTCGCCTTGCTGCTGCGTCCCTTACGGACTAGCTGCTGAATAGTTGGCACTATTTCTCCTGTTAAACTATGCGATTTTAGTTGAACTGCCCGCCTGCTCTAAAGAGCCTGCGGTAAGGAAGACACCGTACTTCCCTATCGTCCGACATTCTTCATCTGACGTTCCATCCTTATCAAAATTGCAACTGTGATAAGGCCGTCAGAAAAGCAACGTAAAGAATTGTCGAAACGGGCACCGTTCTTAAGATTATCTGGTTAGCGCTTTGCGCGTCAAAGAAAGGGCTGATTTTCTAACGTGGCACTTGGCACACTCAAGAAAATCAGCCCTTATAAACTAGAGTCAATCCAAAATTATCTAGTAATTTTGGAACCCCAATCCACCTTAGTTAAAAGATAAACCGTATCCGTATCCTAAGGTAGAGTCGTAATCATCGAAGCTAGAGTATCCATACAAATCATCAAAACCATCAATATCGCGGTTAATGATATTGTTTAATTGCTCATACTCCGAGCGAGCAGAACTCGTTGGATTAACTTGCATACCTCGCAAAGTTTCCAGACCAGTACCCGCTGGGATCAACTTACCTAGAATCACATTTTCCTTTAGACCAGAAAGTGGATCCGACTTGGAGTTCAAAGCAGCTTCTGTAAGCACCTTAGTGGTTTCTTGGAAGGAAGCAGCAGATAACCATGAATCAGTAGCCAAAGAAGCCTTCGTGATACCCATTAGCTCCGGACGACCTGTTGCATTCTTGCGTCCCTCTGCAGTAGCAGCCCGATTGGCATCAGTAAACACAGCCATATCCACTAGCTCACCAGGTAAGAGGTTGGTATCGCCCGAATCTAGTACCGTTACACGACGCAACATCTGACGTACAATCACTTCAATATGCTTATCGTGAATTTCTACACCCTGCGAAGCGTAAACGTGTTGCACTTCCGAAACTAGATGCAATTGAGCCGCACGTGGACCAGAAATACGCAATACCTTCTTAGGATCAATCCAGCCCTCAACTAGCTGTTGTCCCACCTTCACTTGCTCACCTTCTGCTACAAGCATCTTAGCGCGCTTGCTTACAATGTAGACCAGATCTTCACCTTGGGCCGGCTTAATAATTAGACGGCGAGAACGCTCTAGTTCTTCTACTTCTAATCTACCTGCAGCTTCAGCAATAGGTGCTTCACCCTTTGGAGTACGTGCTTCAAATAGCTCTTGTACACGTGGTAGACCCTGGGTGATGTCCTCAGCCGAAGCAGCACCACCGGTGTGGAAGGTACGCATCGTAAGCTGAGTACCCGGTTCACCAATGGACTGTGCCGAAACAATACCCACTGCTTCACCGATGTCTACTAGCTTTCCAGTAGCCAAAGAACGACCATAACACATTGCACAAGTACCTACACGCGAATCACAAGTAAGCACAGAGCGTACAGAAATTTCGGTAATTCCTGCTTCAATGATCTTCTCTAGAGCTACGTCACCAATATCGGAACCGGCTGCCACTACTACGTTACCGTCTGTGTCTACCGCATCTTTAGCTAAAGTACGAGCAAATACGGAAGTTTCAATATCCTCAGAACGCACTTGGGTGCCGTCAGCATCTATCGTTACTAGAGTCTTTACTAGACCACGGCTTGTACCACAATCTGCTTCGCGTACAATCACATCCTGCGCTACGTCTACTAGACGACGAGTTAAGTAACCCGACTCTGCGGTACGCAACGCGGTATCAGCTAGACCCTTACGAGCACCGTGCGTAGCGGTGAAGTATTCTAGCGCCGAAAGACCTTCACGATAGTTTGACTTAATTGGACGTGGAATAATTTCACCCTTTGGATCAGCCACCAGACCACGCATACCAGCCACCTGACGAATCTGCATCCAGTTACCACGTGCTCCCGAGGAAACCATCTGGTTAATATTGTTCCAGTAGTCAAACTGGTCACGCATCTCGTTAGCAACTTGGTCGGTTACTTCCGTCCACAATTCCACTAAATCGCGACGACGGTCTTCGTCCCGAATGTTACCTTCTTGGTATTCTTGCTCAATCTTTGCAGCCCGCTTTTCAGCAGCTTCCAAGATTTCTGCCTTATTGGCAGGTACCTTTACGTCCGAAACCGCAATGGTAACACCAGAGCGTCCACCCCAGTAGAAACCGGTGTCTTTCAAAGCGTCTAGCGAAGCACCCACGTCTACCTTTGGATAACGTTCTGCTAGTTCATTAACGATAGCACCTAACACTTTCTTATCCACCACTTTGTTGATGTAGTGGAACTGAGTAGGCAGAGCGTTATTGAAAATAGCGCGTCCCAAGCTGGTTTCAAGCACTACTGCATCGCCCTCTTGGTAATCAGCTGGTGCTACCCAATCACGTGGTAGCACTACTTCGTTAGCCTTAAAACGAATCTTTACCATCGAGTTAATATCTAGTTCACCTAGATCGGCAGCCATTTGTGCTTCCGCCACGGAAGTAAAGTAGCGACCTTCTCCCTTGCCACCTTCCCGAATCATAGTCAAATGGTACAAACCAATAATCATGTCCTGAGATGGAACGGTTACTGGACGACCATCGGAAGGCTTCAAGATATTGTTAGCCGAAAGCATCAAAATACGTGCTTCTGCTTGTGCTTCTACCGAAAGAGGCAAATGCACAGCCATCTGGTCGCCATCAAAGTCGGCGTTGAAAGCAGCACACACTAATGGGTGCAGACGGATAGCTTTACCTTCAATAAGCTGTGGCTCGAAAGCCTGAATACCTAGACGGTGCAAAGTAGGTGCGCGGTTTAGCAGTACTGGGTGCTCACGAATTACTTCTTCTAGCACGTCATACACTTCATCGCGCTGGCGTTCGATTAACCGCTTAGCAGCCTTGATATTCTTTGCTAATTCCAAATCCACTAGACGCTTTTGCACGAAAGGTTTAAATAGTTCTAGTGCCATCGTCTTAGGCAGACCACACTGGTGTAGCTTCAAGTCTGGGCCAACCACAATAACTGAACGACCCGAGTAGTCTACACGCTTACCGAGCAAGTTTTGACGGAAACGACCCTGCTTACCTTTCAGCATATCCGAGATGGACTTTAGCGGACGGTTGCCAGCACCTTGTACTGGACGTCCACGCCGACCATTATCGAATAATGCGTCTACTGCTTCTTGCAACATACGCTTTTCGTTATTAACCATAATCTCAGGCGCATTTAAATCAATCATGCGCTTTAAACGATTATTACGGTTAATTACGCGACGATATAGATCGTTTAGATCGGAGGTGGCAAATCGACCACCGTCTAGCTGTACCATTGGACGCAAATCCGGTGGAATCACTGGCAAAGCGTCTAATACCATTGCTTCTGGCTTAGTGCCTGACTGCAAGAAAGCATTAACTACCTTGATACGCTTTAGAGCACGAGTCTTGCGCTGTGCCGTACCGGTTTCGATTTGTTCTACCAGTAGGTCGCGTTCAGCTTCTAAGTCGAAGGTTTGTAGACGGCGCTGGATAGCTTCTGCACCACGGCAAGCCTCAAAGTAATCGCCCCAACGCAATTGCATTTCCCGATATACTTCTTCATCGCCTTCTAAATCGCCTACGGTAAGACGTACGAACTTATCCCACACCAATTCTAGGCGGTCGATTTCTTCATCGTACTGACGGCGCAAGCGAGTAATTTCTGCTTCTGAAGCGCGCTCAATCTTCTTACGGGCTGCGCTAGACTCGTTTTCGGCTTCCCGTAAAGCTGTTTCTTGTGCTTGTAGTAGTTTTTCTACCTCAAAGTCACGTTCTTTTACTAGATTGTTGCGTTCTAGCTCAAACTCGGCAGTAAGCGCAGGCATATCATCGTGACGACGTTGTGCATCTACGCTAGTAACCATATATGCGGCAAAGTAAATTACTTTTTCTAGATCTTTAGGCGCAATATCTAGTAAGTATCCTAAACGGGAAGGCACTCCCTTGAAGTACCAGATGTGCGTAACAGGAGCTGCTAGTTCGATATGACCCATGCGGTCACGGCGAACTTTGGAGCGAGTAACTTCCACTCCGCATCGTTCACAAACAATACCCTTGTAACGTGGACGCTTGTATTTACCACAAGCGCATTCCCAGTCACGAGTAGGTCCAAAAATTTGTTCTCCAAAAAGACCGTCTTTTTCCGGCTTTAAGGTACGGTAGTTAATCGTTTCTGGCTTAGTAACCGTACCATGCGACCAAGAGCGAATATCTTCCGAGGTCGCTAAAGAGATGTGGAGCTGATCGAAGAGATTAACGTCGAGCAAGGTTCCTACTTCCAATTTTCTTTATTCACGCCGATTTTGTTTTTCAAGCGAGTGAGGTGACGGGCGTTTTGGGCCACCTCACTCCCTGTGTATGCGATTTAGAAATCTGCACCTGTCTGCAGGTCTTCAAGACCAGTTTGAGTTCCCGCGTTTTGCGGAACCTTAAACGCATCTTCGTCGGCGTCCTGCAGGGAAATAGCATTACCGTGTGAATCAAGAGCTTCTACGTTCAAGCACAAGGAACGCATTTCTTGTACTAGCACCTTGAAGGATTCTGGAATGCCTGGTTCAGGAACGTTATCGCCCTTTACGATAGCTTCATAAACCTTTACGCGACCCACCGTGTCGTCAGACTTGATGGTAAGCATTTCTTGCAAAGTATGGGCGGCACCGTATGCTTCCAGTGCCCAAACTTCCATTTCTCCGAAACGCTGACCACCGAATTGTGCCTTACCACCTAGTGGCTGCTGAGTAACCATCGAGTATGGGCCAGTAGAACGAGCATGAATCTTGTCGTCTACTAAGTGGTGCAACTTAAGCATATACATATAACCCACCGAAACTGGCTCTGGGAATGGCTCACCGGTGCGTCCGTCAAATAGACGAGCCTTACCATTTTCGTCTACTAGGCGGTCGCCATCACGGTTAGGCAATGTAGAAGCTAGTAGCCCGTTTAATTCATCTGAAAGTACGCCGTCAAACACTGGGGTGGCTACGTTTTGCCGTCCCTTAGTCTTTACTGCGCTTTCGGGAAGACGGGTAGCCCATTCTTCTCCAGCGGCACGAGCTGCGCTTGCGTCCCAGCCTTGAGCAGCAATCCAACCTAAGTGCAACTCAAATACCTGACCAAGGTTCATACGTGATGGTACACCCAATGGGTTTAGAACAATATCCACAGGGGTGCCGTCTTCCATGAATGGCATATCTTCCACTGGCAAAATACGGGAAATAACACCCTTATTTCCGTGGCGTCCTGCCATCTTGTCACCAATGGTAATCTTGCGACGCTGTGCAATGTAGACGCGTACCGTCTGACGCACATCAGCGGCTAGTTCGTCATGGTTTTCGGAAGAAAATTCTTTTACGCCAATTACTATACCGGACTCACCATGTGGTACTCGCAAAGAAGTATCACGCACTTCTTTTGCTTTTTCACCGAAAATTGCCCGCAATAGACGCTCTTCGGAGGTAAGTTCTGTTTCACCCTTTGGCGTAATCTTTCCTACTAGAATATCGCCTGCAGAAACTTCAGCACCGATACGGATAATTCCTCGCTCGTCTAAATGCGAAAGCATTTCTTCCGATACATTTGGAATATCGCGCGTAATTTCTTCTGGGCCTAGCTTGGTGTCACGCGCATCTACTTCGTGTTCTTCAATATGAATAGAGGTAAGTAGATCCTCGGACTGACAACGCTGGGACAAAATAATAGCGTCCTCAAAGTTGTAACCATTCCAAGCCATGAAAGCTACTAGCAGATTTTGACCAAGTGCTAGTTCACCTCCAGCAGTTGCTGGACCATCAGCGATTAGCGAACCTTTTTCTAGTCGGTCGCCCACCGAAACAGCTACACGCTGATTAGTACAGTTACCAGGATTGGAACGCTCAAACTTTGCTAGTTTGTAAACGCGATGCTTACCAGAATCTTCTTCTACGTGTACTACGTCTGCCGAAACTTCAGTGACCACACCGGCTTCTACTGCTACTGTTACATCGCCAGCATCCACAGCAGCACGTACTTCCATACCTGTACCTACCAGTGGAGCAACTGGACGTAGCAATGGTACCGCCTGCCGTTGCATGTTAGCACCCATGAGAGCTCGGTTAGCGTCGTCATGCTCTAGGAACGGAATCATTGCCGTACCTACCGAACACATTTGACGTGCCGAAACGTCCATGTAACCCACTTCAGCTGGCGGGATTAGAGCTGGTTCGCCTCCTGGAAGACGTACCAATACTTCTTCTCCTAGGAACTTTCCGTTAGCGTCTAGTTCTGCTGAAGCCTGCGCAATTGCGTAACGATCTTCGTCTGCGGCATCTAGGTATTCGATTTCTTCAGTTACTACTCCGTCTACTACCTTGCGGTAAGGAGTTTCAATGAAACCAAAAGAATTAACCCGTCCGAAAGAAGCCAAAGAACCAATCAGACCAATGTTTGGACCTTCAGGCGTTTCAATTGGACACATACGGCCGTAGTGAGATGGGTGTACGTCTCGCACTTCCATAGAAGCACGATCACGCGAAAGACCACCTGGACCAAGCGCAAATAAACGACGCTTATGGGTTAAGCCAGCTAATGGGTTATTTTGATCCATAAACTGGGAAAGCTGAGAAGTGCCAAAGAATTCCTTAATAGCTGCCACGATTGGGCGAATGTTTATTAAGGAAGACGGCGTAATTGCTTCTGCTTCCTGCGTGGTCATACGCTCACGTACCATGCGGTCTAAACGAGACAAACCAGTGCGTACTTGGTTTTGAATCAACTCGCCTACTGCACGGATACGACGATTTCCGAAATGGTCAATATCGTCGGTTTCTACTGGTACTGCTTCACCGGAAGCGTTGTTTACAATATCAGTTTCGTTTGCGTGTAATGCTAGTAGATAACGCAAAGTGCCGATAATGTCTTCAATCAAAAGCTGACGGGTGTCGGCTGGAATCTCCAATCCGAGCTTCTTGTTGATCTTGTAACGACCAACCTTAGTTAAGTCGTAACGCTTGTTGTTGAAGTAGAAGTTCTTAATTAGGTTGCGACCAGCTTCAGCCGTAGGTGGTTCTCCTGGGCGCAACTTACGGTAAAGATCTTGCAAGGCTTCTTCTTGGGTATGCACTACGTCTTTTTCCAAAGTTGCAAGCAAAGATGGATAGTCAGCAAATTCTTCCCGAATTTCTGCTTCCGACATTCCTAAAGCCTTTAGGAATACCGTCACCGACTGCTTGCGCTTACGGTCAATACGCACACCTACCGCGTCACGCTTGTCAATCTCGAACTCTAGCCAAGCACCACGCGATGGAATAATCTTCGTAGAGTAAACGTACTTATCAGAAGTCTTATCAGCTAAACGTTCAAAATAAACACCTGGCGAACGTACTAACTGGGATACCACTACACGCTCGGTACCGTTAATAATGAAGGTACCTTGCGGGGTCATTAGCGGGAAATCGCCAATGAAAGTGGTTTGCGATTTAATTTCCCCAGTTTCATAATTCTGAAACTCGGCAGTCACATAAAGAGCAGCCGAATAAGTCAGGTCTTTATCTTTACATTCATTAATAGATGCTTTTTCTTCTTCCAAATGTGGATTAGAAAGAATTAAGCCCATCGTACGAGCAGTATTTTCAATCGGAGAGATTTCTTCAAAAATCTCTTCCAGACCAGACTTCTCGCCCGGATTAGCAGCTCGCCATTCTGGGGAGCCTACTAACCAACCATACGAGGAGGTTTGCAAATTAAGTAGGTCTGGCACCGACATTGGCTCGGTGAGCTTTGCAAAAGATACACGATCGGCCTTTAGACGGCCGTTTTCAACGGTGGGTAACGAGGTGCTCGAAGCAGCCAAAGGATATTCCTTCCCTGGGTTCCAGTAAGGCTCGTGTGTGCAATAGCGAAAACATACAGAAAATCATTGATACTTCAAGAGTTTTCTATTGTTATTTACGCTGTTTTACATTCTTGATTTTGGGTACAAAAATGTGCACACAACACAAGTTTCAACTTTACCGAAAAAGGGTGGAGAAAGCTACCCTCTACCAATGTGGAAGAGGTCACGACACCTATACTCTAGGCAATCCTCGAAGGTCTAACTCGGGTGCATGAGTCAGTTTCATCGATCTACCTAGATTGTAAATCCTGCTATAAACCCATCTTTCTTTTAGCTAAACACCTCATCTATACCCAGTGAGGCTAGTCAAATAGGTTCTCCCAGTTCTTTATGTACTCTATCCACCAAAACAGAGTATTGCAAGCCAGACCACGGTGTGTGCAAAAGTAAAGCAATAACATAGAACGGAAATTAAGCGCTTCCAAATTTCCTTTTAGGGAAATCAGCATTTAATTCATTAAATAAAAAGTGGGGGTAGAACCGGATTGGTTCTACCCCCACCTTGCAGTAACTTACTTACAGGCTAAGCCTGTTTAGAAGATTACTTAAGAACTACAGTTGCGCCTGCAGCTTCTAGGGCTTCCTTAGCCTTTTCTGCAGTTTCCTTGTTAGCGCCCTCTAGTAGAGTTGCAGGAGCGCCATCAACTAGTTCCTTAGCTTCCTTTAGACCTAGTGGGGTAAGAGCGCGAACTTCCTTGATCACAGCAATCTTGTTGGAGCCTACAGACTCGATTACTACGTCAAACTCGTCCTTCTCATCTTCTTCAGCAGCAGCGGCAGCTGGAGCAGCAGCAACTGCAACAGCAGCTGGAGCAGCAGCCTCTACATCGAATTCTTCTTCAAACTTCTTAACGAAGTCGTTTAGCTCTACTAGGGTTAGCTCCTTGAAAGCTTCAATAAGTTCTTCAGCGGTAAGCTTGGCCATGATTGACCGTCCTTCCTTTTTTGCCTATTGCGAGGCAGTTTTTATTTGGGTTTGTTCCGTTGCTTAAGTAGTTAAATACACTAGCTTAGGCAGCGTTTTCCTGCTTCTCGCGCAGGGCATCAACAGTGCGCACCGTCTTAACAAGTGGTGCAGTAAATACATATGCAGCCTTGTAAAGCGAAGCCTTGAGAGCTCCAGCAGTCTTGGCAAGTAGAACCTCACGAGATTCGAGATCAGCGAGCTTAGCAACATCTTCAGCGTTAAGGATAGTTCCTTCTAGCACACCAGCCTTGAGAACTAGATTCTTATTTTCTTTAGAAAATTCCTTAAGTGCCTTTGCTGCGGAAGCAACGTCGCCAGTCACGAATGCCAACGCGGTTGGGCCCTTGAGCGCAGCGTCGAGTCCTTCAACGCCAGCCTCAGCAGCCGCTAAGCGTGCGAGGGTATTCTTAGCAACCGTGTACTTAGCTTCACTACCTAGCGCACGACGAAGCGTCTTAAGTTGCGCCACGGTAGAACCGCGATACTCAGTTACAAGAACAGCCGAAGAGCTGCGGAAAAGTTCCGTTAGCTCTGCAATCGCTGCAGACTTGTCGGTCCGTGCCATGGGACCTCCTTCCATGAAAAAGCCGCAAAATCTTCAGTAGGCAAAAGAAAAACCCCGCGCAAGCACGAGGGGTCTAGGCATAATAATGCTATTTAGTTCGTACCTGCGCTGGTGTCGCTTTTGCGAACTTATCCCCGTTGGCAACGGGAGACCTGCGGTCTTGGGCATCAAATAGCTTACTAACTAACGCTTACATATGCAAGGTTTTATCCGGTTTTCGTGAGTGATACCACCATACTTTTCAACTAAGTGAAAAGATCAAGCATTGCGTCTTTTCCCTACCTTGGAAAATAACAAACCAGCACGCTGGTCTTAGCACTACTTTTCAGGTTTCTTGGCACCTTAACTTGTTTAACCAATTATTCCGGCAATACGGCTAAACAAAATATCTAAAGCCACCAGATTTCGCCCACCCTCTGGAATAATCAAATCAGCACGACGTTTAGCTGGCTCGACATATAATTCATGCATTGGCTTCACAGTTTTCAAGTACTGTGCTTCCACTGATTCAATACTTCGACCACGTTCTAATACGTCCCGTTTAATACGGCGCATGATCCGCACATCTGCATCAGTATCTACAAATAACTTCAGATCGAATAAACTGCACAAATCTGGGTCGGAGAAAATTAAGATACCCTCTACCAAAATAACCGGTGCTGGCTCTACCGTTACCGTTTCATCACTACGATTATGTACCGTGAAATCATATACCGGGCTCTGGATAGCATTTCCCGCAATTAGTTCTTTTAACTGCACTACCATTAAATCAGTATCGAATGCTTCAGGGGCGTCAAAATTTAAGACCGAACGCTGTTCATAAGTTAAACCGTCCCAGCGACGGTAATAGTTATCGTGATACACCACGCTGGTTTCGCCTGGAAAACGCTGGGTAATCGCCTTAGTGAGAGTAGTTTTTCCGCTACCAGTGCCACCAGCAATACCAATTACGAAAGGCTTAACCATGTTTTAATCCTTAAACTGAGAACGATAGCTTGCCTACTTTTAGCAAGTGTTTCTATTAAGCATATATCTTTTTTCGTAAACTGTCGGCTTTACCCGTGGAACTCTAGCTACAGCAAAGGGACTTGCTTTAAATGCAAGTCCCTTCACAATCGCTAAAAATTTACTGTATTACTCAGTAAGTGCGCTTAACCTTAGCGAGTTAGCTTAACTACGTCTAGTGGAATACCAGGCCCCATAGTGGTGGAAACGGTTCCCTTTAGAATGTAGCGTCCCTTAGAGGAGGACGGCTTTAGACGCTGAATTTCAGCGAAAGCTGCTTGGAAGTTCTCAGCTAACTGTTCTGGAGTAAAGCTGGTATTACCAAGAATAATTGGCAAGTTGCCGTGCTTGTCTACACGGAACTCAATACGACCGCCCTTAATGTCGGTAACAGCCTTAGCGGTATCCATGGTAACGGTACCAGTCTTAGGGTTAGGCATTAGACCACGTGGACCAAGGATACGACCTAGCGTACCTACCTTGCCCATCATGTCTGGGGTTGCTACTGCCGAATCGAAGTCCGTCCAGCCGCCTGCAACCTTTGCGATTAAATCGTCATCGCCTACTTCATCTGCTCCTGCTTCACGAGCAGCTTGTGCCCGTTCACCAGTAGCAAATACGATAACACGAGCGGTCTTACCAGTGCCGTGTGGCAAAGAAACAGTGCCACGTACCATCTGGTCTGCCTTGCGTGGATCCACACCTAGACGGAACACTGCTTCTACAGTAGCCGCAAACTTAGTGGTGGAAGTCTTAATCGCAAGATCAACAGCTTCTTCTACTGAGTAAAGCTCAGCTGGCTGAATAAGCTCAGCCGCTTTGCGGTAATTCTTTGAGCGCTTTGCCATTCTGCTTCTCCTTAAATAGCAGTTGTGGTACACGAACCAGCTCCGGGTCCTACCACTTGATGCCCTTACGGCATCGCATCATGAAGATGCCTTACTTAATTAGATTTCGTCTGTGGTTAGACCCATAGAGCGAGCAGTACCAGCAATAATGCGAGCTGCGTTCTCTAGGTCGTTTGCATTTAGATCAGGTTCTTTGGTCTTAGCGATTTCTAGTAACTGCTCAGCAGTAACGTGACCAACCTTGTCCTTGTTTGGCACACCAGAACCCTTCTTAATTCCAGCAGCTTTCTTTAATAGATCTGCAGCTGGTGGGGTCTTGGTTACGAAGGTAAAAGAACGATCTTCGTAAACGGTAATTTCTACCGGAATAACGGTTCCGCGCATAGATTCGGTAGCCGCATTGTAAGCGGTACAGAATTCCATAATGTTCACACCGTGCTGACCTAATGCTGGGCCAATTGGTGGAGCTGGATTCGCAGCACCTGCCTGAATCTGTAGTTTGATCAGGCCTGCAACCTTCTTCTTCGGTGGCATATTGATCCTTTATCTTGTTGCTTACCGACACATGGCAAAAGTGCCGGCCGTCTTTCGCGCAATTACAAAAACAGTAGTAAGTAAACTTAACACTTACTCACAAACAGCTGTGCTGTTTTAATCCATCTTTTGTACTTGACCGAAAGACAGATCGACCGGGGTTTCCTGGCCGACCAAAGTCATTAATACAGTGAGTCGCTGATTAACTGCATCAACCTCAGAAATTGTAGCTGGCATACCTACCCAAGGTTCAGTGGTAAGGGTCACGGTTTCTCCTACCTGGTATTCTACCACCAAGGTTGGAGCACCAGAACGTACCGGCTTTCCAGCAGCTTTAGCCTCATGCGCCACTTCTTGTTCAATGACTGGAGTGAGCATCTTCACCACTTCGTCAGGAGTGAGAGCTACTGGATTACGACCATTACCTACGAAACCGGTAACACCATTAGTTTCTTGCACAACTCGCCAAGAATCATCAGTCATCTTCATACGCACTAGGGCATAGCCTGGGATACGCACCCGCGATACTAGCTTGTTTTGCCCCTTCTTAACCTCAATCACTTCTTCCATAGGTACTTCTACTTGGAAAATGTAATCTTCCATTCCCATAGAGTGTGAACGAGTTTCAAGGTCTTGCTTCACACGCTTTTCATAACCAGCATAAGTGTGTAGCACATACCAACGACCAGGTAATCCCTTTAGACGGCGACGTACAATCTCTTCCGTAACTACCCCGTCTTCTGCTACTGGTGTGGCATCTTCTTCAGCAACATCTGCACTATCCGATACCGCCTGAGTTTCCACGGCTAAATCGGTAGCAGGTAGCTGCGCTACCTCCTCCACAGTAGCCAAAGACTCCTGCGCCACACTGTGTTCAGTGCCATCAGAGAACAACGGAGCATTATTTAGTTCCTGAATTTCTTCCGACATGGACTTTCCTTCGGTAGTGCCTTTATGTTTGGGTTATTATTTTCGTTTTTTCTGGTTTAGTTACTGCTAGACAAGCAATTAGCCAAAGACCCAGAAAACAGCTTGATTAAACACTACGTCTAATACTGCTACAAAAATCATCACAATAATCAAAAAGCTCACAACGGTAACGAACATTTTCCAAAGTTCTTCCCCAGTTGGGCGTTGCACTTTCTTAAATTCAGCTAGTGACTGCTTAAAGAATGCAATAATGCGTGCAAAGAAACCTAACTTCTTTGCGTTCGCACTTTGGCGTTGCTGACCAGTGTGTGATGCAACTTCGTTCACGTCATTATCCTCTCGGTTAATGTGGAAAACGGCCCCGTTGGGCCGCTTTCTAGCAGGGCAGGAGGGACTCGAACCCACAACCGCCGGTTTTGGAGACCGGTGCGCTACCAATTGCGCCACTACCCTATTGGTTTGCGAGCACTCATCTATTATGCCTTATTGATCTTAATAAATCTATGCTACACAGCCTGATTAAGCTTAATAGCCAAACCCACTGCCGCGCAAATAATCTAGTACCACGTGGCATACTTCTCATTTTTTCTTAACTAATCGTGCATATTTTCTTGCTTTATTCCTATCAGCATCGAAACTCATCCCAAAATATGTAACGATGTAAACATGAATAATTTTAATGAAAAATCACGTGTATCTGTTCGCTTAGGTGCCCTGCAAGAGTCTGCCACGTTAGCCGTTGATGCTAAAGCCAAAGCTCTAAAAGCCGCAGGCAAGCCAGTAATCGGATTCGGAGTAGGTGAACCAGACTTCCCTACCCCAGATTTTATTGTCGAAGCTGCCGTGGCCGCAGCTCGCGACCCTAAAAACCATAAGTATTCACCAGCTGCTGGACTACCTGAATTACGCAAAGCAATTGCCGAAAAAACTTTCCAAGATAGCGGGGTTAAAATCGACCCTTCCCAAGTTATCGTCACCAACGGCGGTAAACAAGCAGTATTCCAAGCTTTCGCCGCTATCGTGTCAGATGGAGATGAGGTAATACTTCCTGCCCCTTACTGGACAACCTATCCAGAAGCTATCCGACTTTGTGGCGGTATCCCAGTGGAAGTGTTTGCTGGTTCTGCCCAAGACTACAAAGTAACCGTTCCGCAACTACAAGCGGCTCTCAGCCCCCAAACTAAAGCACTACTATTATGCTCCCCTTCTAACCCAACCGGCTCGGTATATACCGCCACCGAAATTAAAGAAATTGGGCAGTGGGCGTTAGCTAACGGAATCTGGATTATTACTGACGAAATCTATGAACATCTAGTATATGGCGAAAAACAATCCTACCTTCTAGCAGAAGTGCCTGAAATGGCTGATCGCACTATCGTAGTAAACGGTGTAGCTAAAACTTATGCCATGACTGGCTGGCGCGTAGGCTGGATGTATGGCCCACTTGATGTAATCAAACAGGCCGCTAACTTCCAATCTCATGCCACTTCTAATGTAGCTAATGTCTGTCAAGTAGCCGCTTTAGCGGCCTTGACGGGCGAACAAAATATCGTAGCCCAAATGCGGGAAGTTTTTGATAGGCGCAGACAAAAAATCGTGGCAATGCTACGAGAAATTCCAGGGCTGGAAGTACCTGAACCAACTGGCGCTTTCTACGTATTCCCTAATGTAAGTGCTCTGCTCGGCAAAGAAATTAAAGGACGGGTAGCCCACACCAGTGCCGAGTTAGCTACCTTGATTTTAGAAGAAGCAGAAGTAGCAGTAGTGCCAGGAGAGGCATTTGGCGCTCCAGGTTATCTGCGCTTAAGCTATGCCCTGAATGACGCAGATTTAGTGACGGGCATCGAACGTCTGCAAACTTTATTTAGCTAACTAAACACACTAAGAGTGCGCCTTTACAACGAGGCGCACTCTTAATATTAACCAAAATACTTTGTTACTTATTGCGCTAAATCTAGCCACTGCCTAGCCATTAGTAAACGATTTTCTGCTTCCTTATCCCACTTTTTACCAGTTTTACGAGCACCTGCCACTAAAGAAAGTGCCACCCCGCTCGCGGAAGCCGCTAAAGCCCGTGCATCATAAAAAGCACTTAACTGCTTAAACCAATCTTGCACAATTTCTGGAACTGCATCATAATGCTTCGGAGAAAGATAAGCCAACACCGACATATGCCCTAATAAACAACCCCAATCATGTACTAAATACCCTGGGCCTAAAGAGTCTAAATCTAATATTCCCGAAACCAGACCCGTCTGCGGATCTACATACACATTAGCTTCATAAAAATCTCCGTGTACGGTACGTAACTCCCCTAAATCACTATGAGCTAATAAATGCTTAATATCCTTCGCTATTTGCCCACATTCACGCATTCTTCCCGGTAAAGCTAGGCTAGCGGCTTGTCCATAATACTCTGCTCGCTCAGCCCAAGCTGGACGTTTAGGTGCCTTAAAAGGCAACTCCGGCAAAGACTCTAACAGCTGCCACAAACTCTGGAAAGTACGATCTAGGTCTGTAAAAGTCGGACGGTTTTTAGGCAATACCCGAGAAGAAGTACGAGCAAGTAATTTTGCCAAAGAAATACCGGGCACTGCCGTCATCACTAATAAACCAGGTTGTTGCAGATAAATTTGCGGAGCAGGAACCTGAGCTTTCGCCATAGTTTCCAACCGCAAAGCCAATTGTTTTTGTTCACTTGTGCGTAAAACTTTGGCGTACAAAGCCGGTTTTTCCACTCGCACCACTCGTAACACTGCCCGGCGGGTAGGACGATACCCTAACAATTCTAAATCGACAGGTTCCTTCAACAGCTCACTAAATTTTCCCGTATCAGCTGCTAACGGCAGAGCAGTAAGCTCCGGATCGTGCGGATACTGCCACAAGCTCACTACCGTATCCCCTAAACGCAAACGCTTACCTTGCACAGCTCGCAATTTATGAGGATTAACTTCTGCGGTAGTGGCTAAAACATATAAATCTTGCACTGCCCCTGCGCGCATTGTGCCAAGCATTAACCTGTATCCTACCGACACTCCCGCTCCTGGACGGTGATGTACTTGATGAACTTCCCAGGTTTTCAACTGCCCAATATCAGCAAAAGCTAACCGCAACATTTCCCCAGCGCGACTAGCGGTAAGCAAAGCTAAGTCACGCCGTTCAATAGCGGTACGAGTTTCTTTGGGCATAGCACTGTTATAGTTTATTTTTCACACCATACCTAAATAGCCACGCGGTTAAAGAACTGGCAAGATATTTTTATGCGCAATCTACACACTCTCCCCAAGACGCATTTGCACCTACATTTTACCGGCTCTATGCGGCTAAGCACTCTCCAAGATTTAGCTCAAGAACAAGGAATTCGCCTGCCAGAGAATTTAACCGATAATGTAGCTTTGCAAGTACCAGCTGATCAACGGGGTTGGTTTAGATTTCAGCGCGCATATGATGCAGCACGCCAAGTAGTGCGCTCTGAAGTAGCCATGCGGCGGATTATCAGCGAAGCTGCTCAAGATGAAGCCTTAGAGGGGTCTAGACGGCTAGAGATACAAATCGACCCCACTTCTTATGCGCCATTTGTGGGTGGTATTACTCCAGCACTCGAAATAGTGTTGGACGAAGCTAAAAAAGCTTCTCTCGACACGGGAGTGCAAGTAGCTATTATTGTGGCTGCTTCCCGTATTAAACACCCCTTAGATGCCCGTATTTTAGCGCGCTTAGCCGCCAAACACGCAGGGGACGGCCCTGGAGAAGTAGTGGGCTTTGGACTGTCCAACGATGAACGCCGCGGAGTAACTGCTCAATGGGATAAGGCCTTTGCCATTGCGCACCGAGCCGGATTAGCAGCCGTGCCACACGGTGGTGAACTACTCGGAGCAGACCATTTATGGGAAGTTGTACGTCATCTACACCCACAACGCATCGGGCATGGAGTGCGTTGTGTAGAAGATCCACATTTACTGGAATTAATTGCCCAAAACGATATTGCTTTAGAAGTATGCCCTGCTTCCAATGTGCAATTAGGGGTTTACACTCAACTGCAGGAAATCCCTTTAAGACGGCTCATGCAAGCAGGAGTAAAAGTAGCTTTAGGGGCAGATGATCCACTTTTGTTCCGTTCTCGTTTAGTGGCTCAATACGATAATGCTCGCTCTCTTGGTTTAAATGATACCGAGCTAGCCGACTTAGCTATTTGTTCTATTGAAGCTTCTTTAGCTAATGCACAAGATAAAGCACGCTGGAAGCAAGAAGTGGCACAATGGTTGGCGCAGCCAGCCTAACGCACTCATTAATTTAAACTTTACTGGTTTCCTATCTCGTCCTTTATCAAAGCTATTCAGTTAAGGAACACTCTGGTTAGCTAAGTAGTTTTCGCATATTTTGCAAATAAACAAGTTGATAATTTGGTAATTAAGCATCTTTCGTCCGTCTTAACTTACCCTAACCTACTTTATACTTCTGAAAGAAATACCGGCTCGGGCACTAAACGCACTCCGAAGCACTCTTGCACTCCTGTAATAATTTCCTCAGCTAGTGCTTTAATTTCGCTGGCTGTGGCTTGTCCGCGATTTGTGAGCGCCAAAGAGTGTTTAGTGGAAAGACGAGCATTTTCTCCTCTCCCATAGCCTGGGGTAAATCCTGCATTTTCAATCAACCATGCTGCTGAGGTTTTCACTTCGTCTGCATTTTGCGGAGCAGCTGCCCCGATTTGCGAAAGAGTTCCTGGATTTGCCATTTGATATTTTGGCGCGTTTTCAGGCAAAGTGGCTGCTAGGCTGGCACTGATTACCGGATTAGTGAAGAAAGACCCTAAAGAGTAAGTGTCGCGGTCTGCCGAATTTAACACCATACCTTTACTGCTCCGTAATTCTAATACGGCTTCCCGCACTCTACTAGCGGGTACTTTTTGCCCTATTTCTACTGCTAATTTTTGCGCTAACTGCTGGTAGCTAATAGGTTGGCTTAAACTGGCTAGTTTTAATTGAAACTTTACATCCAATACCACCCAGCGGGGGCTAAAACGAAAAGCAGGATCTTGCATGGATTTTTTCAGTAAAGAATCACGATAGCCAAACTGTAAATCATGCAAAAATAGAGTGCGTACTTTTTTAGTAAGCCGATCCCAGGTACGCAAAGTAGTAATTACTTGCGATACATCTTGCCCATATGCTCCAATGTTTTGCACGGGAGCAGCTCCCACTGTGCCCGGAATACCTGATAAGGCTTCCACTCCTGCCCATTCATTTTCAATCGCATACTGCACAAATGTGTCCCAGTACGTACCGGCTGTGGCAGTAACTAGCGCACCTCCACAAGCATTCACATCGTGCACGGTAACATCTTGTCGTCTATCTCTTACCACCCAACCTGAAAAATCAGCATCATTAGCCAAGATATTAGAGCCGCCCCCTACTACCACTACTGGAATATTATCCGCATCTGCTTGTGCTACCGCGTCAATTAGCTCAGCTTCAGTGGTGGCGTCTATTAGCTGGGTAAATTTTCCCCCTACAGCTATCGTGGTTAGCTCTGCAAAAGTAGCAGGATTTGCTTGCGCTCGTGTAGCCAGTGGCGCTGGGATTTCAGCCAAAGAAATAGAAGTCATGTGTACAAGCCTAGAGGAAAGGTAGAGTTATTACCAAGTAAGCCCAAAAACGGAAAAGAAAGCAGAAGTACCTTTCTCCGCATTCGCTATATACAACAAAACCCCGCTAAGCGGGGTTCTATCTGAGTCACGTTGCGCAAAAACTTAGCGCGTTTCGCGATGAGTTTGCGACTGGTTACAACGTGGGCAATACTTCTTTAGTTCTAGACGATCTGGGGTATTGCGACGATTCTTCTTAGTGATATAGTTGCGCTCCTTGCACACCTCGCAAGCGAGGGTGATCTTAGGGCGAACGTCTTGAGACTTGCTAGCCACGGTTTTTTCCTCACGTTCGATGGTTGAAGGGAAGCGGTTGCTTCACTGGACATCACTTTGACATCTGTAGCGGAGGCGGGGTTTGAACCCGCGACCTCACGATTATGAGTCGTGCGCTCTGACCAACTGAGCTACCCCGCCGCTTCATTTCTCAAAAGATTCGAGAAATGAATGGAGCCCCGAAAGGGAATCGAACCCTTGACCTTCTCCTTACCATGGAGATGCTCTGCCGACTGAGCTATCGGGGCAACGTTGGATAGCCTACCAAATTTTCTTGGTAAATCCCAACTCGCTAATTCATTACCAGCAGTGAAACCTGTCACTCAAGGTAACTAATGTTTCTTTATAGCTATAAGACTACCAGAAACACTGTGGCGGGTGAGGGATTCGAACCCCCGTAGCTCACGCGTCTGATTTACAGTCAGATACCATTGGCCGCTCGGTCAACCCGCCGATGCTAATAATTTCAACTAACCTTTCGGTAAGCCAAAATTTCTTAGGCAACATAGAGATTAACAGCTACAGTGGGTAGTATGTCAAACCGATACTAAAGTCTGAAATGAAGTTATAATCACATTCAGCATATTTCTACGGGCTAAAAAGCATTAAACTCAGGCAAAATAGAGATAAAAAGAAGTAATTGCGTAAAACATAACCACTTCCCGCAAGTTATCAGAAAAGAGCAATAATATGGCAGATTCCTCCTTCGACATCGTATCCAAATACGACGCTCAAGAAGTAGATAATGCAGTTAATCAGACCGCTAAAGAAATTAGCACCCGCTATGATTTCAAAAACGTAGGGGCCAGCATTGAACTAAAAGGCGAAAGCATCACTATGATTGCCAATACCCCCGAGCGTGTACTAGCCATCTTGGACGTCCTCCAAAGCAAATTAATTCGTCGCGGTCTATCCCTAAAGCAAGTAGACGTGGGCGACGGAGAACCTAAGGCCTCCGGCAAAGAATACCGCCTAGTTGGCACTATGAAAGCTGGCATTAGCCAAGAAAATGCTAAAAAAATCACCAAACTAATCCGAGACGAAGGGCCAAAAGCGGTTAAAACGCAAATTCAAGGCGATGAAGTACGGGTATCTTCTAAATCACGCGATGCTCTACAAGAGACTATCGCCTTACTGAAAAACGCCGACTTAGATGTGGCTCTACAATTTGTAAACTACCGTTAAGTAGCACCTAAAATTAGCTGGTGGGCACTTAAATTCTTAAGTGCCCACCAGCTAATTTTTCTTATTCCAATAGTGAACTCGTTATTTAATATAGTTTGCCGTCATGAGCTTCACCACGAGAAATAGCGGTCATTGTTTCTCGTTCTACTACTTTTATACGAGTACGTCCCTCTTTTTCTCCCAAGGCTTTTTCGTATTCTTCTAATAATTCCCATCCTTGCCAAGTGGTGAAACGAATGGCACGCTCATTCAACAACGCTTCCATTGCTTCCCAACCCACTTCATTAGTGGTAGCTTGCAGTAATCCTGCTTCATAATCTGCCACTAAATTATTAATAGTTTCTTGCGCGTCAGATTTAGTAGAGCCAATCAGACCTACTGGCCCACGCTTAATCCAGCCAGTAGCATACATTCCAGGAATCACTGGCCCGTCTGTAGTTTCGGTGATTCTACCAGCCACATTAGGCACTACTCCACGCTCAACATCAAATGGCACTCCCTCGATAGGGGAAGAATAATAACCCACTGCCCGATAAACAGCTTGCACTGGGTAGTCAATAAATTCACCCGTACCTTTTACGCTTCCGTCTCCTTGCAAAGCGGTGCGTTCCATACGAATACCAGTGACGGCATCAGTACCCAAAATTTCTACTGGTTGTTGCAACATATGCAAATGAATACGGCGCTTAGCTGTCTTTTCTTCCGCTTGCTCAAATAAGTAATCAGTTAGAATATTGGTCACTTGTCGGGTCATCTTAGAAGCATTTACCGCTTCTTCCGACCCTGCGTCATAGTCAAAGTCTTCTTCATAAACGATAATGTCTACATCTGGCACTTCCCCTAGTTCCCGCAGTTCCATAGGGGTGAACTTCACTTGGGCAGGCCCTCGGCGTCCAAAAACGTGCACATCGGTAACAGGTGATAGACGCAAGCCCGCTTCCACATTGGCTGGAATTTCCGTGACTAACAAATCATCTGGTTGTTTAGCCAAAATTCGAGCTATGTCTAGTGCTACATTTCCTACCCCGATTACTGCTACTTCTTTGGCTTCTAATGGCCATTGACGCGGATAGTCCGGGTGTCCGTCATACCAGAACACAAATTTAGATGCGCCATAAACTTGCGGTAGGTCTGCTCCTGGAATATCAAATGGACGGTCGTTGTCTGCCCCAGTTGCTAAAATAATTGCGTCATAATGTTCCTGCAGCTCTGGGAAAGTAACATCTTTTCCGATTTCCACATTGCCCACTAAACGAATATCGCCACGTTGCAAAATGTTGTATAGAGCTTTAATGATTTGCGTAATACGCGGATGGTCGGGCGCTACTCCGTAACGCACTAACCCATAAGGAGCAGGTAGTTTCTCGTATAAGTCTATTTGGACTTCTACATCTGATTTCGACAAAATATCAGCGGCATAAATACCGGCTGGGCCAGCACCGATTACTGCAACTTGCAGGGGACGAGCACTCACTGTTTTCCTCATTCTAGCTAGTAACTTGACACGTATGGACATCAAAATGATACCGCTATTTTACGCAAGCCTTGCTTTTCAAAATAAGCGTGGGTGAGAAATTCATTTGGAATTCCTCACCCAGCAGAAATTTTATTAACTAACTTTTCTCTCCCGCGCTATTTTATAAACATTATTTACGAGCACACTTAGGAATTAAGAAAAGTTATTGCTAATTAAACCACTTTTGCATCTAAACGGATTACACCATAAGTCCAACCGTGACGACGGTAAGCAGCACACGGCTGCCCTGTTTCTACATCTATAAAGAGGTAGAACGGATGACCTACGAGTTCCATTTCATAGAGGGCTTGATTTACCGTCATCGGCGTTGCTTCATACAGCTTTTGCCGCACCATGACCGGAGAATCACCCAGCTGAGTTTCTACGGTTTCACCTACTTGGGCGGGCACTACTGGAACACTTACTACTGGCACTTCTTCTAATACTGGAGCTACTTCTAGACTTACTAGCGCATCAAAATCAATTTCGGTTGGCTCCTGTAACCACTTATTGCTATGTTTGTGGTCTTTGCGACGTTCGTTAGCGCGACGTAATTGCTCTACTAATTTTTGTGCCGCTAAATCCAACGCTCCATAACGATCCGATGCTGCTGCTTCTGCACGAATTACTGGGCCTTTATCTCGCACAGTAATTTCTATCCGCTCTGATATTTCTGCCTGTGCTGGGTTAGGTTCATGCGTAACTTCTACATCTACCCGTTGCGCTTTCGGGGCAAATAATTCTATTTTCTGTAATTTATCTGCCACATATGCCCGAAAGTTGTCGGAGATTTCAGCATTTCGACCTTTAACTACAAATTCCACAATGACCTCCATTTAATGTAGATCTGCTTTGGCGAGTTTTACTCACCCCAATAGATTTAACTTGCTCACTCTTTAATCGCGTGAGCTGCGAAATAGGCCTCACCCGCCTTTCTTTAGTCCACCTTGACTATTTTCCTCACTTTACTACCAGCACCTTTGCTTAGCAGTTATTGAGTTAGCCTTATTGTAGCATCTTTTCTATTTAGTTGTGACCCCAGACACCAAATTTTCTGCTCTTGGCACATTTTATTCTGGTATTAGCTTTTCCTTTTTTAAACCTAACGCACTTACTACTTTCAGATACGTTGTACATACCCTAAACTCAAGGCTAATAGCACCTTTCCCCCAGCTTGCTCTATTGCTTTTTGGCACGCATATAAAGTAGCTCCGGTAGTAACTACGTCATCTACCAAAATTACTTGCCGCCCTCTTAAATCACAGCACGCGAAAACACTATCCCTCTTATCTTTACGCACTTTCTTATCAGCTACTTGATATTTTCCATCTGCCAACAAGGAACGTACCTTAGGAAGGAAAACTCTGACATATAGTCCTTTTAGGCCGTAAGAACACCAAATCCTATAACCTAGTTGCAAAGCACTTGGTTTACGTAAAACATCTTTACACTCTATCCCCCAACAGTCAGCTACTTGTTGTGCTAAGCGTAAAGCCACTAATCTTCCTGCTTTACGCCGTGCTTTCCCAGATGGAGCACACACCACCAAATACTTCTTGCTTCCTTTTTGCTCTCGCACTTTATCTGACGCTAAGTTGAAATTAAGAAAGTTAAACTCATCTAATCCTTGTCGCCATTTCTGTAAAATCCAGCATTCCAGCTCCTTTATATCTTCATGCTTCCAGCTCAAAATCACTTTACGCATTTCACGGCTATATAAAAAACGTGCCCATACCGGAAAACTTGCGCAAAGTGCTGAAAAATTTTTGATATAAGAAAGCTCAGATGTTATATCCACCCACTCGCCCGTTATTTTTGCATCACATTCAGCACAGAGAACTTCACCCCAACTCCCACACCCTGCACACACGTAAGGGAAAATTAACTCCGCTAATACCGCATAAAAATTATGAAAAATTACTCCCCACCTAGAAGTAATAAATCGCTGAACTATACCCACCTTTACCAGCCACCGTTTTCTGCTACTTTGCTAAAAACCGCTTTTTAAGCCACCTCTCGCATAATTAAATATATTAAAACTCGCAAAATACCACTCACCCCTATGAGATCTTGTGGATAGAGCTTAAGGTTAGTAAAACGGTGCACAAACCTATAAGATACTAATCTTCAATACCTGTATTGAACTCAGCCAGGAAATGCCACGCTTTCCACTCCACTAGCAAAACGCCGCCAAACTCCAGAGTTCACCTCATAAATATTGCCCATCACATCTAACAATACTACTGAATCTCGCCCTCTACCTGCGGTAACGTCAATCATATCGTCAATACCGATTACCGACTGCAAAGCTCCGCCTAAGTCCAAGTAGTACAACCCATCTTCACTACCAGCCGTAGTTTTACCTAAAATAACTAGCCTAGATTCCGACATCCACGCATAATCTGCAACCGCCGCTAAACGCCGTCCAATCTCCCAAGGTGAACCTAGAGCAGTAGGACGTCCCTGCCCATCTCGCACTATCGCAACCACCGCCATAATTGTGCGCTCACTATCTTCATACACAATCACAGCCCGCGCACCTTCTCGCGAAACCTTCACCTGCTTTATACGCACTCCCGCAAATTCTGGCAGTTTCAGCTTTACAGTTTCTTTCTCCGCCAGATTATAGATTTGTAGCTCACCTGCGCCTACGGATTCTCCGCTCCAAATCCACCCATAAATATCAATCGTAGGCGGAATTAAACTCGTTCCTGTCATAATAGGCCACACCCTATTATCAGCAAAATCTAAATACCGTAATTCTGTGCCCGCCAAATTTAACGCTGCCCCAAAATTCCTATCAGAGTTGTAACTAGTTGCCATATAACGCAACCCCGTATCGCCTACCTCCATCTCATTAAGCAGCTGCGTTTCTTTCCCTTCTTGCAATACGGTAGGCAAACCATTCTTTAATACCGTTAAAGGAGCAGAACTTATAGGATACACGGGAGCATCAATCCAGCCTTCTGAAACTAAAACTGCTCCATCTACACTTAGCTCTACTTCTTGTGTTCCCCCAATACCAGTTAAAGTACGTAGCAACTGAGTTTCCAATAAAGCTACTTCACTAGCAGATAATTGCGAAGCCTCACTAGAAAGATCAATTTGCACTACCGAATCTGCAGCCCGTAATTCCACTGACTGCACTTTCGTACCCTCTGGAATCGGAGAATGTACCGCTGTGTTCAGCCAAGTAGCTGGCCCTTGAAATATGCCTTGCACTGCCCGATGGAAAATTCCCGTCCGCGGATACCAGCGCATATCCGATACTAAATACTTATTGTTAGGGGTATAAAAATATAACGGAGTTTGCACAAACATAGACTCAAATAGCGCATTAGATAATGTAATCCCATCATCTAAGGACGCAATCCGCCACTGACCTTGCGCATTGCGCATCAAAGAAAATTCACCCGAGATGGTCGAATCCTGAGCTGATAAAGCATAACTACCGCTTTGATTTACCGTTGCTAAAGCTGGCACCACATACCTAAAAGCTCCAGTGATGGTTTGAGAACTATTAATCGTCTGATTATCTGGATATATCCGCACATTAGTAAGTGGCTTCCAATTAGCTGCCGCACTTTCAGTAAGAAACTCGCGCGCAGTACTAAAATCATCACTAATACCTACCGCAGCAGCTAATAAAAAGCCTTGTACAATTTCTTCCGCGGTAGCATCTTGAGCTGGGCCTTGCGCATTTAATGCCACCCCTCCACTGGCGGTGGTGGTACGCTCCACCAATACTACTTCTCCGGAACGTGGCAAGCCGCTACAAGCACCCAGCAATAAAGCAAGCACTGCACAAATCGCTAAAGTTTTACGAATCTTCCTGTTGCAGAACGTTTTTTCTCTCAGTTCTGATACTGCTTTACCACTAGCATTTCTACTCGCTTCAGAGATTAACAGAAAAGCAGACATTTTATATCTCCTCCTGCTGCGTCACTGTCGCTAATGATTCTTGCCCCACAGCCTCACCTTCATTGTCTGCTGCAAGCGCGGCTACCGCCATACTTTCCGCTAATACTTCTTGACTTTCTACCACCGACAAGACAGGCACAAACTCTGCTTCCGGAATCGCTAACTCCAAAGGACGCACATAATCAGCTCCAGGCACTTTAGGCAACACCAATAAGAAAGTAGAGCCAAAACCTAATTCTCCAGTTGCTACTAATTCTCCTCCGTGAATAAGTGCATCTTCTCGAGCAATTGTTAAACCTAAGCCCGTGCCCCCAGTTTTACGTACCCGTGAAGAATCAGCTCGCCAAAATCTATCAAAAACGTGTGCAGCTTGCTCTGGAGTAATCCCAATTCCATGGTCTGCTACTGCTACCGCCACTGCCGTATCATTACCCACCACTCGCACTTGCACGTCGCTACCTGGGGAATGTTCTAAAGCATTAACCACTAAGTTACGGATAATACGCTCTACACGCCGTGGTTCTACTTCTAAAGTAGTATCTCCTGCTACCTCAAAATAGGTGGTAACTTCATTATCTTGCGCCAACGGAGCGGCTAAAGAAACTACTCGTTTAGTTACTTCAGCTAAATCTACTTGCTCAGTAATAAGAGTCATTGCTCCCGCATCATAACGGGAAATTTCCAGCAGATCAGAAAGCATCGCATCTAAATTAATTACCTGTGCGTGCTGCAACTCTGCACTGCGTTTTAATGTGGCTGGCAGTTCTTCCCGCTTATCATACAGTAACTGACCTGCCATACGGATAGTGGTAACTGGCGAGCGCAATTCATGCGAAACCGCTGAAACGAACTCGGTTTGCAAAGCCGACATTCGATTTAGTTTCGTAAATTGATCCTCCAAAGAAGAAGCCATCTTATTGAAAGACACCGCTAAATGCGCCAATTCATCCTCACCCACCACTTTCATGCGGGCAGAAAATTCTCCTTCTGCTAATTGTCTAGCTTGGGCAGCAGCAAGCCGTACTGGCTGCAACACCATTCGTAAGATCACTAGGGTAAGCGCTACCAGTAACGCCATAAATCCTAAAACGGATAATCCCATCAAACGGGAAGTAGACACCAGTAATTTATTTTGTGTTTCTAAAGAATAAGCAGCATATAGTTCATAGCTACCAGCATTAGGTATCTCTAAACTAGTACCCAACACCAGTCCTGGAGCAGTTTCTCCGTTGTCTAATTCCACTTCCACCGATTGCCAAGCTATTTCATCTGATTTTGCCACATCTCGTCTAATATCTGGGGTTACTAGAGTACGTAATCGGGTAGCAGCAGCAGTAGCTGGTTCCACTAATCGCACTGCTCCGGTTTCTTGCCCAGGAGTGCGCATTAAGACTGCTCCTAGTAAACCACGGGCTGGATCATACATTCCTGCTACTAACTGGTTCGCGGCTTGTTGCATCTGCCCAGTAGTGTAATCAGTTGCAGCACTAAAGTTGGTTTGCGCTAAAGCAGTGTCGCTCGTAAATTGTTCAATAAAAATTTGAGAAGCCTGCTCAAAAACCGACCGTTTCATCTGTAAAGAAACAACAAATCCCAGCACGCTAGTCACAATCAGCCCGCTGGCGAGAATAATAATTGCAATTCTTAATCGCAGTGAAGAACGCCAGCGTGCCAAAAACACATCTTGCAGATTAGCAAAACGTGAAAAAGTTCCTTGGGGTTTTATTTCTCCCCGCTGAAATTCTTCAATTATTTCACTCACTCTTTACCTGCTCCTGCACGGTAGCCTACTCCACGCACTGTGAGCACAATTTCTGGATTATCTGGATCTATTTCCACTTTTGCACGTAAGCGCTGAATATGCACATTCACTAGACGAGTATCTGCCGTATTCCGATATCCCCACACTAATTCCAATAGTTCTTCGCGGGAAAATACTTGATATGGTTTACGTGCTAAAACTGTTAATAGCTCAAACTCTAGCGGTGTTAAATGTAAAGAAGTACCATTGCGCGTCACTTGGTGAGCAGTTAGGTCTATTTGCAAATCGCCCACATATAATATTTCCGGTTCTGCCTCTTGTCGACGCAAACGGGCTTTTACTCGAGCTAACAGTACCGAGTTATCAAAAGGCTTGGTCACATAATCGTCTGCACCGGCTTCTAAACCAGCAATTACATCTACCGAATCAGTTTTAGCACTCATCATAATAATGGGCACGTCTGATTCTTCTCGTAACTGTCTGCAGACCGACACCCCATCTAACCCTGGGAGCATCACATCTAGCAACACTAATTCTGGATGTTCTAACCGAAATAGCGACAACACGTTACTACCGTTGGCACAAACTGTGGCACTATAGCCTTCTGATTCTAAAACAATTGCCACCATTTCAGAGATGGCTGGGTCGTCATCAACTACAAGAATTCGCTGGCTCATTTTCAACCTTCTGCACGCGCTATATCGGTATTCTTTATAATCATTCTACCGTGCTTGTGATAACTGACAATTTCCCGCCCCGCTTAAACTGTCCTTTACCTATTTTTCCGAACTAATTTTTCCTAAAACAATTATTTCCGTATTTATGTTTAGGGAACACTACTCACAAATTACTACTTAAGCAGTATCATTGTGCACAAATAGTAAGTTAAACTGAACAATAAGGAATAAACAGGGATATCACAAACAAGTAGGAGAATAAATTATGCAGGAAAATTCTACCTGGCAGCCCGCTCAAGACCCTAATTATCCGCCACATTCTAACTCTGAAACTGGGAACACATCTCCAATAGGCAATATGCCAGCTCACTCTAATAACCAGCAATCTCCTACCCCGTTTACCGAAACTTACCCGCATAATCCTGTCGGCACTACCTATCCAGCTGGCAACAGCGGAGCTACCCCAACTGGTTATGGACAATACGGCACTCCTGATATCCGCACTCAAACTTTTACTTCTGGTTGGAAAACAGTAATCCCAATGCGCCCATTAGGAATCGCCGATACTATCGACGCAATTATCCGGATTGTTAAATTTAACCCGAAAGCCTTTTTCTTATTCCCGTTAGTTGTATCTTTACTCGGTTCTACTATCTCGGCTGTACTTATGCTTTTAACCGGTGAAGCCGCCCTGTTGTCCGTACTTTCCTATTCTGAAACTAACTCCACCACACCCAAAATATTAATCAGTTCCATTCTGCTTCTGATTTTCACCATGGGATTTATTTCCATCTTAGAATGGACAATCACACAGATAGCAGGCACACGTGCCACTTTAGCAAGCGTGCGCGGCTATAAACTAGGAATGAAAAACACTTGGCAAATTACCCGCCCAAATCTATTTTCCATCGGTTTACGCCTCGTTGGTTTAACCATTGTGCTTACTTTCTTATTAGCGTTAGTAGCATTAATCGTACTTATTTTAATAGCAGTATTGTCGGCAATTTTTTATGCCGTATTGCCTAAAGGAAGCGGACTGTTAATACTAGCTAATATCATTATTGCGATTTTAGTGGTTATCGCTTTCTTGTTCTTATTGACCCTTACGATACGACTGCTAATTGCACCAGCAGTGGTAGTAGGAGAAAACGGCAAAGTATTTGCTTCACTAAGCCGAGCTTGGCATTTAACCAAAGGGTCAAATAGATACCTACTTGGTTTAACCTTGCTCAGCATATTAATTATGGGCGCAATTTCAGGAGTGCTCAGCATTGCTTTTAACTTAATTCCGCTCATACTAATAAGCAATAGTTCCGCGTCCGTATCTTTTACCGCAATACTAATTAGCTCACTTAGTTCTTTCCTGATAGGCGCTCTTTTACTCCCATTTACCACTGCTTTTATCAATGTAGTATATGTGAATATGCGTTTTAGGCGAGAAAATTTCCATCAAGCCTTACTATTTGAGGCAAGTCAAAACGTTTCAGCGCGCTAATTTCCATGCTTGCTTCCACATCTCCATTCACACTCGAAAAGTTGGACGGATATAAATGCTAAATCTAGCCTTGGTTTCCGATGACGATACCGCCCGTGACTGGGCGGTATCCGAGTTGAGCAAAGTGAAGTATCATCAAACGGAAAGTGTTTTACAACAACTACGTAAACTTCTGTGGAAATGGTTCGGAAAACCTTTAGAGAACTTTGATCTAGGAGAATCTTGGCTTGGTATAGCTATCGTTGCTTTAGGGATTTGCACGCTAATTTCTCTGATTCTATTTTTAGTGCGCAAGAATTTACATCACCGCAATCCTGTCCGTAAAAAGCACACTGATAATTGCTTAGACGTGCCATTATTTGATGATGATCGCAACTCTGCCCAACTTTTCCAAAGTGCTAATCAAGCCCTAGCAGCGGGCAATCTGAATTTAGCAGTGATAGATAAATTCCGCGGAATTATTCGCTACTTATCGGAAACCCAGCAAATTATTTTAATCCCCGGCATGACAGCTACCGAAGCTGGGCACCTAACTGCTCAGTTAATACCTACTCCTAGTTTAGCTACCAGTAGTGCCGAGCACTTTAATCGCGTCTACTATGGGGAAGAAAATGCCAGCTCTCACAGTTATGCAATACTCTCTGAAATGCAAGAACAAGTACTAGCCCGCAAATCTTATCCCAGCAAACGGCAAGACAATTCTGCTTCCCCACTACAGTTAAGTGACCCTAGCAATCCACAGTTAGCAGTTCAGGTGGTGCATACTAATGGGCGTTAAACAACACTTAGCTACCAAAGGGCAACAGCAGCAAAAGTTTCCTTGGGTACTGTTGAGCGCAATTTTGCTTAGTTTGGCTTTTGCCCTCCTAGCTAATTTTTTCCTCCAAACTTCTACTAACAACCGTCAGTTGTCTCCTTATTCCCTATCAGCGCACGGCGCTGGTGCTTTAGGAGCAATCCTAGAAAAACAAGACATCCATATTGAAACAGTTACCACCCCTGCGCAACTCTTAGAATTAGATGAGCAAAGTACCGTTTTCATTCCGTTCATAAACGATATTTACGGTTCCGATCTCACCCAAATTTTAGAAAGTGGCGCCCAAGTAGTACTAGTAGCGCAAGAATTTACTTGGAATTTAACCGATTGGGGATTTGCTGAAACAGTCCTTACCGAACAAGGCAATATTTTGCACCAAGACCTCACCCTACAACCAGAATGTAATAATTCTTTAGCTAAACCAGCTACACAAATTGGCCCAATTAACCGTTACTTTATAAATCTCCCCACTCCGCCTGCTTGTTTCCCAATCACTGATACCGCTCTAATTACTACTAGCTTTACCGCACCTGATACTCATTTAGGATTTTGGATAACTTCCCCGAAACACCCGCAAGTAACCGCAGTAGCAAGTGGCGAATTTTTTACCAACGAATATTTAAGCAAATACAGTAATGCAGCTTTTGCCTTAAATTTACTTGGACAAAAACCAACTCTCTACTGGGTGGAAAACTATCAAACTGGTAATACCACGACCGCATCAATCAGCACTTTCCCTACTTGGTTTACCTACCTATTATGGGGCGTACTGGGAAGTGGAATATGGTGGTGTGTATATAAAGCACGCCGTTTTGGCAAATTAGTAGCTGAGCCAATGCCAGTAGTAGTGCCGGCCGGCGAAGCCGATTTAGGACGGGCACAACTTTATAGTCGTGCCCACGACTACCCACACTTAAGCAAAATTTTACGCTCTACTTTATTGCAAAAACTAGCTCCTAAATACGGGTTTACTTCCCGTAACACGCCCAGCGAAATTTGCCATCTCCTCGCTAATCATACTCAACACAGCGCCCAAGAACTCTTAGATGGGCTATACCCTAGTAAGTTGAAAACCAAACAAGATTTTCATACTTTCGTTAAATATTTATCCCAGATAGAAAAGGAACTGCAATGAGCGATATTTCAACTAGCCCTAATTCTTCAGACTTAGTAGCTAAATTCCAAGCTATCCGTGCTGAGATTGCTAAAGCAGTAGTAGGACAAGACGATGCAGTTACCGCTATTTTGTTGGGTTTACTCTCTGATGGTCATATTTTATTAGAAGGCGTGCCTGGCACAGCTAAAACTTTAATGGTCAAAGCCTTAAGTCGCGCTATCAATCTAGAACACAAACGAGTACAGTTCACGCCTGATCTGATGCCAGGTGATCTTACCGGCTCACTGATTTACAATGCGGCTCGTAGTGAATTTACTTTCCGCCCAGGCCCTATTTTCACCAATATTCTATTAGCTGATGAAATTAACCGTACCCCGCCTAAAACCCAAGCTGCCCTCTTGGAAGCAATGGCAGAACGGCAAGTTACTATTGATGGAGAACCTCGGCAATTAAATTCTCCGTTTATCGTACTGGCCACCCAAAATCCGATTGAATCAGAGGGCACTTACAATCTACCCGAAGCCCAACTAGATCGTTTCTTACTTAAGGTAATTATGCATTTACCTAGTAAAGAAACCGAGCGCGAAATGCTTTATCGGCACGCCACTAGCTTTGACCCTACCAACTTAGATACCGCAAAAATCGTACCAGTGGCAGATGCGGCAGATATTGCAGCTGCCCGCAGTGCTGTGAAGAAGGTAGATGCTCACCCAGTGTTACTTGATTACATTGTGGAATTAGTACACGCTACTCGTAATTCTCCCTTTACTGAACTCGGAGTATCTCCACGTGGTGCAACTGCTTTATTACAAACTGCGCGCGCTTGGGCTTGGTTAAACGGACGTAATTATTTAGTGCCAGATGATATTAAAGCTCTAGCTATTCCTACTTTAGCGCACAGGCTACAACTCCATTCTGAAGCCGAGTTAGACGGATTAAGCCAGCTAGAAGTACTCACCACTATTCTAAATACTGTGCCAGTACCTCGGTAATGCCTCCCACAACGAAATAAAACTCGTTCACTACGCACAGTCATCTAGCAAGTTCCGCACAAATTCTACTTTCTGCGAGTAAAGCTAGATAGCAAAATCAAGAATAGCCTGGGAGCTAAGAAAGAAGAAGTATGTTTATTCGCAAAAACGCCGTTATTTTATCTCTGCTAGGGATAGGCATTGCCATACTTACTGCCAGTTTAACTGCATTAGCATTATTTCAATTAGGTTTAATCATCTTATGCGTACTGGATTATCTCTTAGCTCCTGCGGCGCGTCACCTAAATATTACCCGTGAAGCAGTCACTAGTTGCAAAATGGGCGATACGGTAAATACCACTTTTACTTTACATAACAGCGGGAGAATGCCTATTAGTGGTAGTTTTCGCGACATTTGGCCTGCTTCCGCTGGGGTTAGTCCCTGGCAATGCGATTTTCACTTGAAAACACAAGAAAGCCGTAGCTACTCTTTGCAGCTTAATCCCAGCCGACGGGGAAATATAAAATCGCAATTTTTTGCCGTGCGCACTTTTGGCCCTTTTAGCTTGGCAGGAAAACAAAAAAACCTACCTAGCGGTTGGCAGATACAAGTACTGCCAGAATTTCAGGCGCGTAAACATTTACCCTCACGTATGCGTCGTTTACGAGAACTAGACGGGCGTGCTTTACTACTCCAACGTGGAGAAGGTACTGAATTTGACTCATTACGTGAGTATATTGCCGGTGATGATGTACGTGCTATTGATTGGCGTTCCAGTGCGCGACTTAATGAAACTGTAGTGCGCACTTGGCGTCCAGAGCGCAACCGGAAAGTAGTTTTTATTTTAGATTCCGGACGAGCTGGCGCAGTACGGGCAGATGAATACCCTGCCTTTGATGCTTTTGTGGAAACTACTCTCCTTACTGCCACTTTAGCCAGTCGCGCTGGAGACCAAGTGGAAGTTTTTACACTCGACACTTTAATCCGCGGGCACGTAAAAGGAAGTAAAAGTGAAAAATTACTCCACCAAATCGGAGTGAAAATTGCCAGTATAGAACCTAATTTAGCTTTTACTGATTGGCAGTTAGCCTTACAGGAACTCAACCGTAATGTTAAACAACCAGCTTTAATTATTATTCTTACGTCAGTAGGGGTAAGTTCTATTTCAGACGGGTTACTACATATCCTGCCTCATCTTAGTAAAAAACATAAAGTAGTAATAGGAGCAGTAGTTCCTGACCTGCCCACCCCTACTGTTACTTATGCACGTCTTACCGCATCTGCCACTAATACACCGCCCCAACAAGCCAGTCAGTTAAGCAATACCCCAGCAACGACTAATACTGATACTGCACTTTATTACGATATTGCGCAAAAACGCCGTGAGCTAGAACGGAAAACAGTGATAGATAAATTAATCCGTCTTGGTGCCATTGTAGTAGGAGCTAATTCCAGCAACCTACCTCCCCAAATTGCCGATATGTATATCGAACTAAAAGCCACAGGAAAAATTTAACTAATTAATTTAAGCGTATTTAATTTGCCATCCTGTTTCGGTTACCAGCGGATCTTTTAGGTGTAAATCTCGGCTAGCTTTTGTCCCAAAATACAATACCCAACCCCAGTAGGCAAGAAAAACTAGCAAACCGATAAGTATTTTCCACTGCCACCATAACGCAGAAGGAGTCACAAATCCTTCCACTAGCCCTGACACAAACAGCACAAATATAAGACCTATGCCCACTAATACCGTGTTGCGTCCTTCATCGGCTAACGCTGCTACTCTCGGTTTATTACAAGGCACTACCCAAGCCCAAAATAGCCGTAAGCCAGCAGCTCCTCCCACAAAAATAGCGCAAAGCTCTAAAAAGCCGTGCGGCAAGATCAATTGGAAAAACAAGCTCAGCACATCTCGCGATTCCATAATGGCTGCTGCTTGCCCGACCATCACCGAGTTAGCACCCAGCACGTAAATCGGCCAAATACCTGTGAATCCGCCAGCCACAGTTTGCAAAGCAATCCAAGCATTATTAGTCCACACAATTCCTGCAAAATTAGCATTAGTATGCTCGTGATAATAGGCTGCGAAAGCTTGGTTTGCGTACTGGTCTAGTTCTCTTTCTGAACCTAAACCAGCTAATAATTCCGGATTGAGCATATAACTAAATAACACTAACCCAGCTAAAGCAATACAAATCCCTGATACGGCTGCTGTCCACCACCGAATACGATACATAGCATAGGGCAAGGTAAGAAGAAAAAAGCGTGATAATAGGGTGGAAAAACTTAAAGACGGCGTAGTGAGTTTAGCGCGTGCTAAACCTAAAATAGCTGATAATCGTAACACTACTTCCGGGTCAGGCGCATTAGTACGCACAAAAGCTAAATCACTGGCCACTCGTTGATAAAGCTGATAAAACTCGTCACTTTCTACACCATTTAGCGTGCGTTGTTTGGCTAGTTGTTCCAAACGCTGCCATTGAGATTTTCGAGAATTAGCAAAAGCCAGTGCATCCATAGTTCTACTGTGCCATATTTAGCCTCATAATACAGGTTTTACTTAAGTAGACATACTAGCGGGTTGGCAAGTTCACCTTTCTCTCTCTGATTCTGCTTATAAATTTACGACCAAGAACTATACGCAGTGTAAAAACTCTGATACTTCCACTATCGGTTATCCTAAAAGTATGGAGCATAATTTACCTAATAGGGCAACACAACCAAATCAGCCTAATTTAGTAGAAGAAATCGTAACGGGAGAAGCGGTAGCTTTAGAACTTCCGGCTGCCACTGCTTTAACGCGCATCGCTTCCGGAGTTCTAGATTACGTCCTCTATCTAATTATATTGCTCTGCTGTTTTGCTACTTTTTTGCAGCTAGACAACTTTTCCAGCGAAACTAGTACCCGCATTATGACAATAATATTTACTGCCACTTGGCTCTGGATAATGCCTGCTATCATTACTATTTTTACTCGTGGTTCTTCTGTAGGAAAATTCCTTACCCGCACTCGCATTGTGCGACTAGACGGCGGCCCTATAAATGCACATCATGCTTTTATCCGCTCCACTCTTGGAATTTTTGAGGTCTTTATTTCTTTAGGAATTTTTGCCCTAGCAGCAGTGTTTTTCAGCAAAAAAGCTCAACGTTTAGGGGATATGTACGCTGGCACTTATGTAGTAAGATGGCCGCGTGGCAAAATCACTGAACCCGTCTTTAATATCTCACCAGCGTTACAACAATGGGCACAAACAGCCCAAATTAAAGAAATACCACCTGGTTTGCAATTAAATATCGTTAATCACTTCAAGAGTGCAAAAAAATTAAGCCCTACTGCTCATATGCAACAAGCCACTATTTTAGCTGCCAGTTTAGAAAGCTACTGCCACCCAGCACCGCCGTGGAATACCCCAGCTGATGATTTTTTACAGGCAGTATGTGCCATACGCTATCAAATAGAAACTAATCGCCAACAACAACTTACTCAACAGCAACAACAACTAATAAACGCCACCCAAACCCTGCCCTACTAGGAGCTACCATACTAAGGCGGTTACTCGGCAGAGTTAAGAGAATCAGTAGCTCCTCCATCAATAATAGCTAGACGAGGACGCACTGGTACTTGCAAAGATGGACGCGGCGCAGAATTTATGTCGGTAGCAGGGCGATTTACTTCTCGCCGCGCCGGAGCCGGTGGAGGCACTTCTTTCTGAGATGCTTCTCTAATAGCATCAGCTAATGCGGTTAAGTCATCTGCTGATGGTGGTACTGGCTCATAGTTAGTCACCAACCGTATCAGCTCCCACCCTACCGGCACGGTGACAGTTTGGGCATGATACATACAAAAATCTAGTGCGCCTGCTTTAGGAGTAGGAGAAAGTGGGCCTACTACCGCTACCGCATCGCGATAGTTGTAGGTCATGGTAGAAACTGCTCCTTGTTCGCATTGCGGTCTTGCACATTTCCGCATCAGTGCCATTTCTTCCCCTCCTTGCTACTTACCTGAGAAATAGTTTGGTAATTACGCTATACACTTTCATACTTCTCTATGCCACCCTATCACGTTAAAACGTATTTAAGAATATACTTAAAAAGATGCAAGAGTTAATAATTCCACGCCGTAAAATTACCCGCACTAGAGATCGTCATGGACGAGGTATGCGCGGGCCAATGTTGCCGGTGAATGTTCCGGCTTGGAAAACTCGTGCCCAAGATTTTGATGATGCAATTGCTAAAGAATTAACTACCTACCAAAAACATCTTCCCGGACAGTTAAAACGCTTCGACTTTGCGGTATTAGACATTCCACAAAACGACCCAGCACCTTGGGAAAACGGCATACCTTTAGGGCGTTTTCTACCTTTCCAGCGACCAGCAAAAATTCATGGCCGAATAGTTTTTTACCGTATGCCTATTATTCAGGCGGCCAGTAGAGAGCATAATCCAGAACTATTTCTTCATCAAGTAGTTACTGAGCAAATCGCGTTGGCACTCAATGTAGATCCGCAAGATATAGATTATTTAGGTTAAATCCTGATTGAATCGTCATTTCAAGGCTGTTTAATTAACAATAACTCTCTATCTACCGACAGTTTGCTCACGCATTTTACATATTTAATATTTAATTTAAGTATTTAGCGTTGAGAAGCGAAACGGAAACTAGCACTGGCAGAAATATCGTTTAAGAGTGGCACTACATCTATTCCTAATCCGTCTGCTAATTCCAGCTGCTGATATACTCCACCCACTAACTCCACATTAGCTTGGAAAGTAAGAAAATTAGCGCTTTGTGGCAAATCTAAAGTAACTGTACCAGCCACAGCTAATTCCCCAGTATCTATTTGTATTCCATTAGTGTCATAAGCCTGCCATTTGAGCTTACCTGGCTGGGAAGTGCCCACAATAAGTTTCGCATTACCCGCCATAAAGCTAGCACTGCCGTTAGTTAAAGCAGTTTGTGCTGCAATCCAGGCTTTATCTTTACCGGTGGTTTCATTGCCATAACGCACTTCTGCGCCCGCTGATATATCGGCATCAGCGGTTAGTCGTAAAGTATGTGCCCCTGCCGGCAATCCGGCTAAATCCAAATCAAATACCGATTGCGGCGGTATCGCCAAATTTGTAGCGCCTGGCAATTCCACCCATTTTCCGTCGCTATCCAAAGTAGCTACTTGCACTATCCGTAAATCTTTATGTGGATTTACTATACGCAATTTAGCTTGCACTTGCGGATCAGGTAACTGAGAATCCGTTAAAGTCTGCGGAGCCACAGTAACATCGCCCGTTTTCAGCTTATTAGGAACTAAATATAAGCCGGGAATATAGAGTTCTCTACCGCCTTTAGCAGCTGCCAGAAAATCAACTCCTTGCGGAGTAAAACCTGCCAATTCATTATGGAATAACGTAGCAGCAAATTTACCATTTGTGCTTTTCAACTGGAAAGCAATCTGTTCATCACTAGGCACTAATCCAGCTAACGGAAAACTGCGCACTTCCCGTGGGCTTAAATTAATCCGACTATTGCTCCCTAAGCTCAAACGTCCTTTACTACCAAAAGCATTAATTGTAATAGTTACTGGGTTTAGGCTCGGATTAGCTAAACGCAATTCTCCGGAAGTACCCACCGCAGAGCTGGCACCCACTAGCCATGCATTTTCTACACCCCAAGCACACGGATTACTGGCTAGTCCCCGCAAGTCCCCTGCAGTAGCTGAATGTAGAGAAGTAGCCGTCACTATTCCTTGTGTTGCATACTGCCTATCTACTTCTATTAAACCTTGTAATTGCGCTAAACCTAACTCGTTTTTACTAGCTACACTAGCAGGGAAGACCGCGTTAGCTAATGCCACTTTGTTAGATTCTGGCGTAGCAGTATTTGGAGTAGTTTCGTTAGTTTCTACCTTCTGTACTGCGCTAAAAGGTTGCCAAATTACCCCAGCTGTATCCGCATGAGTAGCATCTAAATTCGCAGGTGTTTCTACCTTCACCAAGCCTAAAGCTTTACCAGTTAAATTCTCTGTTACTTGCTCTACGGAAACTGTGTCATCAACTAGCCGTTTTGCCCCTCCTAAACACGCTAATTGCAATACCCCTCCGTTAGCTTCTAAAGCAGGAAATGGTTTAGAAACTTGCGGAAGAGGAGCCAGAAAATACATACTGCCAGCAATACTTACAGCCAGCCCAGTTACTCCAATTGCGCCTAAAAATTGTTTTATTTTCATTTCGTATTCACTCCCTTAGGGCGCAATGGTAAAGCACTAATTATTGTGATTAACCCGAGAAGTACTTGTATTGCTATAAGCACGAAATAACGCCAATCATAGTGGTAGATTTGCAAAATTCCAGTACTGGAAGCTGGCAATTCCCACGCTTGTTGCCATTTGCTAAATAACTTACTATCGGCATATTTAGCAGGTTCTGCCACTTTTAAGGGCTTACCATCTAGGGTAGCTACCCAATTAGGGTCTTGCCGTTCTGCTAACACTATTAAAGAATCTTGCTCCACACTGATCTGAGCACTAACTGTATGTTCCAAACTAGGTAATATCTGCTTAGTCTGAGTATCTACTGACACTAAAGTAGCTCTTCCCACCACTGCGGTAGCTGCCAGATCTTTTCCAACCGTTGAAGCGGTAGTATCTACTGTGCTATTTAAAGAGTTTAGCCGCCAAAATATACCGGTTTCATTTTCCGTAACATACGATAACCCAGCGGTAGCAAATAGGGCCGAAACTAATTTATCGCGCAGCACACTGGTTTTACCGTCAGCTATTGGTTGCACTAAAACTAGCCCTACCCCGTAGTTACTAATCTCGGTTAAAGAATTTGGATTACCTACTACTAGCCCTGCAACTGCTTGTTGTAAAGTCTGTACAGCTAAGTCTGCAGAATTGTTATTAGGTATCTGCCAGTAAGAACTACGCGGAGTTTCACTTAATTGCGTACCCGCTTTACGCCATAGGCCCAGCTCTAGTATCTCATCACGCACATTAATCGCCAGTACGCGAGTGCGTTCTGGGGCATTTTGCCCTTCTTGAGCAATTGCTGGTATCAAAGCAGCCGGTGCAGCTCGTAACACTAATTGTTCACTCGTTAATTGTGCATACGTCCAAGTACCAGCAACGGTGATTATACCTAACGGCAAGCCCAGCACTCCTAATAGGGCTAAAGGTTGAGCTAAACCAAATTTTCGTTTCCGTAATTCTTGACGCAAACCAGCACTTGCTAAAGCAAATACTAACAAGATCCCCAACCACGCTACTACTAATCCTAAACGGTAATCTCCACTCACTGCTTGCCACTGCCCAGCTTGTGTAATCCAACCTGCTGTGAACTGTGTAAAAACTATAGCAAGAGCCAGACCACTAGCTATTAAAATCCAAGCAGCTTGTATTCCAGTAGCATTGCGCCGTCTAAAGAGAGCTAGTAATGCGCTCACCGCGATTATGCCTAAACCGACCAACCAGAAAATAGTTATATTGCCTGTATTCCAACTGGCGTTAGTTTGCCAAACAAGATCCCATAAATTCTTTGCTTCTCCTGGCACTGCCGTAATGTGCAATTTACCTGGAGAACTCAACAAAAATGCCCCTATGTTAGCTTTTGATAGCGTAAGCAAACTAGGCAACAATATTCCTAAAGTAGGCAGTATTAAAAAGAGGGAAGCAACTTTACGCCTGCTAAAAATCACTCCCACGAATGTTAAAACTAAACTCAAACCTGCAAAAATCGGCATACTAGCGCTGAGTATAGATAGCAGTAACGCAGTTAATCCCAGTCCGCCTGGCACGAAACGCCATGCCCGATCAATAGCCCAAATTAATAAGGGAAGCAAAATATGCACTACCACTAAACCTACTGCTCCAGTGTGTAATGCCATTAAATAGCCGGGGGACACTATCCAAAATAGGGCAAGTGATAAACGTACTTGCCAAGATTGCACAAATCTACCCGTACTCAAATAAGCACCCAGCGCAGACAGTGGCACAGACAAATAAAGTAAAAGAGTGTTTGCCCCCGCAATGCTTAATGAAAACGGTGCCCCTACCAGCAAAACTGGCAGATATAGCAACCAAAACGGGTCTAAAACAGTAACCGCCCCAGCTTCACTAGCTCTCCAGGAACTAAATATCGTCTGCCATAATCCCATAAACTGCGTGTCGTCCACACTTAAATTACCGCCTACCAGCACTCCGCGGGATAAATAAGGCAAGAAGTATAACAGCATGAAAAATAGTGAAATAACCGCGACTAGTATTGCCCCTTTACGCATTTGCGCAGTTTGGATTGCGCGTTCTTGCACTACCAACGGGTCTGGTTCGGCAGCTAATTTTATCGCTTCCTGATTAGCTTTACGGTTGTCACGCCGTGCAGCTCTTACTTCTCTAAAACTTGCTTCTAGTTTGCGTAAAGATTGGTTTTGTGCACCCGTTTTAGGGTAGCGAGCGCGAGCGGTGATAATTTCTGGCAAGCTAACTACAAGTTTAGCTAACACCCTTAGTTCGGCATGAACATGGGTGATGTCACGCATAGCTAAATATGCTAAAGCCCGCAGCGGGGTAAGAAGCAAATACCCTAATAACTTCAATAACCACAATCCAGCCGGAGTGGCTAATAGAGCATTTTTCACTTGGGCATAGCGTTTTGCTTGAGCATTTTTAACATTTACATTCCGTAAACTGAGCTGAGCATGACGAATTTTGGCGCTTGGCACTACTACTACTCGATACCCATATGCATGCAAGCGCCGACAAAACTCTAGCCCCTCACCAAAGGCTTGAAAATCAGGATCTAATCCACCTACTTGATGGTATATAGCAGAACGCACCAACATTCCAGCAGTTCCAACAGCTAATACGTCCTCTCGATGGTCATATTGCCCTTGGTCACGTTCTTGTAATTGCACTTCTGGCACCCGCACCGCATTGCGAGTAGCTCTAATGCCTACTTCACGTAAATTATAAGAGCCGTCAGCATTGGCATTCCAAGCTAACTGTTTTACCCCCAACGCCCCAATAGTGCTAGAAACCGAGGCTTTCAGAATCATTTCAGTTAGTGCGTTAGGATCCGGAGCAGAATCGGCGTGTAAAAACCAATAGTATTGAAACTCTTGGGATAGTTCCGCAGCAGCTAACTGGGTGGCTTGCGCCAAGGAAACTGGTGTAGCACTTGCAATAAAACGGCACGTGATTTGGTATTTGTCTTGATACTGCTGACACAGTTTAGCCAAATCTAAACGCGGATTATCTCCTACTACTGCTATTGCGCTTACTGGATAACTTTGCGCTAGTAAACTAGCCAAAGTTTCAGATATAAATTGTGGTTCCTCTGCTTGAGTGGTAACGATAGCGAGGACTGTTTCACGCAGTGGCGAATTTTGGCTAGTATCAGAAAATATCATCACTTAATTCTAAGTGTTTACTACCCTTAGGTGCTGTATTTCTGCTTAGTGTCTTACAAAATGTAAGTATTACTTACAATAGCCAGAATACTTTAGGGTTATCGCGTTTTATCTGCTCTTTTAGACATAGGCTTAAGCAGAGTTTTACCGTAGGTAAAATACCACTTTAAATAAACGTATTAATTATTAATAACGCGCCACTCGCGCAATTTTTCGTTCTCGCGCAATGCGTTTGCGATCATTATCCGAAGTGCCACCCCAAATTCCATGCCGAATATCATTAGTGATAGCGTATTCCAAGCATTGGGCGCGCACACCGCAACTTTCACAAATAGAAGTAGCAGGAGCCGTGGAGCCACCTTTTTCTGGATAGAAAATATCTGGATCAGTCTGAGCACAAAGCGCATCTTCCATCCAAGCTAAATCATCGGCAGTGGTAGTGCCGTATCCTAGATTAAAAATGCCTTGCATTAAAGCTTGTGCTTTTTGTGTATCACTCGCAGCAGTATCTAACGCAGAGTTATCAGCGTCTATCGCATTAAGTGGAAGCTCAAAAGCATCTTGCCACATTATAGATAACTCCTAAATACCAGAAAATAAATAAAACTACTATCTAAATTACACGCGTGTAACCTAGTAACTGTCAAGCCGATATGATAAATTCCTTTATTTATGAAACTTATCCCAACTTCTACGGAAAATCCGCACAAAATATACGATACGCTCTTAAAATACGGTAGTTCTCCCGCCTTGGTTTGGCATGGGGAAAATGAACGAATTGAGCTATCTGGGAAAGTTTGTGCTAATCATTTAGCCAAAATTGCCAACTACCTAGCCGATGAATGTGAAATATCCTACGACTCAACAGTGATTATAGACTTGCCCACCCACTGGAAATCACTATTGTGGGCTTTAGGTAGCTATCTATGTGGTGCGCAAGTGGTTTACTACACCCCTACCAACAACCCCACCCCCGCACAATATGCTCAGCAGCTCAACTATCAAGACCTGGTTTTAACCAATCGCCCTGATTTCTGGCATTCTCTTGCCATAGCTAATACCACCAATATGGCGGTACTAAATTTAGCTAGTTTAGCCTTAGCATGGAGTGATTCACTCCCTACATATTTTAGCGACGCTACTGCCGAAGCGTTAGCTGCTCCTGACGCACTACTTATAGCTAACCCCAGCGATTCTGCACCCACATTTTTTACACAATACGAACAAAATTTCACTCATACCCTTCAGCATTACTCCGCTCTTTCCTTTGCATATTCTGCTCCCAAAGCCCTGAATAACACCCTTCAGTCAAGCGCTAACCACAACATTAACAGTGTTTGCTTAACTTTAACTCCACTACCTAGCCACCGCTCTGCTTTACTACTTAATCCTGAGCTAAGCACCAGCGTGTTTGCTTTAGGAAAAACTCTGCAACGCTCTGAGTATCTGGTACTCATACAGCAAACAGCAGCCAATTGCCTTGCTACTGCATTAACCATTCATTACCATAAACTATGCACAACCCCATCCTCTAATACTGAACCCAGCTCTTTATCTATCTTTTTAACTGATTTATTAGCAAATATTTCTGCAACTAATACTTCTGTTCCTTTAGCTGATTCGCAATTGTTAGAGGCAGTAAACAAAATCGCTACCATAGAAAAATCTTGGCTTTTTCCACACCTCACCCTCACTCCTGTTTCCAGTTACTAACCTGAGGAGTAAAATAGAGATACAAAAGTGCGGAAAATCAGTGATAGCAACACTTACCGTTCCGGCTATGGTAGAGCAATCTGCTGTTACTAAATACGTAAAGGGAAAATTATGGATAATAATACGCTTCCAATAGTTTCCGTTATTTTGCTGGCCTATAACGAAGAAAAGTTTATTGAACAAACCCTTAATGACGTGCTAGCTCAAGATTACCCGCTAACGAACATAGAACTAGTATTAGTAGATAGTGCTTCGACCGATAGCACGCAAGAAAAATTTAAAAAGTTCCAAGAAAAGTATCAAGAAAAATTTTCCCAAGTATTAGTAGTAGACAATCCTAAACGCACTCAACCTGCAGGCTGGAATGTAGCTTTCCCACTCACCACCGGAGAAATTATTACCCGCATAGACGCACACGCCAGCTTCCCTCCCGATTTTATTTCTGCCATAGTTGCTGTGTTAAATGAAGGAGAATACGTCTGTGGTGGGCCACGTCCAGTTATTATGGAAAATCCTGCCGACCCTATACAAGAAGTGCTATTTTTAGCCGAACAATCTGCTTTAGGAGTTTCCGTAGCCCAGTATCGGCGCGACTGCCCTACTGCCACCTACGTCAATGCGGTATTTCATGGCGCATATCGGCGAGAAGCTCTTGCCAAAGCTATGCCATTTGATGAACGCTTAGTACGCACTGAAGATAACTGCTTATACGATAAACTACGTAAAGCTGGTTATAAAGTACGCTTTGATCCACGTATTCGTTCTCAGCAAGTAGTTCGTTCCACACTAAAAGGCATGATTAGGCAAAAATATCTAAACGGATTTTACATTGGGCGCACACTACTTATTCAACCTAGTGCAATAGGTAAACACCACCTAATCCCTGGAGTGTTTGTAAGCACCCTTGGCGCTGCCGGTATTTTGGCGCTAGCTAAACACAGCTTACTACTTAAACTAATTGGCGGTAGCTACCTGCTGGGCATTACGGCAATGACCGCACAAACCCTGATTGCCCGTACCCCTAGCAGTGAACACCCTAACTACTATCTCCCCTTCTTACCAACAGTATTCCCCTTAATTCATCTTAGTTACGGAGTGGGTACTATCAAGGGATTACTACACGGAATTTGGCACCGCGAATACCGGAGCCCGCATCTTGCCTCTGAAGAATAAGCACACTATAGCTTTTAATTAGAACGGAAACATTACACAGTGAATAACTCTATCTCTGCCTCAGATTTAGCTCGCGCCAAAGAGCTACAGCTCTGTATTTTGCAGCATATCGATAAGTTTTGTAAAGAAAATCAGATTGCGTATCAAATCTCTTACGGCACGCTATTAGGAGCAATCCGCCACCAGGGATTTATTCCGTGGGATGACGATATTGATATTTGTATGCCCCGCGCAGATTATGAGCGCTTCCTAGCAACATACAAAAATTCTGCTGATTCTCCCTTTGCTCTCACCCATTTTGGTATCAACCCAAAACATATTTACGCTTTTGCCAAACTCGGCTTAAAGCACACCAAATTTGTAAGTAGCAATGCAAATTTAGCAGACGAAAATAATCTTTATATAGATATATTCCCTTTTGATGCAGTATCTAAAAATCCATTAATTGCCCGCTTAACCCTCTGGCGATCGCGGGTAGTTACCCAACTGTTCACTTCCCGTATGAGTGATAAAATTTTTAGCGACTCCACCACTTTTAAGGGCAAATTCCTACTGGCAATTCGCAAAATTCTTCATCGGCTTGTACAGCCCATTTCCCCTACTTGGTTATTTAAGCAAATCGCTTCACCAGTTAAAACCCATAATTCTTATTATGTGGGCTATCTACCCGAAGTTAGGTTCTCGCAGCTTTATCCACATTCAGAGGTTTTCCCTTCCCGTTTATACACTTTTGAGCATTTAAGTTTCCCTGGTGCACACGATGCTCATAAAGTTCTCACTCGGCAATACGGACAATACATGGAACTTCCTCCCGAAAATCAACGCTATGGCCACAAACCATTAGTGCTAGATTTAGGGCCTTGGCTAACTGAAAATCCGCAATACTAAGCTCACGTATCGCTCCAGTAATTGTGTATAAAACGGCATAATCAAGCTCTGCAACTAGAAAAACAAACCTTTATAAGTACTTAGCATTAACCTAAGATTCCAAAACCGTTTGTTAAAAACACTAGCGCCGTTCCTACCCCGTAAGTAGATTGTTATCTTAACTACTCTACCTCGTAGCTAATCCCTACCGAGCCCTAAATAGCAGTAAGTTAAAACAGTAAAGTTAAAAACGATAAAGGTAGATAAAATGCAAAATAAACTAGCCACGCTAAATACCGTGATAGCCAAACTGCGTATTTTTCACTCTCCACTCTATTGTTTAAGTTTTTATCTTGCATTTTTAGTACTAGCTCAATTCCGCTTTGTACTTAGCTATATTCACCCCCTACAACTACTCTTTTTCGGCTGGGCAATGTTGGTGCTACTTACCAATTTGCTATTTCAACGCGAAATTTTCCAAGTAGTAGGTAAATGGTGGATTCTGGCAATTCTCGCTTCCGGCGTTGCCTCCACCGTAGCAAATTTTGATTCTTACCCCGATTTCCAAATAAAATCCTGGCTACTACTTTGCGTGGCGCTATTGGTGGCCTACCCAGCCGGTAAATATATTGCTACCCGCCCTAATCCAGCAAAATCTTTTGCTTTAACTTTACTACCCTCTCAGTTAATAGTTATGGGAGGAAGCCTACTCTCCTTTGCTTCCATCATTACTCACTTCCAATATGATGTGGTGATTGACGGAAAACGTACCCTCCTAGGTATTCCTACGCTTTTCTATACCAAGCCTCCTACCACTATTTTGTTCGGGGCGTGGCTAGACTCTAATCATGCCGCAATTTTCTGCATAACAAGTATCGCGTACTGTCTATGGATTTTGCGTAATCGGAGCACTATTTTCCGTACCTCCAATCTGAAACTAATTACTAATCTGCTAGTAATTATCTGCATAATCCAAACTATTTGTTTGATTTTGCATAATTCGCGAGGCGCTACCATTACTTTATGGTTCATTTCTCTTACCTGCCTGCCTCTTTTGGTTACTTTATTAGTACGTAAACGCTACGGACGAGGTTTTGGTAAGAAAGCAGCTGGAGTTTCTTTAGTAGCAGTTTTATGTGGCGTGACCTTTGCTAATGGTATCGAAACCACAATAGAAGATAGTTACTCTAACTACTATTATGCTACCGCTAGCTACTTTCAAGACTTAAATAAGACCACTTACGAACCAAAAGATGACGTAAGTTTCAGTAAGGGAGTGGCTACTAGCTCTGCGCGCGTTTATATTTGGAAAGAAACGCTTGAACTTTGGCAACATTATCCACTTTTCGGGGTAGGTTCTTACAATACCCAAGACCGCGCTATTAAAGCCGGAGTAACTGGAGTAAAACAATACCTACAGCGAGGCACAGTACCACACAATTCCTACCTAGACGTATTGGTATTTTATGGCATCTTTGGCTTCTTAGCTTACCTAGGCTTTTTCACTAATTATTTAGTGCGATTACGACGCAAGTTTAAGCAAAATCTTACCCTAAACGACATAATCCTTACCCTAATGATTAGCGGAATTATGATGGGAGTAATGTTCCTCAGCGATTCCTACATTGGTTTCGACTTCCTCTTTGGCACGCTACTTATTGCTTTAGGCACGTTAATACATCTTCCAACTGCTCCTCTTTCTATCTCAGAAAGTGTGCCAGATACAGATAAGGCATCTCTCGCCTTAGAATAATTACACTTATCTAAACTGGTACAGCTAAGGATTTTCCTAATGCTCTCAATAATTATTCCTTTTTATAATTCAGCTAAGTTTTTACCTCAGCTGGAGCAATCTTTACTTTCCCAAACTGTGCCAGATTCAGAAGTGATAATCGTAGACGATAACTCTGACTCTGCACAGTTAGCTGCCCTAAAAGTCGTGGCTCAAACCCATAACTGGCGGGTGATAGAGTTAGCAGAAAATGCCGGCCCTGGTAATGCCCGCAATCTTGGTATTGCTCATGCCCGCGGTAGCCATATCTGCTTTTTAGATGCGGACGACACTCTAAGCCCCCAGGCTTTAGCACAACTATCTCAAGTTATCCATACTCATCCTGATATTGATGTAATTGCCTTTGATATGGCTTACCAAAAAGATGGAGCAGAAACTATCTATGAGATGATTCCCGGAGCAGCATCTGCTCTACCTTCCACTGGTGGAATGGTTGATGCAAAATATGCACTGTGCCATATCCGTTCGGGCACTGCCGGAAAATGCTATCGCCGCGCATTAATTCTAGAAAATACTGTGCAATTTGGGCACTTAAAACGACATGAAGATACTGCCTTTACTAAATCTGCTTTAAGCGTGGCAGAAAAAATTTACTACCTACCTATTCCGCTCTACCACTACATTTACAATGAAACTTCTTTAACCAATGAAGCATGTTGTGCTTCATTCACCTCCTCTTTTGCCGCTTTAGAATTAGTAAAACGAGTAGCGCCTAAAGAAAAAGCATTAGAAGTACAATATGTGTATTTAATTGAAGTAATCGTGTCTTGTATGCAAAAAGTTTCGCTCTTAAAAATTTCTCGCGCCGAGTTTATCCAGCTCTGTGAACGATTTGCGACAGAAGAACCAAATTGGTTCCAAAACCCTTATCTACCCAACTCCAGCAAACCTCACCGAGTGTACGCTTACCTAGCACATAAGCGTTGTTACACTTTAGTAAAGCTAGTTAATCTAGCTGAAAACATTGCTCGGAAATTACTGCGGAAAGCCTGAAAATGTCTACTTTTCCTTTAATTAGCGTGATTGTGCCCGTCTATAATGTAGAAAAATATCTCCTAGCGTGCCTAAATTCCATCTTATGCCAAACCTATCCTAATTTAGAAGTAATCGTGGTAATTGACGGGGCTACCGATGGTAGCCTAGCAGTAGCTAAAAGCATTAACGATTCACGGCTGCGCATTATTGAGCAAGAAAACCAAGGACTATCCGGAGCACGCAATACTGGATTAGCACATATAAAAGGAAGCTATTTTTGCTTCATAGACTCTGATGATTTAATCGCCCCCAACTATTTAGAATGCCTATACACTGCACTTAGCCAAGCCGGAGCGCCACTAGCTATTTGCAATCTGCGTTCTTTTAACGACGCAGAAAATCCGGAGCATTTACTAGAAAAATCACCAGCTTCTCCGCTACTCTATTCACAAAAGACGGCTATAGATGCCCTATATAATAAAAATACTTTAGTGCCATTCACTGTGGCTTGCTCAAAACTATACGAAACTAGCACCTATAGGGAACTAACTTTTCCAGTAGGAAAAATTCACGAAGATGTAGCGGTAGCTTTAGACGTGTTGTTACAAGCACCTGCCCTAGTATATCTACCCCAAGAATTATATTATTATCGCTACAATCCGCGCTCTATCACCAATACTCCCTCTGCTAAACATTTAGAAGCTGTCGATTTTTATTTGGCACACTATCAGTGCTTACTCCCGCTTTCTGCCGCGCAAGCTAATCAAGCGTTAGTAGCAGCAGCTAAAACAGCTCTCAACCATTTAGCGCACACCACGCCTAGCTGGAAACGAGCAGACCGAGAAGCTAAAGCATTAGCTAAGCGTCTAAAATCGCTAATCACTCCTATAAAATTCTCCCCTTTACCCAAACAGGATAAAATACTATTAAAACTTGCTAGCTTTGCTCCCCTAAGCACAGCCAGGTTGTATGCATTAGCTTTGAAATTGCGTAAATAATACCCGCATTTTTTAGCTTGCTGGCATATACTTAACGGCAAGTTAAAGACAAATACCAATTTTCATCACTTCTGACGGTAGAGGAATAATATGCCAAACGCTCTTAATCGTTTCATTGCTGTCTGCGCGTTAATCCCTTTAACGTTTGTTATGCTAGTGGCAGCCATTGCTATCAAACTAGACTCTGCTGGCCCTATTATTTTCCGGCAAACACGTGTAGGTCTGCACGGAAAAACCTTTACTATTCACAAGTTTCGCACCATGACGTTAAATACGGGAAAGAATATTTCCACCAATAACGATGCACGGATAACGCGAGTAGGAAAAATACTACGCAAAACCAAACTTGATGAGCTACCACAATTATTTGATGTAGCACGAGGCAAGATGAACTTTGTGGGGCCACGTCCCGAAGTGCCAGAATATGCAGCTCAGTGGCCTACTGAACTATATCCCCTTATTGTATCTATCCCGCCCGGCATTACCGATCCTGCCAGCATTAAGTATCGCAACGAAGCAGATATTCTAAGCAAGCAAGCTAATCCAGAAGAATACTATGTGTCGGTAATTTTGCCAGACAAAGCCAAGATTTATGCCCAATACGTGCAAGAACGCTCTTTTATAGGAGATATAAAAATTATTTTCCAAACTATTGCTGAAGTAGTCGGAAAATAGCTTTTAAGCAAATATCTACTATTCAATCCTCTCCCTATTTGGCACGTTTTATCATCGCATATTAAAACACCCAAGGATTAAAAATTAAAGTGAATACTTCCCAAACCACTCCAGAAAACACTGCTCTTAACGACACTGACTCTCCTGCCACCACTTCAACTTCCAGTTCGGCTAAAGGAAAGAAAAAAGCATTAGCTTCTAATACTTTTTACCTTTACTTACTAGTATTTTCAGGATATTTTTTCTCTTTAATTACCGTTCCTTATCAAACTCGGGTGCTAGGCCCAGAAATATATGGCAAAATCGGGTGGGCATTTGCCGTTATGAGCTATTTTTCTCTCTTTGTAGAATTTGGTTTCCTGCTTTCAGGCACCCAAGAAATAGCTGAAAATCGTGAAGATAAAAACCATATCGAAAAAATTGTGGGTGCCGTCACCTTAAATAAACTATTTTTAAGCCTAATCGGCGCAGTAGTTCTCCTTGCAATCACCCCGTTTTCTCCTACATTATCGCAAGATTTTTGGTTTTACTTCCTCTGCTATATTTCTTGTATTATCCCTAGTTTTATGCTGGATTTTTTCTATCGCGGAATTGAACAGATGCGCAGTATCACTGTGCGTACCGTAGCAATTAAAGCCTTCTTTACTGGGGGAATCTTCTTATTTTTACATTCCCCTGCCGACTATTGGATAGTGCCGGTGCTACACATTATCGGAGGTGGACTTGCCGTATTTTTTGCCTATCACCATATGACGCGCAAACTACACTATCGCATCGTGTTCCCCGACCTAAAGTTCACCTTTAGACTACTGAAAAATTCGGTGTGGTTTTTTGTTTCCCGCATCGCTAGCTCCTTATATAGCTCCACCAACATCTTCGTAGTAGGGCTAATATATCAAGCCGCTAGTGTCACTACCGGAATTTTTACTGCTGCCACTAACTTACTCAACATTATGCGCCAATTGTGTGGCCCTATCTCCGATAGTATGTACCCCTACATGATTCGCAATAAAGATTTCCGCCTACTACGCAAATTACTATGGCTACTAATGCCGCCAATTTTGCTAGGCTCAGCAGTGGTAGCCTATTTTGCTACCCAAATTTGCAGTATTCTATTTGGTAGTGAATATGCGGCAGCTGGTGAAATTTTACGCTGGATGATGCCTATTTTTGCAATCACTCTCCCCCAGTATTTACTTGGTTTCCCCACTTTATCTGCACTTGGGGGCGCAAAAGCAGCTAATACTTCCGTAGTGGTTGCTTCAGTTTTCCATATGGTGGCTCTAGCTGGGCTGTTTGTTTTAGGTTGGTTAAACACCGTTAATATCGTGATTTTAACTTTCATCACCGAATCTATCGTACTGCTTTACCGCATTATTGCCGTCTACTTCTACTGGAAACGCTATAACAGCCCACAATCTAAGCAATAAATAGTAAAATTATTTAACAGCCTTTATTAAAAGACGGAGTTGATTAAGCTATGCGATTTGGGGCAATTCTAGCCGGAGGCACTGGTTCACGCATGAAACTAGCCACCATGCCTAAACAGTTCTTACCTTTGGGTGACAAACCAGTAATTTTACATACGATTACGCAATTTTTGGCAGTTCCAGAAATTGATTACGTCTATATTGGTGTGCACCCCGATTGGGTAGACTATATGCAAGATTTGCTAAAGACCCACGCGATAACTCAACGGGTAAGAGTTCTAGCTGGCGGAGCTGACCGGCACGCCACTATTTTGCATATTGCCCAAGCTATCTGCCAAAATCATGGCAATGATCCAGATCATATTATCTTAACTCACGATGCGGTTCGTCCGTTTGTAACTCCCGAGATCGTAAAACAAAACATTGAACTCACCCAGACCTACGGCGCTTGCGATACCGTAATGGGAGCTACCGATACGATTATTGCTTCTACCGACGGCGAATACATTACAGGCACCCCGGTGCGCAGTGAAATTTTCCAGGCTCAAACTCCGCAAAGTATGACGTTAAAAATTTTGCAAGACTCCTACGCTAAGCTCACTCCAGCAGAATTAGCCAAAACTACCGATGCTTGTAGCGTAGTAGCCAGGGCAGGATATCCAGTGAAACTTTTACTTGGCATTCCTGAAAATATTAAACTAACCACCAATATGGATTACCATATTGCGCAATATCTCGTCACCCAAGTTGCACGTCCAGATGCTTATAAGCTCTAATCTGGTTGCAGATCACCTCATGGAGTAAACAGTGTGGACTAAGATTAAAGATTTTCTCTACTCAGGCATTGTCTTATTTTTTACTTTACTTGGCTATATGATGCGGATTTTCCCTATAAATCCTCGCAAAGTGATATTCGTAAGCTATTTTGGCAAGTATTACAACGACAATCCTAAAGCTGTATCGGAAAAGTTGGCCCAAGTACCAGGAGTAGAAATCGTTTGGGTATTAAACGAGCCTCTTAATATACCCAACGCGAAGTGTGTGAAGCCTGATTCTTTACGTTATTTCTACGAAATGGCTACCGCCAAAGTTTGGGTAGATAATGGCCGTAAACCTAGTTATACCCGTAAACGCAAAGGGCAGTATTATCTACAGCTTTGGCATGGCAATCTAGGCTTAAAACGAATTGAAGCTGCAGCCCAAGAAGATCTTTCCCCATTGTATATCCGCAAAGCACAACGCGACTCTCGCTACACTGATTTAATCACCTCTGCCAGCACTTGGTTTTCTAACACTATCCGTAATGATTACTGGTATGACGGAGAAATTCTCGAGTGCGGTAGTCCCCGTCTGGATCGCTTTTTAACTATTACTGAAGCAGAAATTCAGGACATTAAAGCTAATCTTGCTCAACCAGAAGAAAGAATTTTCCTTTATGCTCCTACTTTCCGTAATAGTGGAGATTTAAGCGTGTATGAGTTTGACTATGCTAAAGTGTTGGCTGCTCTCACCCAACGCTTTGGAGGCAAATGGCGTATTTTACTGCGTTTACACCCTAATATGAGCAGTGCAGGTCTGGCAATTGACCCCACATTGCCAGTAAGTGATGCCACCAAGTATCCAGATTTATATGAAATTATTTGCGCAGCAGATTTTATTGTTTCCGACTATTCTAGTTTGCTATTCGATGCCGCTATTCTTAATAAGCAAGTATTAACGTTTGCTAAAGATGTGCATCAATATCAGGAAACTCGTCCGCTAAATTGGCGTTTGCAAGATTTACCTTTCCCATTTGCTGATTCTTCTGCACAATTAGTAGCTAATATCTTAGAATTTTCTGCCGATGAGTACTTCCAAGAGCTGGAAAAGTTTTTAACGCCATTGGGAGTAATTGAGCCTGGAAACTCCGCGCAAGTAGTAAGTGAAATTATCCAAAAACAACTATCGCTGTAACTAGAATAATTCCAATTTTAACGGCAACTAGTATATGCTAACTCCGTTACCGGAATTCTTAGCTAGAATTACCTGTAGTAATACTAAATATTTAATTGGAGCAGTAATGCAAATTCCTTTCTCACCCCCCGATATTACGCAAAGTGATATAGACGCTGTAGTAGCAGCACTACAGTCAGGTTGGATTACCTCTGGGCCTACTGGAGAAGAATTTCGCCATGCTCTCACTGAGTATTGCCAAAGCCAAGACACTCTTTTAGTAAACTCAGCTACCGCCGCGCTAGAAACTGCTTTACGTTTCTTAGGAATAGGGCCAGGCGATGAAGTGATCGTCCCTGCCTACACCTACACTGCTTCTGCAGCAGTTATCGCCCACGTGGGCGCACAAATCGTGATGGTAGACGTTGCTCCGGGCAGTTACTTCCCCACCGTGCAAGAATTTGCTAACGCCATTACTGAACGCACCAAAGCAATCATCACAGTAGACTTAGCAGGTGTCCCTTATGACGCTACTGAATTACTTGCGTATCTAGAAAATAACAAGGCACAATTCCGCCCTAATAACCCAGTGCAAGAACAAATAGGTCGTATCGCTTATATTAGCGATGGTGCTCATTCCTTAGGAGCACAACTACAAGGAGTACCTACCGGAAATATCGCTGACTTTACTGCATTCAGTTTTCATGCCGTAAAAAATCTCACCACTGCTGAGGGTGGCGCTTTAACTTGGCGCACTGGCTTACCATTAGCCAGCGACGAAATTTTACGCACCACTCGTATGCTCACTTTGCACGGCCAATCCAAATCTGCTTTAGAAAAATCTAAAGCAGGATCTTGGGAATACGATATTGAATTTTTAGGCTACAAAATGAATATGCCTGATATTACGGCAGCTTTGGGCTTATCCCAGCTAAAAAGATATCCCCAAATGCTAGCACACCGAAAAAACTCGGTAGCACATTACGATAACGCTCTACTCCCTCTTGGATATGGCTCTTTAAGCCATACTGGCTCAAATTGGGAATCTAGCCGTCATCTCTATCTACTTGACCGTCCCGGCTGGACAGTAGATGAGCGCAACTCTTTTATTGTAAAACTGGCCGAGGCAGGCATTTCCGCCAACGTACACTACAAGCCACTACCATTACTTAGCGCTTATCAACGCCTTGGATTCCAAATAGCAAATTACCCCAATGCCTATGCCCAATATGAGAAAGTGCTCTCTTTGCCGTTACATACTAAACTCACCGAGCGCGAATTAGTATATATTACTGATACCATTTCCGCTTTAACTCCTTCCGTCTAATTTCTCTATCTCCACAAAATAGTAGAACTGCCATGAGTCACAAACACCCATCTAGACTTACATCTTTAGAATTTCAGGTGCTCAATACTCTTCGCACCCAGTCTTTTACTACTTTGGCTGACTTAAGCGCAGCTCTTTATGGTGAGATAGAAACTGTTTCTCTCCTCTTGACCAAGCTCACCGAACAAGGCTTACTTAACGCAGAACTAGAACTCACCGAAGCTGGTTTAACCGCTTTAGCCCCTTACAAGGTGCGCAACGCCGTTATTATGGCAGCTGGTTTCTCCTCCCGCTTTGCACCTATTTCTTGGGAAATCCCTAAAGGCTTACTGAAAGTACGCGGGGAGCGGTTAATTGAACGGCAAATACAACAATTACAAGCCGTAGGAATTCCAGAAATTATCGTAGTAGGCGGATATAAACTAGAAAAATTCTTATACCTAGAAGCAAAATATGGGGTAAAGGTAATTGCAAACCCATATTATAAAGAGCGCAATAATAATTCTTCTATCTTTGTAGCGCAAAACTATTTGGGCAACTCTTACATATGTTCCTCCGATAATTATTTTACGGAAAACCCATTTAACGCCTACGAGTACGACTCCTACTACAGTGCCGTATATATGCACGGAGAAACCGAAGAATGGTGTATTGATTTTGCACCTGATTCTGAGCTAATTACCCAAGTGACAGTAGGGGGAAAAGATGCTTGGACTATGCTCGGGCATACTTATTGGTCACAAAATTTTGCTGATACTTTCCGACAAATTTTGCAACGAATTTACACCAAGAGCACTACAGCCGATAAACTATGGGAAGCTATTTATATTGAGCACATAACTCAACTACCGATGCGCATTAAGCGTTTTCCAGCGGGAATTATTCACGAGTTTGATGCGATTAGTGACTTAGCAAAGTTTGACCGCTACTTCTTAGAAAATCTTTCTTTGCACATTTTCGACAATATCACTCAAGTATTGCAGTGTTCCAAGTTAGATATTACTAATATCGAAATTCTTAATGACGGTTTAACTAATAATTCTTTCCGTTTTGACGTAAAGGATAAAAGTTATGTGTACCGGATTCCAGGTAAAAACACCGAACAGCTAGTAAATCGACGCAATGAAGCTCAAATTCAGCAGATTGTCTCTCATTTAGGTTTAGATAGTACCTTTATTTATCAAGATCCAGAGTCGGGCTGGAAAATTTCTCATTTTATTAACAATGCCCAGCATTTAGATCCGCATAATCCAACAGAGCTGGCAAAAGCCATGGAACTACTGCGCACTTTACATACCGCTAATTTTACCAGTGATGCGCATTTTGATTTTTATCGTACAGCTCAAGACTACCTCATGCTAGTAGCTACTGGAACTCCCAATTTAGTAGAAACAGAATATCAAGAATTAAACGCAAAATTTAATAAACTATATTCTTTAATGCAACAAGAAGAAAACCGTATCGTTTTATGCCACAACGATTATTTCAAATTAAATATCTTAAAGGATACAAACGACACCTACTATGTAATTGATTGGGAATATGCCGGATTAGGTAGTTACACTAACGATTTGGCGACTTTTGCAGTATGCAACGAACTATCAGAAGCCCAAATACGGCAAATGCTTGATTTATATCTGGAACGTCCTGCTACTGAAAATGAAATACGGTTGCTCTTTAGTAATATCGCCTGTGCAGGTTGGTGCTGGTTTATGTGGTGTCTAGTGAAATCTCACAACAGTAATACCGATTTAGGTAATTGGCCCGCAATTTACTTTAGATACGCCGTTACTTACCTAAAGCGCAGTCTGGCTCTTTACCAAAATTAATTAGCTAAAACTTCTACTTGAAATAGTCACAAAAGTTGCACATCGCTAGGTGTTACTTTTACTACCAGTGATATTTTATTTATTTCTCCTGCTTTGGAGAAACTTCTACTCTACTTTCCAGTCTACTCTTTTTCCTGCCAGCACTTATATTCTCACCTAGCCACTGACTTGCACCGCATTTTCTACCTCCTTGCTTCTCTTTAAGTATTTTCCGTTTTCCGCCCTAGTCCCCCCCCCTATCAATCTCCCCTCCCCAATATAAGTTATGTCAAAACTTTCACTTTACAAACATTAATAACTTTTGTATCATGAGAATGTTGTAATCTGTGTCCCCTACCCAAAAAGCGTTTTTATAGGATCTGAAATGAAACAGATATTTGCTATTTTTCCCGCATTAGCTTTAAGTATTAGCAGTATTTTCCACACTTTCCCTGCTCTACAAGCACAGCAAAACATTTCAGTACCTTCCATCAAAACCACTAACCTACCTAATAGCGAAGCCGGAACTTTACTATTAGATGTATTAAATACAGAAAATATTGCCCCCGAAGTTCTAGAAGAAATACCTGCTTCTAGCACGGAAAATACTAGTAGCAGTATTTTCACCGGCACTCTGGCTACCCATAACACCCACATTGACTTCTACCCTACGGAAGAGCAATACACTTTCATCAGCGAGCCTCTAAGCACCAGTGAATTTAACGTAGCCGGTGTTACTTGGCAAGGAAACAATATGTTGCGCGCCGATGTTCGTGTACTACAAAACGATACTTGGAGCCAATGGCAGACCCTAGAAATCGAAAACAGCGAAGACCCTAATATCCCTTCTGGAACTGAAGCCTTCATAGCTGCAGATGCTAGCGGTATTCAGATTCGCACCATTTTTGACGCCAAACCACACCAATTCAACATCGCATTAATGACCGGCGCGTCAGGAGCTACTCAAACTGCTCCCACCACCGGCACCGAAAGCAAAGTAGCTCCTACTCAAGACACTGAACTAGAAACAGTAAGTAACCCTGAGGCCTTAAACCCAGAAGTAGAACTCATTTTAGAAAATGCTACCTTACCTACCACAAACCCACTTAACGACTTATTTACCAATCCCAAAACCTTTAGCAATAAAGTATTCACCCAACTGAACACACTTTTTGCTACCAGCAATACTATTAAAGCTCCTAAGATTATCACCCGTTCCCAATGGAATGCCCCTAGCGCTTCTTGGAAACCAAGCTACGACAAATTAAAAGGCGCAATCCTGCATCACACCGCGGGCATAAACAACTACTCTAAAGAAACTGCCCCCGAAATCGTGCGCGCCATCTTCCAATATCACGCCAACACCCTAGATTGGGGGGATATTGGCTACAACTTCCTAATAGATAAATACGGCACTATCTATGAAGGGCGCGCCGGCTCCTACACTGCCGCTGCTTCCGTGATGACCCGCGGAGCACACGCTCTTCACGCTAATCCCTACAGTGTAGGCGTGTCCGTCTTAGGTAACTACACTAACGGAGTAAAGCCTACTGACGCTTCTATCCGCGCTATCGAAGACGTAATAGCATGGCGTTTTGCCTTAGCTAACCTTGACCCTTACAGCACTTGGAGCACTGGAAAAGAAACCATCTCTACTATTGCTGGACACAAAGACGTTTCTGCTACTGCCTGCCCTGGACACATCTACGACAGGCTAAGCGAAATCAGAAAAAATGTAAAAACCAAAATCGCCACTTACAAATCAGGACAAGTACCTAACACCTCAAACACTCCAACTGGCTGGCCAAAAATCGCTAACCCTACCGCTGGCTGGAATTGGGGGCAGTGGCATGACGGCAAGGGCTACTACTTCTACCTAGATGCCAATCTGCAACCTAAACCAGGCTGGTTGTACGATAAAAATAAGTGGTATTACATTGATGAATATGGCCGTATGGCTACCGGCTGGGTAGACTCAAACGGTAAAAAATACTACCTTAACTCTGAAGGGGAAATGCTTACTGGTCTTCAGACCATCAGCAATGCCAAATATATATTCGACAGCCAAGGAGCTATGCAAACAGGCTGGATTACCCACAATAAACTTCGCTACTATGCTGACCTTAACGGCAAATTAGCTACCGGCTGGCGCGGATTTGTAAACAAATGGTATTTCTTCAACTCAGAAGCAGTTATGCAAACCGGTATCATAAAAGATAACGGTAAATACTACTACCTAAACTCTGAAGGAGTTATGCAAACTGGCTGGATTACCCACAACTCCCAAAAGTACTTTGCAAGCAGCAAAGGCGACCTACTTACTGGTTGGCAAAAGATTAATCAAAAATGGTATCTATTTACCAGCACCGGCGCTATGCGTACCGGTTTTGTTACCGACAACGCTAAACGCTACTACCTAGGCACAGACGGTATTCTCCAAACCGGCTGGATTACCACCAATAACCAAAAATACTGGGCTAACAGTAGCGGAGAATTAGTTAAGGGTTGGCAAACTATCGCCAATTCCCGTTACTTCTTCCATCGCACCAATTATTATGCCCTTACTGGTACTCAGGTAATTGACGGAGTGCGCTACAGCTTTAGTAAAGCTGGTGTTATCAACCGTAACTTGTGGTTAGCAGTAAACAACACATGGTATCGCGCCAATGATGCGGGCGTGCTCGTTACCGGTTGGCAAAAAATAGACGGTAGTTGGTATTACTTTAACCCTAATTCTCAGATGCATACAGGCTGGTTGCACGAAGCTAAGCATAGTTACTATCTAACCAATAGTGGTGCAATGGCAACTGGCTTACAAACCATCAACGGTAAATCCTATATTTTCAACACTTCCGGAGCACTAGTAAAAGGTGAATGGATACAGCACGCAGGTAGCTGGTACTATCCAAATCCTAAAGGAGAACCACTCACCGGCTGGCAAAAACTAGGTAACACTTGGTATTACTTCCAACCTACCGGAAAAATGCACACTGGCTGGCTAAAAGAAGGCAACGCTTACTATTATCTAAACAGCAGCGGAGCGATGCTAACTGGCACGCACACCATTAACGGTACTCGTTACAGGTTCGATAGTTCAGGACGCTTAATCTAAAAAAGTAAGGCGGGGTAGAAAACCCCGCCTTACTTTTTTGCTGAAACTAGCGATTTAGATAAGCATCAATCTCACTTTCACAAGTTTGCTCATGCAACTGCGACAAATCCTGTGGGTCTAATGGCTCTACCGTAGAGTGAGAAATAAGCGGATGGAAAGGACGATCTGCTTCCTCCCCTTCCGTCACCAAAATTTCACTCAACTTCTCTCCGGGACGCAAACCAGTAAATACAATATCAATAGGACGATTTTGCATAGCGATCATCTTTTTCGCTACCTCTAAAATCTTAACTGGTTCGCCCATGTCTAACACTAATACTTCCCCATCACGCCCGATAGCACCAGCTTGAATCACTAGCGCACAAGCCTCCGGAATAGTCATAAAATAGCGCTCAACATCTGGGTGAGTTACTGTAATAGGGCCGCCGTCCTCAATCTGCTTCTGGAAAGTCCACAACATAGAACCACGCGAACCCAACACGTTGCCAAAACGCACTGATAAAAACTTACCAGGAAACTCTTGCGCAAAATAAGCCGTCAAACGCTCTGCTAACCGCTTAGTCTTACCCAAAACTGTAGTAGGATTAGCTGCCTTATCAGTGGAGATATTTACAAAAGCTTCCACCTTAAACTCAGTAGCTAAACGCAATAAATTCAACGTACCTAATACGTTAGTTTTCCAACCTTCTTCTGGATACTGCTGCAACATAGGCAAATGCTTTAAAGCAGCCGTATGGAAAATAACTTCTGGCTGGTGAGTTTCAAAAATCTTGCGCAAATCTCCAGCATCTCGAATATCACACAACACAAAATCAGGAGTATTTAATAAGCCCGTATTGTACAAATCCAAAGAAATACCATGCAACGCCGACTCATCACGATCCAACATAATCAAGCGTTCTGGCCCTAGATTCTTTACCTGCCGGCAAATCTCCGAACCGATAGAACCACCTGCACCCGTAACCAATACTCGCTTACCATTAATATAACTAGCGATCTGGGTAAGATCCGTTTTTACCTGTCGGCGCCCTAACACATCTGTAATACTAATTTTGCGTACCGTGGAAAGATCCCCATATTTACCGCCCATCGCAGAAACTGGTGGAATTACTAAAATCTCAGTACCTAAAGAATTACCCACCAAATCTGAGATGCGCGTTAAAAGAGCCGAATCAGCTTCAGCGATAGCCACTATTACTTGCTCAACCTTTTGTGCACGAATAATGGCGGAAATATCCTCCAGCTTTCCTAACACGCGCACTCTACCCAAACGCAAATTACGTTTATTAGGAGAATCATCTACCATGCCGATAATCTCATAAGGCGCACGTACATCATCCTCAATCAAACGAATTAACTGGTAAGCCAAAGTACCGGCACCCACCAGCAAAGTGCGTTTGGTTTCTACTTCATGCTTGCGGAAAAATACTTTCAAGCCACGGAAAGCACCTCGCCCTACCAGCACTCCAATCACTGTGATAAAAGGCATCACTACTTGGAAAACGAAAGGTGCTGGAGAGAACTGAGGCAATGCATACTGCGCCAAATAAGCAGTAAATACCGAAACCATTACAGTACCAAACAACCAGTATGATTCCTCAAAAGAACCAATGCGGTACTTACCTACCAACAGTTTAGTACTACAACCAATGAGATAATACACACCCATTGCGATAGTCATAAACACAAAAATTGTATTCCAGTTTTCTTCGCTTAGTAGCCATGAATAACGAATACCTAAGACAAACACGGCTGCCATAATCCAAGCCGCAAAATCCCAAGCAATCAAAGCTACGGTTCGTACGAAAAGTCTACTGTATAGCATAAAGTCATCCATTCACGGAAAGTTATTATCCCCCAAATTATAATAAAATCTGCAAGAATATGGACTCACCAAAACTCGACTTAACATTTTAACTTCAACTTTAGTTAAAATGGTGATGACTATTTATGAAATATCCGCGCAAGATATTTGCGTTATCAGAGTTTAAGTGAGCTAAATTGAGCAAGCAAAAGAATAATAAACCAAATAGTTTGCACCGTCGCCCCGTGCGACGCGGAAAACGTATTTTGCGCGTTATTGCTTTAATTCTTCTTTCCTCCGTACTGTTTATTGGAACAGCAGGCGGCACTATGATCTTGCGTTTACAAGCCAATGTAAAACAATACGATTACACTAAATATATTGTCGCTAAACGCCCTGAACCAGTAATTCCCTTGGACCAAAAAGCTGGGCAGCCGCTCAACATTTTACTACTTGGCTCAGATGCGCGCGTGGACGCAAACGGTAATGTAGACGAATTTGGTATGCGTGCCGACACCACCATGTTGGCTCATGTTTCTGCCGATCGTACCCGTATCGACATCGTATCTATCCCTCGCGACACTCTGGTAAATATCCCTTCTTGTATGCTCCCCAGTGGCGAACTAACTTGGGAACAATACGATGCAATGTTTAACTCCGCTTTCTCTATTGGAGGCTCTACCGGAGATATAAACGCTGGTGCTACCTGCACACTCCAAACCGTTGAACAGCTCACTGGCATCACTATCGACGGCTATCTGGTAGTTGATTTCACTGCTTTCCACAACATCATCTACTACTTAGGTGGCGTAGAAATGTGCTTTACTCAGCCACTCTACGACGCTGACGCTAATCTCTCAGTAGACGCTGGTTGTCATTTATTAGACGGACACCAAGCTCTAGCTTTTGCTCGTGCACGTGGCGGAGTAGGGGACGGCTCAGATATTTCCCGTATTGGCAGACAACAAGAACTCATGCACAAGGTAGCAGAAAAGATCTTTGCCATGAATATGTTCTCTGACCTGCCTAAATATTATCAACTCTTAACCGATATTACTTCCAATATCCACAGCTCCCAAGATTTAACTAGTTTTACTTGGCTAACTGGTTTCCTCTACTCTTTACGCAATCTGGACACCAGTAACATCAACTTCGTAACTATGCCGCACTACTATGAAGGGGCACGAGTACGCCCCAACAGTACCGCTCCAATGGTATGGGAGGCACTGCGCACGGACACGCCAATCCCACCTGAAGCACTCATGCCACCGCGTGAAGATTCAGTGACTTACGATCCAAACGCCACCACTGAAACTACAACTACCCCTACCACTGAAGGTACTACCAGCAATAATGGATAACAAGGAACAAAACTCTGCGACTACTCCACCTTCGTTTCGTCCACAACGTCCGGTAGTTAGACCAACAGCAACGGGCGCGAAAATAGTGGGTACTCCACCCGCCCCTACCTCTGGTAGCAAGGACTCTAACTTAGACACTTCTAAGCAAGCGGTACCTCCCGTAATCAGACCCGCAACTGCTAGAGCAACTACTAGACCAACAATTAGATCTGCCACCTCAGTGCCCATTAACTCCTCTGCAAGTAGCAGCAATAATAGCACTGCTTCTACTCATGCTAGTCCACCTAGTTTCTTGCCACAGACAAGACGCTCTAGTGAAGATGCTGGGAGGAGCAGTAGAAACATTGCTACTGCTGGCACTAACACTCCAGTACCTAACAAACCCTTCTCGCCCGACACACAGCGACAAGCAGATATTAAAGCGGCTTTGTCACGTATCAAACCACCTAAAACACCTCTACAACATTTAAAGCGGGCGCTTAAAATTATACTTGCCCTGCTTTTAAGCATCATTCTCGGTATAAGTATTTGGGGCATACACCTTTACAGATTAGGCAGCTCACATTTAAGTACAGTACCTGCCCTCTCTGCCGCCCCTGACACTGAGGGTACTACTTATTTAATTGTAGGTAGCGATAAACGAGATGCTTCCTCTCCAGAAGGAGATATTGGCGAGCGCTCTGACACAGTAATGCTTTTACATAAAGTTTCTGGTAAACCTCCCGTTTTACTTTCCATTCCGCGTGACACTGTGGTGGAAATTCCAGGCAATGGCACTAATAAAATTAATGCCGCTTTTTCCATAGGCGGTGCGCCTTTATTAGTGGAAACTGTAGAACAACTTACCGGCATAAAGATAGATCACTATGTGCAAATCGGCATGTATGGTTTAGTGTCTTTAACTGACGCCGTAGGTGGAGTGGAGCTTTGCTACGACAGCGATGTGAACGATCCTTACTCCAATATGAATTGGACAGCAGGATGCCACATGGCAGACGGCAATACTGCTTTAAGTTTTGCGCGAATGCGTTATGCTGACGCCCTAGGAGATGTGGGCAGAGGCGAGCGCCAACGGCAAGTAATTTCGGCGATTCTACAAAAAGCATTCAACCGTGATGTGCTCTTTAGCCCTAGTAAGCAAAAAGAATTAGTAATCGCAGGTAGCCAAACCGTAACTGTAGACACTAATGACGGCTTAAAAGACGTGGCTTGGGCTGGTTGGTATCTACGCAATGCTTTACAAGAAGGCGGTATTAGCGGTACGCCCCCTATCGCATCTTTAAACCACTATATTGAAGGGCTTGGATCTACCGTGCTATTAGCCGATAATGTGGCTACTTTCTGGGAAGAGCTAAAGACTGGCACACTAAACCCAGCTAATTATGATTCTTTGACACAACATTAAACACATTTGGGCTAAAACCCTACAAAACAAGTCGTTTTAGTGGCTGGCTTAGACCAGCCACTAAAAATTTCCAGCTCTTTTAACGGCGACGACGACGCGCTCCTACCGTATAGCTAGCACCTTGCGGTACTAATAAATGTGGAGCTAAAGAGGCTGGCATAGCTTTCATAGTTAGGCTGAATTCTGCTGGAATTTGTTTAGTTAATTCCAGTCGTCCCCCATTTACCTCAGCTAATTCTTTAGCTACCGACAAACCAATGCCAGTAGATCCTCCTGTGGAAATACCACGCTCAAAAATCAAAGGAGCGATTTCGCTACTTACACCTGCCCCTTCGTCACGCACTCGAATTACCACCATACTGGCTTGTTTTTCTGCGCTTACATAAGTAGTGCCTGCACCATACTTGAGAGAATTTTCTATTAAGGTAGCAACAATTTGAGAAATAGAGCCAGGGGTAGCAATCATTACCGAATCAGTTTGGATAGAAAAAAGTAACTTGCGGTCTTCTTTTTGGAATAGTCTACGCCATTCATCTTGCTGCTGATGAAAAATATCGTCTACCGATACTACTTCAGTATGCCCAGTACGTGAAGTGACCTTATTATTCATCAGTTCGTTAATAACTCCACCGAGTCGCTCAATTTGCTCTAAGGCTTTTTCAACTTCTTCACTAATCTCTGGATCTTGAGTCAAGTATTGAATTTCTTCGATACGCATACTTAGAGCCGTTAAAGGAGTGCGTAACTGGTGAGCCGCAGCCGCCGCAAATTGCCGTTCTGCTGCAATACGAGCCGCGATACGATCCGCAGTACGCTCTAATTCTTGAGTTACCAAATCAATTTCTTCAATTCCAGAAGGTTTGATTTGAGGACGCACTTGCCCTGCCCCTACCTGTTCGGCGGAAGCAGCTAGATAAATCAGTGGAGCAGAAAGACGGCGAGATTGCCGTAACGCTACCAGCACTCCCACTCCGAAAGCCAACAAAATTAACCCTGCCATAACTAGCACTAGCCGTACTATACGGTAGGTAAGCGGACGGCGATCCATGCTAACCTCTACCGTGGACCCCTTCTTAGTACTCAAAATCGTGGAGAAAGTTTTTTCGGCTTGCGGTGGTGGAGCTCCTACTTGAATACCGTTACCTTCAGCATCTGTATAAATAATTTGTAAAGAAATACGATCGTTATACCAAGCATGACCCGCTAGGGTGGAACTTTGGATTGGGATACCCTCAATTTCACGCCGTTCAATTACTCGCGCAATAGAGCGCGCCCGTAAAGCAAAAGTTTGCTCAAATTCATGCCAAGCACTATTAACGCCAAAAATAATTGCTGGGATACCCAGAAACAGCACGGCTACTGCCACAGCCAGGGAAGTCATTTGAATTGCTCGCCGACGCATCTATAGACTCCTTATAAACGGCTAAAATTACTGCTTGGCATTTGCCTTATACTTCAAACCGGAAGCCCATACCTCGCACGGTAGACACATAGTGCGGACGATGTACGTCATCCCCCAGCTTTCGCCGTAACCAAGATATGTGCATATCTAGTTTCTTAGTAGGAGTTTCCGTATCATCTCCCCATACTTTACGCATTAAATCTTCGCGCGATACCACTGATCCAGCGTGCCGAATCAACTCCACCAGTAAATCAAATTCTTTCCCAGTGAGTTGCAGTTCTTTACTACCTGCATATGCGCGATGAGCATCTAGATCTACTTTAATATCTTGTGCGGTAAGTTCTACTACCGCTGGCCCTCCTACTACTGCACGGCGCAATAGAGCGCGTACGCGCGCTAGGAGTTCTGCTAGACGGAATGGTTTAGTCACATAATCATCTGCTCCCGCATCTAAACCTACTACTAGGTCTACTTCTTCTGCACGAGCAGTGAGAATCAGGATAGGAAATTCATAACCGCGTTGCCGTGCAGCTCGCGCCACATCTAATCCATCCATGTCTGGTAAGCCTAAATCCAAAATTACTAAGTCTAAAGGATTAGCCATTTCTGCTAGAGCTACCTCGCCTGTATCTACTGGCACTACATGGTAGCCTTCTCTACTTAAAGCACGCACTAATGGGCCAGAAATCGCGGCATCATCTTCTACTAAAAGCACTTTCGTCATTACTAGGTAACTCGCTTTCGATTTCGTTGCTTTAAGCTGAAATAAATCTGACCCTACCTCAGTATCGGCAAAGCTAGAATACTACTTTATATATTAGCAACATCAGTAAGGTTTGTTTCAAGATAGTTTCAACATGAGAATAATCTAGCTAAAATTCTGCACAAACTGGTTGCACGCACATAACCTGCAATAAAACTGCATATATTACACAAAACTTTACTACTTAGAATATGTGCCTAATTTACGGTATTTATACCGTATCTACTAAAGTTTATGACACTACTTTTACTAGCGATGCCGGAATTTTACCAATACCTTGTAGCTCAGGAATCTCATAGTCACTGACCAAATAGCGTTTTGCATCTAAGACCTGTAGCTCATGTGCCGTTTCATGGTCTACTAGGATTCCGTTTACCGGAGCTACGCTACACAAACGAGAAGCTAAATTCACGGTAGGCCCAAAAACGTCCCCAAAACGAGATACCACTCCACCCCAGACCAAACTTGCACGCACATCTGGCATATACGGATTAGCCCGTAAGGCTTCCACAATACCGTTTACTACCGTAATTCCAATTTCTAAAGTATCAGCAATATAAAGGACGGCATCACCTACCATTTTCACTACTCGCGCTCCGTGCGTAGAAATTACATCACGGCAAGTAAACTCAAAAGTTTGGATAAAATCCACTAAAGCATGTGGAGAAAGCTCACCGGAACGATGAGTGAAAGACACTAAATCCACAAATCCTAAAGCGCGCTGCAAAGGCATTTTTCCTTCTACATGCCCCATATTAGTTGCCAGTTCTGTCTCTGATCTACGCAACAAAGCTGCCATATGCCGGCGCCAAGCATACTTCATTTGATAAACAAGGAAATCTTCATACTCTTCAATACGCTCAAGCAACATATGCCGCGCATCTACTTCGCCAATCTCAAAACGGCCCTCAAATTCTGCTACCAATGCTTCATGTTGCCAAAGCACCATACGATCAGACAGATGAGATTGGGCGCGAATTAAAGAGTTTAAGGTGTCTTGATCAGCTAAACCCATCTCAATCATGCGCACATGCTCACGTAAAACATCTACATCGTATTGAGTAAAGATTTTCTCATCTGGGTTATTGATTACCGGAAACCCCATAGCTCGCCAAAAACGATTAACTACTTCTGGAGCAATTCCTACCTCCACAGCCACTTCTGCCAAAGAATATATAGCAGTGCCACCCAACAGACGCGCTACGTGTTTTTCCACAGTAGTGGGCGACTTGGGAGTCCCTAAACTATTATCGCTTATGGCAGACATCACAAAATTAAGTCTAGTATATTTTTTTGCTCCGGTAAAGCCTTAACCGCAATCAAATCTACCCGTTTTCGCTTCCCAAATATAGAACTTTCTATAAGTAAAAAGTAATAAATGATAGGCTTTAAGCATGACAAAACGCGAATTAACCCCTATTGATAAATTAGCCAACAGCTATCTACAAGAAGTATTAGACATCACCCCAGAAATGGTGACCTACCTCGGCATGCCTGGAGCTTGCGAAACCCAGTTTAGCGACTACTCCCCCAACGGAGAAGCTACTCAAGCTGACCTCCTACGCCGCACCCTAAAAACCTTAGACACTTTACCTGTACTAGATAAGACTGACCAAATAACAGCAGATAGTATGCGCTACAGTCTAGGTTTAGAATTAGAACTTATCGACCAAGGCGAAAGTGGCGCGATCAATAATATTAACACTCCGTTACAAGGAATTGTCGGCATCTTCGACAACATGAAACAAGATACCGCTACTGACTGGCAAACCATTATTGCGCGAATCAAAAACGTTCCCCAAGCTCTACAAGGCTGGCAAGAAACCCTACTAAAACGCGCCCAGAGCAACGTGCCACTTGCGGCTAAACAAATAGAACTTGCCATCGATGAAGCTAAGCATATCGCCTCAGAAAAATCAGCATTTAACTACTTAGCAGATACCTGCGCGCAGGCATATCCCGAACTACAATCAGCCATCACCGAAAGCACCGCCCAAGCCAAAGCAGCCTACATGGAACTAGCTAAATTCCTAGCAGAAAAAATCGCTCCACACGGCGTAGCAAGTGAAGCCTTCGGTGAACAGCGCTATGCCCTGCACAGCTATCAATTCGTGGGAGCAAAAATTGACTTCGCAGAATACTATGCTTGGGCAGAAGCAGAACTAGCACGCATTATTAGCGAACAAGAAAAAATCGCCCATGCCCTATATGGACAAGGCGTATCTGTAAATGAAGCAATGGAACGTTTAAACCACGATCCAGCCCGTCAAATACACGGTTCAGCTGCTCTCCAACAATGGATGCAAGAAACCTCAGACGCTGCTATCGAAGCCTTAAGCGGCACCCACTTTGATATTCCAGAGCCACTACGCAAACTAGAATGTATGATTGCACCCTCCGGTAGCGGAGCAATCTATTATACGGGACCTACCGACGACTTCTCCCGCGGCGGAAGAATGTGGTGGGCAGTACCGCACGGCACAGAAACTTTCACCACATGGCAAGAAAAAACCACTGTCTACCATGAAGGCGTGCCAGGACACCATCTCCAAATCGGTTACACCACCTACTTACAAGATTCCCTCAATAATTGGCGTCGTCATGCCTGCTGGACTTCCGGGTATGGTGAAGGCTGGGCACTATATGCAGAAGGTCTAATGGTGGAACTAGGTTTCATGGAAGACCTTGGAGATCGAATGGGCGTGTTAGACGGAGAACGTTTACGCACCGCCCGAGTCATGCTAGATATTGGCGTACACTGCCAACTTCCAGCCCCAGCTAAATACCAGCACATTAGTCCAATCTGGAATCGAGACGTAGCTTGGGCTTTCCTCACCGATAATGTAGCGATGGATCACTCCTTCCTCAGCTTCGAGCTAAACCGCTATCTAGGCTGGGCGGGACAAGCCCCTAGCTACAAAATTGGACACCGCATCTTCAACCAACTCCGGCAAGAAGCAAGCCAAAAAGCAGGAGCTAACTTTGACCTCAAACAATGGCACACCGATATTCTCAGTATCGGTTCAGTAAGCCTAGATGTATTACGAAAGGTCATTGCGTGAGCCTAAAAACCCTAGTTTTGGCCTCTGCTTCTCCCGCTCGCCGTCTAATACTGCAAAACGCTGGTATTCAACCAGTTATCGCAGTATCTGAAGTAGACGAAGCAACTTTGCTATCTCATGCTCAGCAAAACGCCCAAGCTAAAGGCAAGGAGCTATCCGTAGACGCCCAAGTGCAACTACTAGCCACTGCCAAAGCGCAAGACGTAGCTAAAAAATGGCGGCAAACAAAAGAAAACACGGTGGTGTTAGGCTGCGACTCTATGCTCTATATGCATGGAGAAATCACCGGGAAACCACATAACGCTGCCACTGCTAGAGCCCGTCTGCAAAAAATGCGCGGAAATTGGGGAGAACTATACACTGGACACTGCGTAATCGATTTAGAAACAGGCATTCCAGCCCAAGCAGTATCAAAAACCAAAGTATATATAGGAGAAATGACCGATGCGGAAATAGATGCCTACATTGCTACCGAAGAACCCCTACACGTAGCAGGATCTTTCACTATTGACGGCCTTGGTGGTCCTTTCATTGAAAAAGTAGAAGGTTGCCATCATGGAGTAATCGGCTTATCTCTGCCCGTTTTGCGAAAACTACTACAAGAAATCGGGCACACCATTCCTGATTTTTGGCAAAGCTATAAATAAAAAAGTGTGGACGGATCAGTTAAATATCCGTCCACACTTCATAAACTTAACAGTAACTATACGGAATAGAATACTCTGAGCTAATAGGAAATCCCGTAAGAACCAGTGCGTATTATTCTCCTTGCGGATCCAACATCTCAATTAAAGAATGATCCCGCCCGATTTTACCTAATTTAGCCGCCCCACCTGGCGAACCTAACTCCTCAAAGAACTCTGCATTAGCAGGTAAATAAGGCACCCACTCCTCTGGCAAATCGTCCTCATAATAGATAGCTTCCACTGGACATACCGGCTCACAAGCTCCACAATCCACACACTCATCTGGGTGAATATACAGCATACGTTCACCTTCGTAAATGCAATCCACTGGACACTCATCTACACAAGCCCGATCTTTTACATCTACACAAGGTTGGGCAATCACATAAGTCAAAACCACTCACTCCTAAAATTTGACGTAACTTATACGCCTAGCAATATATCTTATCTAGTTTTCTAAAACTTATTCATCTTTAGTACATTTAGCACCATGCGTAGGAATATACGTCCAAGTTAAAGTAGACTCTTCCACTACTTCACCGGCTAAACGCACTGTACGACCCGCATCAGCGGTAAACCCAGAATTTCCAGGCTGAGTTTCTCGACAATCAGGGTTCGGATTAAATTTAATCTCGGCAGGCACGTAATTGCGAGGTTCACCTATCCAATATTCTACGTCCCAATGCTTAGTAGACCATAAATCAGTGTAAAGCACATTACCAACCATATAAGCATCAATCACCACTCCATAAGGAGTATTGTTACGCCAAATCATATCGAAGCTACCCTGCCAAATAGTAGCCTCTAACACGCGAGGATAACGCGGAATATAGTTAGAATGTGGTTGGTGATACACATCTTCCATACCCGAACGATAACCAGCGTTAAAAGTATTAGTAGCTAACTGAGATAAGCCACCACCTAGAGCTTTAGAGAAGAAACCGTTAATAGTAACTCCCGATTCCTTAAAACCACGCTCAGCACTAACTTCTCCCACAAACTTCAACAACCCGAATTCTTCTCCCGGTAAAATAACGCGGTTAGAAATAAGTTGTGAACCTAAACGAATATTGTGATTGCGCACCTCATCATAAGGAATATCAGTAGTAAAAGACACAATACGTTCTTTTACTCCTAAAGCCTGCGCTTCCTCAGTGGTCAAGCTGGCTTCTTTTTCCGTCACCTGCGCTAAAATCTCTGCATAATCCCCAGCTACAGCTGCCGAAAAATCTTGCGCTAACTTTTGATTATCCACCCCTTGCCCATCTTGGGAAGGTACAATCTCTACCCGTTCATGATTCACAATATTAATCTGGGCATCCACTGGCTCTTGTAAAAGTTCCCCTACTTGTGCATCTACTAAAGCCCCCAATTTTTGAGCATCTACTTTAGTAACTAAAGCATCCTTTTCCACTTCCACCGAAACTAAAGCTGCCACTTGGGCACTTTCTACTTCTATCCGCTTATCAGACACCCGCACCGCTAAAGGAGCTTCCAACACTTTATATAGTGTGCTCGAAATATAGTCTTCTAAGGCTTCCTGCGTTGGACGTGCCACTAACTCACCTACCGGCAAATTAATTTGCTTTTCCTTACCCAACCAGTTCGTGCGCAATACTTGCAAAGCTTTCGTTTGTTCAATACCCGTACCTGCTTGTGAAGCAGAAGCCTCAAACTTATTTTCCTCTGCATTAAAACTAATTTGGGAATTCACCGCTGGGGTATCAGCTTCTTTACCTAATTCACTAAGAGCCTTACGGGCAGCTTTATCAGTAAACTTCACTACTCCCGTATAGTGTTTACCCCCGGCAATATGCGCCCAAACTCGACGCGGATCTAGAGAGAAACCTACAACCGGACGGAAAGTAGCTTGCGCATCTAAAGCAACTACTAAATCCGCACCCGTCAATTCATAACGGCTTCCGTTTACCGTTACTTCTCGGACACCCGTGAGTCTATCTGCTAACGCAGTTTCTAATTTCTCGGCAGCTTTATCCGCACTCAAACCGCCTACTGCCACTCCCGAAATTTGCGTATTAGCAGGCACTTTATCAGCCAAATAGTAGGCTCCAGCCACGTAACTAGCACAGCCAAGCAACAAAAATAATACAGCACTCCAACCTAAGCGACGGCGCAACTTATTTTTATGCTTCGCTTCTAAAGCCTGAGTAGCTTTCGCCTCTGTAACAAACTCAGAAATCACACTACCCGTTCCGTTTTCACTGTGACGTTTCCAGCTCACCTTGTCCCTCTTCCACCTTAGCAACTAAATCGGAGCTTGCTACTAATTCCGTTTCTAGTGTATCGGTAGTTACTGCAGTTTTCTTGCCACGTCTAAATAGCAACGGTAACAGCGCGAAAATCGGCCCACCATACAACCACACCACCGTATAAGGGTTATCTGCCAAAATAATTACATCATTATGCAAAGGCTGAAACACCATTACAAAACTAACCACAATATAAATGCCTAAATAAGCTAAACCAGCTGGTAAACCACCTAATTCTTTAGCAAACCAAGCACCAGTAAACACAATCGTTGCTGCCAAAGCTAAACCCACATAAGGCAAATCTACCGGCCCTAAATGAGTTAAAGTAGCTGCAACTGCCGCAATTGCCCCTACCAATAAGCCTTGCACTACGCGCATTAAACCAGCTTTCTTTTCAAACGACAATCTATAAAATGGTCAATCTATATTATACCTACGAAACAAAGCATAAAATATACCTATGCTTTTACCCATATTTTTCCACTAATAACTTAGCTACCATATCATTTAGTAGCAGCACGCTTCTTACGCGATGCTTGTCGTAAACGTAAAGCTGCTGAAAGCTCTACTTTTCTAATCCTTACTACCTCAGGGGTAACTTCAATACACTCATCATCAGCAGCAAACTCAATTGCTTCCTCCAAAGTTAAAGAACGAGCAGCCTGCAAAGTTTCCATCACTTCCGCAGTAGAAGAACGCATATTAGTCATCTCTTTTGCTTTTACAATGTTAAGATCCATATCTTCATTGCGATTATTTTCTCCAACTACTTGCCCCTCATAAGTATCTTCCCCAGGTTTTACAAAGAAAGTGCCACGATCCTCTAAACGCTGCAAAGAAAATGCAGTAATCTGCCCTGCCCGATCCGACACCAGCGAGCCAGTAGTACGCGACTCAATATCTCCTGCCCACTCTTTGTACCCATCAGAAATAGACGAAGCAATCCCCGTGCCCCGCGTCTGTGTCAAAAACTGGCTACGGAAACCAATCAAACCGCGTGCTGGCAGCACAAACTCCATGCGCACCCAGCCCGAACCATGATTAACAATAGTGAGCATTTGACCTTTACGTGCCGCCATCAACTGCGTAACCGTCCCTAAATACTCCTCAGGCACATCAATCGTGGCACGTTCCCACGGCTCATGGAGCACTCCGTTGATTAGCTTCGTCACCACTTGTGGTTTACCAATAGTTAATTCAAAACCTTCCCTGCGCATAGTTTCCACCAGAATCGCCAGCGCTAACTCACCCCTATCTTGCACCTCCCAAGCATCTGGACGATCCGTAGGAAGTACACGAATCGATACATTACCCACCATTTCCTGGGCTAACCGATCCCATACTTGCCGCGCAGTCAATTTATGCCCCTTGACCTTACCCGCCAATGGTGAAGTATTAATACCGATAGTCATAGAAATTGCTGGATCATCAATATGAATAGGTGGCAAGGGACGCGGATCTGTTAAATCCACCAAAGACTGCCCAATAGTAATATCAGCAATACCGGCAATAGCTACAATATCACCAGCTTGTGCCACTAAAGCTGGTTTACGTTCCAACCCTTGTGTGCGCAACAATTCCGAAATATGCACCTTTTGGAGCGGTGAATCTGCGCCGTCCATCAAACCCACCCAAGAATTCTTCTGTAACTGCCCTGCATGAATACGTACCAGAGCAATACGCCCTAAAAACGGAGATGAATCCAGATTAGTTACCTGCGCTACCAAAGGCGCGGCTGGATCATAAGTAGGAGCAGGTACATACTCCAAAATAGCGCGAAACAACGGCTCTAAATCCGTATTTTGCGGTAAACACCCATTAACGGGTGCTATCGTATCCGCATATCCAGCTTTCGCTGCCGCATAAATCACTGGAATTTCCAGTATTTTTTCTAAATCAAGATTACTTTTATCCTCAATATCTAACGCTAAATTCAGCAATAAATCATGGGTTTCTTCTACCACTTGCTCAATACGCGCATCAGGACGATCCACCTTATTTATCACCGGAATCACCGGCAAATTAGCTTCTAATGCTTTTCGCAACACAAACCGTGTCTGCGGCAAGGGCCCTTCTGAGGCATCTACCAGCAACACCACTCCGTCTACCATCGACAAGCCACGTTCCACTTCGCCGGAAAAATCCGCATGCCCGGGAGTGTCAATCACGTTAATAGTTACCCCTTGCGGCGCTCCAAATTCTGCCGCAGAAACACCCTGATAGGTAATGGCAGTATTTTTCGCCAAAATAGTAATACCTTTTTCGCGTTCCAAATCTCCCGAGTCCATTACCCGTTCACCAGTTTTCGCTACTCCACCGTGTGCATTTAATGCTCCAGCCTGCCACAGCATCGCATCTACCAAAGTAGTTTTTCCATGGTCTACGTGCGCTACAATTGCTACATTTCGTAAATCTAAACGTTTCTCCATACTTATCCTTTTCCTTAAAATCTTAAAACTGACTTCTAGTCACTCCAACACAAAACCGCTCAAGCAATTACGCTTAAACTTGCTGAACTAACTATTTAATATCTATTAAAACTAACCTTGTTGCCACACTCTCCATAAGGAAGCATACTCGCCATTTTGCGCAACCAATTCCTGATGCGAACCTATCTCCGCAATCCCACCATTTTTCACCACGCAAATTTGATCCGCGTCATAAGCCGTATACAGCCGATGTGCAATAGAAATAACCGTCCGTCCTCGCATTACCTGCACTAAAGCCCTCTCCGTTGCCCGCGCAGAACGCGGATCCAACAAAGAAGTAGCCTCGTCTAAAATCAACACTTTCGGATCTAACAGTAAAATACGTGCCAAAGCCAACTGTTGAGCTTTATCAGGGCTTAATTCTAACGCCCCTGAACCCACCATAGTTTCCAAACCTTGCGGTAAATCATGCACCCAACTAGCTTCCACCGCGCTTAAAACTGCCCACATTTGCTCAGCATCAGCTTGCGGATCTGCCAACTGCAGATTTTGTGCAATACTACCTGCAAATACGTGATTTTCTTGCGTAACTAACGCTACCGTAGAGTGTAAATTCTGCCCAGCCAGCTCACTAACTTCCACACCCCCGATTTGCACCTTACCGTGACTAGGAGCAATCGAACCGGCAATCAACCGTCCTAAAGTAGATTTACCTGCCCCTGAAGGACCCACAATCGCTAAACTCGTTCCGGATGGAATCAGTAAATTAACTTTTTGTAATACTGGGTAGTCCTCACGGTAAGAAAAACTCAAATCAGTAATTTTAACTTGCGCATCATTAGGAGCTGACGCACTCTGCCCAGCTACTGTGTTTAGCTCAAACACTCCGAAAATACGACCAAAAGCTACCGCAGCAAAAGATAGTTCATCACTCCACCAGCCTAATTCTTCCACTGGAAAACGCAATTGTTGCGCATAAAGCACTACTGTGACTACCGTACCGACCGTCACCCAGCCCCACCCAATAAATAGCGCACCTAAAATCACCATCACCAGTACTGGTAAGCCCAATACCAGCACTGTGCCAGCAATAAACAACACGCGCATCCAAGCCGTATAACGCTCGTTATCCCACATTTCTGCCAGATAAACCCCAATATGACGCACGCGATAATCCCGTAAATTTTGGGCATCTACTGTTTCTGACTGTTCAGCAGTTTCGCTAACTTCTCCAGAAATTTGCGCAAAAATCACCGAACTAGCTAAATATGCTCCCACCGCGCTGTGCACATACCACTTCACTACAAAAACATAAGGAATATAAAAGAGCACTAAGAGCAAACCAAAGCCGACATGGGCCATAAACACCGCTACTATGCTCACTCCCGCAGTAAAAATCAGCACAATCATGCGCGATACTCCGACCCGGAAAATCAATTCCACTCGGTCAATATCAGTAGTAGTACGTCCCAGCAGATCACCCGTACCGGCACGCTCCACCACTGCGATAGGTAAATTAGTAACGGCATCAACTAAACGCGCCCGCAACTCATGCAATAGTTTTTGCCCTAAAGCACGCGCCTTAAAATCAGCCCACCACACTACAGTAGCCTGCACTGCCACTACCGCAATCAGCAAGCTAAGATAATGTAATAATTGGGGACGATCAATACCCGTTACTACTACGTCGATAGTTGTCCCGATCAACCACGGGATAGCCACTGCACAAAGCGCCACCACGAACTGCAAAAATATTGTAAATACCAGTTCACCCCGATATTGTTTAGCCAGCCGTAATAGTTCTTGCTTTACCGTAGCTTTACCAGCAATCGGTAACTGCATTAGTGTGCCCCTTCCCTATCTACGTTCTTCTCCGTTTGTGCCTGCCCATTTTCGCTATCGATATTCAGCTCAGGTAGCTCAGCAAAATCACGTTGCACAATTGCGCGATACTGTAAATTAGCTAGCAAACCCTGATGTGTACCGCACGCTATTGCTTGCCCATCCTCATTCAACAACACTACTTGATCGCACTCTTGTAAAATAAGTGGAGAAGTAGCCACCACTAAAGTAGTTTTATCCAAACGCACCGCTCTCAAGCGTTGCACAATACGTTCCTCAGTGTGAGAATCGACGGCAGAAGTCGGCTCTATCAACACTAAAATCGGCGAATCAGGCAAAACAGCACGCGCTAAAGCTATTCTTTGGCGTTGCCCGCCCGATAAAGAACGTCCCCGTTCTTCGATATATTGCTCGTATCCTTCCCCTAAAGCCACCACATCTTGAGCATCTGCCACAAACATTGCCGCATCTAAATCGGTCTTACTGTAACCATGTAAATTAATTTCATGTTCAGAGGACATCGAATGTAAGTTGCGCATTGCATCTGCTACTTGTTGTCTAATAGAACGCGCTACTGGCATATCTGCTCGTCTACCAGATAGATTGAAACGCAAAGAACCTTGGAAAAGGTGGGCAATCGCGCCTGAAAGCACGATATTATCGCGCACCAGAGCTAATGGGAACTGCCGTAAATCATAATCACTTCCCGCGTTTTGCACCCGTATTTCATAATTATCGTCCACCCGTGCAAAACGCTGTGCCACTTCGCTTGCCACTTGCGGATTAGCACTCACTAAAGCAGTCAGACCTCTGCCCTGCACTGTTACTTGCGATAACGGGTCGTACAGGTCTGCTTCCTGCCATTTTACCTCTGTGCTAGTATCTATACGCGCTTCATCTTTAACATTTTGCGCAAAATCATCTGCAGTAAGCGGGGTGATTTGCAAAATACGGTGAATTTTATTCGCTCCCACACGCGCATCGGCTAACGACCATGCCACACTAAAACACACAAACACAGGAGCCGATAATGCCAACATATAACCGTATAAAGCAACTAATTCTCCGGCAGTAATCTGATGAGCGTGAAACTCAAAAAACGCCAAACTAACTACCACAGCAGTAAAAATAACTGGCACTACTGTATTTAAAGCACTTAGTAAAGCCTGAATTTTAGCTGCTTTAATTCCAGCATCGCGCATTTTTTCAGACTGGGTACGATAATTTTTTTGATAAACCGTTTGCCCGCCTATTCCTTGCAACACTCGCAAACCTACCACTACATCAGTAGCTAAAGTGGTGAGATCTCCTTTTTCTTCTCGCATTGCGTCTAACCGTTTTTGCAGCGGTTTCATAGTTGCCAAAATCAACCCAAACACTAACGGCAAACCCAGCAGAATAACCCACCCCAAGTAGAAAGAAATATGAAACACCAGCCCTAACAGCACTAGCAACACCAAAAAAGACGCAACTAACTGGGGTAAAGTAGAAGCTAAAGTACCGATTTTTTCACAGTCGGAAATGATAGCTGCCACTATCTCACCGGCTGCAAAACGCTGTCTGCCTCCCGCACGCAAACCTACCGCAGTGCGCACAATTTTTTCCCGCATACCTAAAGTGGCATTCATCCATATGATCATGCGATATAGTTCAGCAACCGATGCTACTGATCTAGCCAATAAATATCCGAAAAAGAAAGTAGCGCCAGGAATAAGGGTCCAAGTTAAACCACGTGCTAAGTTTGCATCCAGCATCATACCAATCGCAGTAGGAAATACCACGGTAGAGCCATACACTATCAGCTCCAACAATACTGCCACGAAGAATAAACTTTTCCGACCGTGTAGCACTGAGGCCAACAAGCGCTTATCGTCTATGTTTTCTAAAAAACGAGGCTGGGTAAACTTCCACCATTTCTTAGGAGTAGGACCATGCCAAAACTTCATAGTGGCTAAATAGGGTTGCCCTTTCGTGTTAGGGGCTTTATTTTTCTTTCCTACCAACTTACGCATATAAAAATAAATCCTAAATAAAAAGGTACTAGTCTATGTCTGAAATAAGATATAAACCAGTACCCTACACTTTAGTTGCCAGAAATACTCTAACTAGATAAGGAAAATCTCAGCTAAAGCCATAAGAGTTTCCTAATGTTTCACTAAATGTTTAGCGAAATCAGATCTTTAGTTCGGAAATATCTTCACCTAAAGAACGCAAAAGTGCGTGCCGTTCTTCACGGCGACGACGTTGTTCGTTAGGCTCTGGCACTGGAGCTGCAGCAATCAAACGGCGCGTGTATTCTTGCTGTGGATTATGTAGAACCTCTGAGCACAAGCCCTGCTCTACAATCTTTCCATGCTGTAATACCACTACGCGATGTGCTAGTAAGTCCACCACCGCCAAGTCGTGCGAAATAAACAAACACGCAAAGCCAAATTCTTCTTGCAAGTCTGCCAACATTCGCAACACGGTTGCCTGCACCGAAACGTCCAAAGCGGAAGTCGGTTCATCAGCAATCAATAAGCTGGGGCGCAAAATTAATGCACGAGCGATACATACGCGCTGCCGCTGACCACCGGAAAGCTCATGTGGATAACGGTTATAAGTAGAACGAGGCAGATTAACCGCGTCTAGCATTTCGTAAACACGCTGCTGCCGTTCTTTTGGTGTGCCAACATTGTGTACTACAAGTGGCTCGGCAATACAATCACCGATAGGGAAACGTGGATTTAGCGAAGCTGCTGGATCTTGGAACACTACGCCGATGTCTTTCGCACGAGCGCGACGTTCTTCTTTAGAAGCAGAAATTAAATCATCACCAAAGATTGAAATCTCGCCGGCAGCAGCAGGAATTAAGCCCAATACACACTTGCCGATGGTGGATTTACCTGAACCAGATTCACCTACCAGACCCACAATTTCCTTAGCAGCTACATCGAAAGTAACTCCGTCTACCGCACGGAAAGGAGTCTTACCCCGAGTTTCGTATTCAATTACTAAGTCTTTAGCTTGTAAAACCGTCTTGGACAAATCCAAAGAACTATCGGCAATTTCCCGCAAACCGAACTGGGCGCGTCCCTGACCAAGGTGTGGCACTGCTTTTAGAAGACGCTTCGTGTAGGGGTGCTGTGGGTGGTTCATTACCTTATCAGCGCTACCAGATTCTACGATATTGCCACGGAACATCACGTGTACATAATCGGCCATATCTGCTACCACACCCATCGAGTGCGTAATAAGCAAGATACCTGTATTCAGCTTGTCTTTTAAGGAGCGAAGCAAGTCTAGAATATCTGCCTGTACGGTAACGTCTAGTGCCGTGGTAGGTTCGTCAGCGATAATAACTTTCGGGTTACAGCTAATTGCAATAGCAATAACTACGCGCTGCCGCTGCCCACCGGAAAGTTCGTGTGGATACTGCGAGAAACGCTTTTCAGCATTATCAATACCCACCATTTCTAGTAGTTCAATAGCGCGACGCTTAGCGTCCTCACCATAGCATAAGCCATGTAGTTCTAAAGCTTCAGTGAGCTGCACACCAATTGTAAGTACTGGATTAAGTGCAGTCATTGGCTCTTGGAATACCATTGCTACTTCACGACCACGAATTGCGCGCAAACCTCTATCGGTAGCGGTGCACACATTGTAATCGCCTACTTTTACTTCTCCGCCTACTCGGGCATTTCCAGGAAGCAAACCAAGAGCAGACATAGAGGTAACAGACTTACCTGAGCCAGATTCACCTACTAAAGCTACTACTTCGCCTGGACGGATTTCGATAGTAACGCCCCGCACTGCGTGCACTCTACCGAACTCAGTCTTAAACTGCACATCTAACTCGTCAAAAGATAGCACTGGTTTTGGGCTAACTGCTGAAGTCTGTGCTTCCAGATTAGAATTTAACGACATAATTAGCTCACCTTCCGCTTTTGACGTGGATCGAAAGCGTCACGCAAACCATCGCCAATAAAGTTAATCGATAGGGCGATAGCAAGAATTAGCGACGCTGGCCAGAAGAATAGCCAAGGACGAGTGGAGAAAGTCTGCTGATAATTGGAGATCAAAAGACCTAGCGATGTTTCTGGAGCACGCACACCGAAACCAAGATAAGACAAACCGGTTTCCAACAAAATTGCTGACGCGATAGACAGAGTAGCGCTCACAATGATAGTACCCAAGCAGTTAGGCAAAATATGCTTGATAATAATGCGACTTGGTTTAGCACCTAAAGCTTGAGCTGCAGAAACGAACTCGCGTTCACGCAAAGAAAGCACTTCGCCACGCACCAAGCGAGCCAGACCCGTCCAAGAAAGCAGACCTAGCATAAATGCCAGCATCAAAATACCCTTAGTACCAAACATCGAACCAATAACTGCTGCTAGCACTAGTAATGGAATCACAATGAAGAGATCGGTTAGACGCATCAAAATTGACTCTACTGGGCCACGGAAATAACCGGAGATAGCACCAATAGCCGTACCAATTAGCGTAGATACGATACCCACAATGAATGCAATAATGAGGGATTTTTGCGTACCACGCATAATTAAGGCGAAGTAGTCTTTACCGATATTGTCTTGTCCCATAGGGTGTTCACCTAAACTGAACCAACCCATAGTAGGACGTCCCCCATTAACTACCGGCATTGGATCAAGGTAGTTATGCTTCCACCAACCAGGGATACCAGCAAAGCCAAGAGAAGTGAAAGCTAAAATTACGATAAAAATTAAGAACACTAAAGATACCATCGCTGCCCGGTGATGCAGGAAACGACGGAGCACTAATTGTCCTTGCGAGTAGGACTTAGTGGCAGTGTTGTCTAAAACTTCATCGTCTAGCTCGGTTAGGTCAAAACGAGCTTCGTCTAAGTTCTTTATCTCTTCTTTATTTGGTTCTAAATTATCTTGCTGCATGGCTACCTCCTAGGATTTGAACAAAGTTGTTAATTATTTTCACTTTGCTCACCTCCGGATTCGTGGATCGATGTAAGCGTAAGCAATATCGGCCACCATATTCATGAGCACTGCGATACCGCCAGTTACTAAGAAGAACGCCATTACCGGGTTAGGATCTACGTGTCCTAAACCTACTTGGAATAAGTTACCCATACCTTTCCAACCGAATACCTTTTCGGTGATAACCGCGCCGCCAATCAAACCCGCGAAATCGAAAGCCACAATCGTAGTAATTGGAATCATTGCGTTACGGAAAGCGTGACGAGTAATTACTAGACGCTCTGGTAGACCCTTAGAACGCGCAGTACGCACGTAGTCTTGCCCTAAGGTTTCCAACATGGAAGAACGAGTGTAACGGGTGTAAGCCGCAATCGACATCAAGGTAAGAGCGATAGTTGGCAAGAATAGATGAGTTGAAATGTCAATAAAGTTTAGCCAGAAGTAGTTTATTCCCCGGAAGTTAGGGGTTTCCGAACCAATAGTAGAAATTGGACGGTTTCCTACAATATCAATATAAGCTACCCAATAACGCGATACGTAATCAATAATTACGCCTACCGTCATAGATAACACTACCCAAATCGCGGCTACACGGATAGAACCTTTTGCGTATCCGCCAAAGAACTGCGGAATCAAAATAGCAAAAGCTAAACCTACTAATACTAGGGCAAATAGAATCAATATGCTTGGATTCATTAATACTGAATCTAGTGCGATAATCACTACCAGATAAGCACCTGCTACAGCTAATACGTTTACTAATGCCCGACGGTTAGAGATATTTACTAATAGTGCGGTGAATAGTACAGCACCTGTCACGCCTACTAGGGCTGGAATCCATGGCCCTGAACCTGGATTAGCAAACCAACGAGTTACAGATAGGAACTGAATTATTGCTACGGCTGCCACAAAAGCACTACCGCCGGTAATTAAACGGTTTCGCAAATTACCTGCTACGACTGCTTGGCAGAATGCGGCAAATATTAATGCCAGTAAAATAGTGCTGGTAATGGATACTGAAGCGTCTGACAACCAGCTGTTAAAACGAATGGCGCCGTATTCCTTTAGCAATACTGCAAACACGAAAGATGGCAAAGAGTAAAGAATAAAAGCAATAGCGGTAATGGTGTAATCAAAACCGGAGTACTGCCGGATAGCGGTCATTACACCAAAGAAAATACCTACTAAGATACCCAACAAGGTTGCTAGTAATACTAGACGGATAGTAGAGCCCATTGCCGCGGTTAAAAGCCCATTTACCGATTGACCATTACGATCCAAGCCGAAGTCGCAGCTTCCTACGAAACAACCGCTCACGCCTTTTAGCCAGCCAAGATAACGGGTGTACCATGGCAAATGTAGACCCATGCGCTCGGAGCGCTGAGCCATAATGTTATCGCGGTTTGGATCATTAGATTCGCGCAAATCCGCTAGGGGGTCACCCGAGTTGATTACTAGAATGTACATCAAAACTGATGCCACAAATAGCACTAGGGCAGATATTCCAATCCGCTTAAGAATGAACTTTGACATTCTTAGACTCTCTTCTTCCCGTCTAAAAGCGCAGTCTTCTCCTTGTAATACTAGATGAGAACTGACTAGCTCCTAATAGGTAACAGCAAATTTAATTCCGCGTGGGAACTTTTACCGTTGAAATTCTAAATTGCTTACTCACTAAATACTAAATCAAATATCTGTTTTTTAGCATTTATGTGGTCTATTAAATTATTTACACAGCTAATTCTTTAACAGAAATCACTTTTATGACTTGTTTTGTTAGCTGCATGTTCAATGCTGAGTTACGTTCTGCAATTTTCGTAACTACTGCACAACCATAGCGGTGTAGCGAATTATCGCTACACCGCTATGTGCGAGAAACTAACTTACACGCAAGGTGTAATCAGGTTCTTAAATTACCAGGTCCAGTGCTCAGCGTTCCAAGCGATACCACTCTGGGTAACGTTGCGCTCTACGTTCTTTAGACCTTCGGTATGAGCTGCTACACCTGGGTGAGCGTATAGTGGAATGTTGTATAGTTCTTCCCAAGCAAGCTTCTCAAATTCGATCTTGCCTTCCTTCTGAACCTTTGGATCTAGGGAAGTACGTACGGTCTCCCAAGCCTTGTCTACATCAGCGTTGTTCCACTTGTGGAAGTTCTGCTGACCGGTAGACATGAAGATGTTTGCACCAGATACAATCTGACCGGAACCGGACCATGCGAATAGTGCAATGTCGTACTGACCATTAGCTAGTGCACCATCTGGAGCGAAGAAGTTCTCGCTACCTTCGTCTACAATGTTGAAGCCAGCCTGGTCACAGGAAGCCTTGATTAGAGCAACGGTATCAGCACGACGCTGATTTGGTGCAGAGTAACCGATACGTACGGTTGGGTTAGCAATACCGGAAGCTGCTACAAGTTCACGAGCCTTGTCTAGGTTTACCTTGTCGTAACGACCGTCGTAAGACTTTGCTACAACCTCATCGTAATCTGCGTAGGTGGTGAAGTATTCACGAGAGTTCATTACTTCTGCATCTGGATTTAGTGGCTTAACTAGACGGTCTACGATGTCAGCACGTGGTACACAAAGTGCAAATGCTTCACGTAGAGCCTTACCACCCTGAGCCTCACTGAATACGGAAGTTTCTGCCCAGTTGTAATCTAGGTGCTCCCAAATCAAGGTAGAACCGGTAAGAACGGTTACACCTGCGGTCTGCTTAAGAGTCTCTAGAGAATCTTGAGTTGCCTGAGGTTCGATTACGTTTACGTCCTTGTTAGCAAGTGCCTGAATGTGACCTTCTGGAGCAATCATGCGTACTACAAGTTCATCTACGCCTGCCTCTTTGCCCCACCAGTCTGGGTTCTTAACTAGGGTTACGTATTCGCCAGCCTTCCAGCCGTCAGCCTTGTACTTGAATGGGCCGAAAGATGGAGTTTCATCAGCTGGTAGGTGCTCGCCTTCATTCTTGGAGTACCAGTTGTTCCAGAATTCAGCAGCCTTCTTAGCTACTTCAAAGTCCTGACCCTTTAGAGCCTTGAATAGTTCTTCCTTGGATAGGCCAACCTTCTTAGCAACTACGTGAGATGGTAGTGCGCCACCAACTACTAGCTGCCAGTCTGGGTTTGGAGTGTCGTAAGTGATGGTGAATTCACGATCGCCAGCTTCACACTCTGGACCCTTAGATACTGGAAGAGCATAAGTACCTGGGTTGGAAGCATTGTTGAATAGGAGGGTTGCGTTACCGTCTTCACCTACATTTCCAGCAGCAGTCTGTGCATCTAGAATCCACTGTGGGTTCTGGCTTACCCAGTCAAGGTAGTAGTCTTCACAGGTAATTGGAGTGCCACCCTCGTAAACTGCCTTATCGTTGATAGTGTAACGCACGGTTAGTGGCTCTTCGGAAACTAATTCATAGTCACCCATATCGCCACCCTTGTGCCATTCACCATTTGGCTCAAAGTAACCGAAAGATGCAGAAATCTGAGAATTGATTACCGAGTTACCAGTGGAGAAGGTTTCTGGCATATTCGAGTTATAGCCAGCAAATGGATCTCCACCTACAGTTAAGGAAGCGGTAGTTACGCCGCCTTCATCAGTTTTAACGTCTGCAGTAGACGAACAAGCGCTGAGTACGAGTGCCGCAGAAGCAGCGATAACGAAAAGGGATGCAACCTTGTTTCGCTTCATTTGTCACCTCATATGTTCCGATATTGATTTTGGGATTCCCTATTCTTAATTAACAACCAGAGCCTAGTTAGCTTTGAGAATCGTTAATTAGGTAAACCCGTGTTGCGATATAGATTAACCGCTATGGATAGGAACTATACCGCATCTGTCTTTCTCTACAAGACATTTTTTCGCATTTTAAGACGGATACTTTCAACACATAGTAAAGAAAAGTAGAAAATCTTGAAATTTTCAATAAATATAAACATTCTTAACTTCACTTACTGATCCCGTATTTCCCTTTATATTTCAAGGAAAATACTTAAAAAGCCACTAGGAAAATCACCCCAACCAACCTTCTGCATATTTATACATCTAATGCAATACTATAAAAATGGCGCAGCTTGTAATTCATCGCACACTTTTTCTTTTCTCAAAAAATGAGAAAACCCGCCAGTAACCCCGCTCATCATCTCTATTTTCCCACCTATAAACAAGCTCACGTTATAAAAATCGCTTCCCTCGTAACTCGCAGATAAAATTAGAGAGGTGCACATACTGAACTTATTAGAGCAAGGCCCCCTAGACTACTTAGCCGTAGACACCCTGCAACGCTACTTAAACCAAGAAGTCGCCCAGTTACGTCACCCCGACACCCTGATAATTTGGGAAGCAAAAGACGTATATACCGCGGGCAGACGTACCCAACCTCAAGATGTGCCAAACTCAGAAATACCTGTAATAGCCATGGACAGAGGCGGATCTGTCACCTACCACGGCCCCGGACAACTGGTAATTTACCCCATAGTAAAAGTAAAACCACCCAGCGATGTAGTACGATTCGTGCGCGAAACAGAACTTGCAGTAATTAACGCTATGCAAAAACTCCAAGTTACCGCCACTCAAATAGCAGGCAGATCCGGGGCTTGGATTCAACAACCCCACACAGAAGACCGCAAACTCTGCGCCATCGGCATTAAATTCCGTGAAGATACCACCATGCACGGCCTAGCCCTAAACGTGCATACCGACTTAGAAAAATTTAAGAACATAATCCCTTGTGGCATTACCGATGCAGGCGTTACCAGCTTGGCACAACTAGGTATAAACACCAGTTTAACTACGGTAGCTGAATTACTAAGCTCCAGCCTTACCACTCACTATAACCCTCTACTAATACCAGAACGAGCAAAAAACTCCCTAGTATTTTTAGATCCTCAGCCCTATCAACAACACTTACAAATCCCTACAAAGGGCGCACAAAGCTACTACGAATATCAAAAAGAGCGGAAGTAAAACTATGAGTACAGCATCACGGGTAAACCCGGAAGGCAGAAAACTGCTACGAGTAGAAGAACGCAACCGCGAAACCCCTATTGAGCAAAAACCCAAGTGGATTAAAACCACTGCCAAAGTGGGCAAAGAATACGAAGATATGCGCTCCCGCGTGCACGGAGCTTCTCTCCACACCGTATGTGAAGAAGCTGGTTGCCCAAACATTTATGAATGTTGGGAAGACCGTGAAGCTTCCTTCCTGATTGGCGGAGACATTTGCACCAGACGCTGCGACTTTTGCTTTATCAAAACTGGTAAACCTACCAGCTACGACACAGACGAACCACGCCGAGTGGCCGAAAAAGTACGCGAAATGGATCTGAACTACACCACCATCACCGGCGTTACTCGTGATGATCTAGCAGACGGCGCGTCTTGGCTATATGCCGAAACCTGCCGACAAATCCATCAACTCTCCCCTAAAACCGGAGTAGAACTCCTAATTGACGATATGCGAGGCGGAGCACCAGCATTACAACAAGTCTTTGACGCACGTCCAGAAGTAATTGCCCATAACCTAGAAACCGTACCACGCATTTTCCGTAAAATTCGTCCCGCTTTCCGTTACGAGCGCTCCTTAGACTTAATCACTTTTGCCTCCGAAAATCAGCTAGTTACCAAATCTAATCTCATCTTAGGCATGGGAGAAACCTATGAAGAAGTAATCTCCACAATGCAAGACCTACGCGATGCTGGTTGCGACATTCTCACTATTACCCAGTATTTACGTCCCTCCCCACTTCATCACCCTATCGACCGCTGGGTGAAACCATCAGAATTCGTAGAACTAAGCAAAATCGCAGAAAGCATGGGATTTGCAGGAGTAATGGCAGGGCCGTTAGTACGTTCTTCCTATCGCTCCGGTACACTTTGGGCACGCGCCATGAAAGCTAAGGGTTGGGATATTCCGGCACACCTACAAGGCGTAGGAGCTAATGAAGCTCTTCCTCGGCAAGAAGCACACGCTGTGCTAGCCCGTTTTGCACAATAGTATTACCAAGCTAATTATTATTAATAGTTAGCTACTAGATGCTAAATACGTTCTCACACACTATGCCCACGTTTATTCTGGGGACGCACCCACTATCTGCAAAACTTCAGCACGCACTAACTTAGCAGCTACTTTACCGTTACCATTAACTGGCAACGCTGGTAACACCACCAGATACTTAGGCAACTTATAAGACGCTAAATGAGGACGCATAAAATCTTGCAATTGCGCTAAACTAGGCGCAACACACTGAGGACGCATAACCAACACTGCCGCAACTACCTCACCCCACTGAGCATCAGGTACTGGCACGGCAAAACTCTCCGACACCCCGGGATAATTTCCCATTACCGCCATAAGTTCCTCAGCAGTGATTTTTTCTCCCCCGCTGTTGATTAAATTGTGACGCCGTCCAATTACCCAGTAGTTCCCCCGCGTATCTTTACGCATCAAATCTCCGGTACGCAACCAGTCCCCTATAAAATACTGGGCATTTTGGCGTGCATCCATATTCCAGTACGCCCTAATTACGCTCGGGCCCCGAATAATCAACTCCCCTTGCGTTAAATCCTTACTTTTTTCCAGTAAAGCTGCCACTTCCTCCTCGGTTACTGGCAAATCATCCCCATCTAACTCCGGATTAATTAACGCTGTTTCGTTATATATAAAAGACTGCCCAATAGCCCCAGCGGCACTTAACGCATGAGCTTTACTTAAATAAGTCCCCGAAGCAGCCACTTCCGTCATCCCCCACACATTTATTGGAGGCAAACCGTGCTGATACATACGTTTAAGTAGCTCTGGCGGGCTCACTGCCCCGCCTATTAGTGCAGCACGCAATTTACTTAAATCAAAACGAGAAAACTCTGGATGATTTAATAAAGCTGCATAAATAGCAGGTACACCAAAAAATAAAGCCACCTGATGTTGTGCTAATTGCTCCAATACCGCTTGTGCGTGAAACTCACGCACAACCACAACTGTTCCGCCGTGACTGAAAATATCTAAGGTAGTGCCATTAAAACCGCCAATGTGATTAAACGGCGCTACCACTAATTCCACGTCATTTGTGGAATACTCAAATCCAATCCGGAAATTTTGACTCCCCCACCAAAGTTGCTCATAGGTAAGCGCTACCGCTTTGGGTGTACCCACTGAGCCGGAGGTAAAAAAGATAGCTCCCACCCCTTCAGGATAATCAGCTAGGCAAATCTTATAGGCGCTACCATCATCCGCATTCCTGTTTTCTAACAAGGCGTGCTGTGGTGCTTCCGCAACAGAAAAAGCTAAATCTGCACTCACTTTTGCTGAGCACATATCTTGCTTTGCCTGCCTGATTCCCACATATTTGTTTGCTACTTCTTCCCGTAACGCTTGGGTAGCTGGGTCGTCATCAATATAAAACACCGCTGGAGCAATTTCGCCTTGCGTTTTAATTTCACCTGGTTTAATAACTTCTACTACCGTGTCAGTAACGCATGGAAATGCGGTAAAAAGCGTAGCAAAATCATGAGCAAGAGCAGTTTCACAATCCACTAAGCATATTTTAGGTGTAGAAAAACTAAGTAGCTCCCGTAATTCCGCACTGGTCAAGCGATACGACAAAGGCACTAAAATCGCCCCGATACGTGCACACGCTATCTGCAACCACAAATGATAGGGAGAATTACGAGCAATGATAGCCACCCTATCTCCGCTTTGCACGCCACAGTTTTGCAATAGTTCACGCAACCAACTGCTATTTGCCACAGACTGAGCTACCGTGAATTTTTCTTCCCCGTAGTGAATAGAAATACTATCTGGTTTTGCTTGGCAAGCTTTATCCAGAAAATATGCTGGATTAAAACTAGGCACCAACCAAATAACCTTCCAATGCTTGAGATAACTGCCATACGTCTTGTGGCACCGAAATTTCTCGTATCGAATGCATAGAAAGTAGCGGTACTCCCACATCTACCGTGCAAATACCTAAACCAGCTGCCGTAAACGGCCCAATTGTAGACCCACAAGATACGTCATTATTAGATACGAACTCTTGCGTAGACACTCCGGCATAGTGGCAAGCCCGCAACCACATTGCTATACCTTGGGCGTCAGTGGCATAGCGTTGTTGCGCATTGATTTTCAGTAACGGCCCTGCCCCTAAAGTCACTTGATGTGCCGGATCGTGTTTCTGCGGCTGATTCGGATTAATCGAATGACCTGCGTCAGCAGAAATACAACTCGAATTAGCTAATAGACGGAAAAAACTTTCAGTATCACTTAAGCCCAACCCGGCTGCAATTCTTTGCAAAATTGCTTCCAAGAATTTACTATCCCCACCGGTGTATGTTTGCGAACCTACTTCCTCATGATCAAAAGCCACGAATACGCTAATATCTTCACTCTCAGTATCTTTAGCACTGCAAAGCAAAGCACTCAAAGCAGCAAACACAGAAGATAAATTATCCTGCCTACCACTAGCTAAAAATTCTGTCCCTTCTCCTCCCCCTAATAACTGCGGAGGATTAACGTCATAAGCAAATAAATCCATACCTGCTATATCCGTGGGAGCAACCTTAGCATACTCAGCCAATAATGAAAGTAAATCGGCATCTTGTAGCGTCCACACTGGGTGCAAATCCTGCTGCGCCGATATTTTCAACTCACTCACACTAGCACGATCTAAATGTGGAGCTAGTTGCGGGATAAACATTAAAGCTGGAGTTTTCACTAAATGAGTATCACCATTTAATGTAGTTACCACCCCGGCTAAACCTAAATCTCGATTAAACCAAGAATTAAGAAGTGGCCCTCCGTAAACTTCCACATTTACTTGCCCAAATCCAAAGTTTCTTGTATCTACAGTTGGTTTCACTTTCAGGGAAGGAGAATCCGTGTGTGTACCAATAATTCTAAACCCGGTATGAGGAGTTATTTTTTCTGGCACTCGCCATGCCACCACAGCTCCTGCACGTTGCACTACCCCGAAACGATGACCTGCCCATACTTCATGCTCATCTTGCACTTGCCAACCGTGCTGAGTCAGCACTTGCACTAGGCGCTGTGCAGCATGGAAAGCAGAAGGAGAATCTTGTAAAAACTTCAAGTAATGCTGGGTGAATTTAGCTAATTCCGGCTGCGTGGAAAGTTCACATTTTTCTGTACACATAACTGTTATTCTACCTCTTAAATCCTGTATTTAACTACGCAATCCCCTTAATAACCACGCAAAAATTAGGGATAAAACTAAATTTTTCTGTCTATTACCGAAAACTATTCCTAATACTTAATCTCAGCAAGACCAGCAAAGGACTAATCATAAATAAGCGCTTTACCCTAAAGCTCCTAAGAATAAAATCCAAGCATCATGCCCAGGCAATACCACCGCGTTATGGTTAGCTTCTGGCACTAAAGCTACTGAGAACGGTTCCCCGCTCAACTCATGGCTACGATTTACCGGTACCGTTTGGTCTTGCACACCATGAATAATATCTAGCCGTAAATCAGAGGAAGAAAAACCGTCTGCCCCTAAACGGGCATAGATAACTGCCGGATCGAAAGCAGCATACACATCAGGGATAGTTACTGGAGATCCACCCATCCACTGCGTTACTAAACTAGGCACACGGTTGTGAAATTCTTCCACATCCCGTCGCAAATCAAAAATAGGTGCTAAACCTACTGCATGTTTCGGAGTTAGTTCCGGATTAAACAAGATATTAAAAACAAGCACAGCCCCTAATGAATGCCCCACCCATATAGCATTTTCTAAAATTGGGTGACGGGCCAAAGTTTCCAAATCGGCTAAAGCAAAATCAGGAGAACCTGCAACATAACGATATTCCACTAAAGCTACCCGATAACCAGCTTCTCCTAAAGCTAACGCCGCAGGACGCAGATAAGCTACATTAGCACAGCCATGAAAAATACCGCCGTGCACTAAACAAACCGGCTTCCCATCTGGATTGCCGTACCATTCAATAAACTGATCCGGATGCACCCCATAACGCTCAATTTCCTCACTGGCAATATCCAAAGCGAGAAGATTTTGCAGAATCTGGCGCTCGGCAGAAATATCTATACTATTATCTTCAATCATAAAAATCGCCTACAACTAGGCTACCTTATTTTACTTGCGAAGGGGAAAAATCGGTAAGAAAACCCCGCTGAGCTGGGGAAGTAACCGAATCGTTATTGTAGCTTTCCCGTATAAAATCAATAGCTTCGCTAGATGACATTCCCTCATACATCGCAATGAGTGCTAAGGCAGACCCAGTACGTCCTACCCCGCCCCGACAAGTTATCTCTACCAATTCCTGATCGGCACGCTGCCAAACTTCTTGCAGAGTTTTTACAGCTTGCATGGAACGACGTGGCAAACGCTGATCTGGCCAGTCAATCATAATAATTTCTTTTGCCCCAGGAAAAGTTTGTGCACCCGCAAATTCAGTTTCTGAAACTGTAGTCAGAACTACCGAAAGCGTAGCTAATTGTAAGACTGGAGCTTTCCAAGAGCGCGCCCTAATGCGCCGCCCAGACGGAAATTCAACTACTCCATCTGTTAATTGCCACTTTTCCATATAGCCGCCCTTTGTGGTTAAGTACTAAGTGTATCTTAAGTTGATAAGGGGCAGTTTTATTAATTATTAGCAATAAAAAGCCGTTTTATTAAGACAGTTCACACTATTTAATACATTTTATTTACCCTATGTCACAAAGTTTTCTACCAGCTTCACATTCTCTTTCCTCCCCCACCTTAATCGTTTTCTAATTTTCTTCCCCGCCCAAAGCGAAAAGTAGAAAAATCTTCCCTCTCTTTTATAGCTAATGTTTTAAGATACTGATTATGTCTAATTCTTTTTCAATAGCTGGTGAAAATCCACGTATTCTGGTGGTAGATGATGAAGTATTTTTAGCAGATTTACTAGCAGAAGCCTTGGAATATGAAGGGTGGAGCGTAACCACTGCTAATGACGGTTTTAGCGCACTACAAGCAGCGAAAAAAGTACAACCACATCTAGTAGTACTAGACATTATGATGCCCGGAATGGACGGATTTGCCGTACTGGAACGCCTGCGTCGCGATAGCCCAAATTTACCTATACTCTTTTTAACTGCCAAAGATAGTGTAGATGATCGAGTAAGCGGGCTAATGAGTGGTGCTGATGATTACATCACCAAACCTTACTCCTTAAAAGAAGTAGTGGCACGTATAGTGGCGCTCTTGCGCCGCTCTGGTATGCAAAGCACCAATACTACTGCTGCTAGCAATGTGCTAACCGTAGGAGATTTACAAATAGACATCGACTCGCATGAAGTAACTCGTGGCGATACCCCTATTCAGTTATCGGCAAAAGAATTTGAGCTACTGCTTTACTTAATGGAAAACGGCGGCCGAGTGGTATCTAAGTCGCAAATCTTAGATAACGTATGGCATTTCGATTTTGGCGGCAACTCTAATATCGTAGAGCTTTATATTTCTTATTTACGCCGCAAAATAGATAAAGGTGCTGATCCCATGATTCACACTATTCGCAATGTGGGTTATATCTTAAAGCCTGCCACGAAGGACGAAATCTAATAATGAACAGCACCGCAGGCAAACAAGCAGAACGAAAATCCGTGCTTTATTATTTAGTTCCCAAGTTTTTGCATAATGCGTCTTTACGAAAAAGACTCATCTACATGGTGATTCTAGTAGCTTCACTAGGCATCATTGCCTCCACCGTGGTTTCTTATATATCTTTACGCGAAGCGACTTATCGAGAACTAGACACGCGCCTGCGGGAAGCTGCCCAACATATCCCAACCAGCAATGAAGAACTAGCAAAATTTGAGTTACCTAACTATCAAGACGGCGCTCCGGAAGACACCAACCAAACCAGTGCTGAAGCTGCACAAGCTGCAGCGCGCGAAAAATGGTTACGCTATTTTAACCGTCCTGGTTGGGACGCTGGCACTGTCTATTTATGGGATACTCCGCAAGGACGCTCCACCGTGCGTATTACTACCGAGCACACTATCGCGGAATTGACCGAAAATGAGCAGAATATTTTATTGGAAGAAGCACGGCATTATCCACGCACTATCACTGTAGGCACTCTAGGCACTTATCGTATTTTGGAGATAAATATCGGTAAGCTAGACCCTAATAAACCTAATGCTCCCACCACTCCTACTGTTATTGTGGGTATGCTATTAGAGCGCACCAACCATAATTTAACTGAAATGGGCTTGATTTTAGCTGGCACTGGGCTTATTTCTTTACTGTTTATTAGCTTTACCGGCTCTTGGCTAATCCGGCAAGAACTACAACCTCTTGCACAGCTAGCTCACCTTGCTAAAGAAGTAGCAAATACACCGCTAGAAAGTGGTGCAGTAGAACTTAACCAGCGCGCTAATGCCACTAATCCTAAACACGAGATTGGAGCAGTAGGAGTTGCTCTGAATCATCTGCTAGATAATATAGACACTGCTCTTAATGCCCGTCATCAATCTGAACAAACTTTGCGACAATTCGTGGCAGATGCTTCCCACGAGTTGCGCACCCCTTTAGCGTCTATTTTGGGTTATACAGAACTACTCCAAATGAAAGCCTCTACCGACCCTGCCAAACGCGAGCGCGCTTTGCAACGTATTGGCGCAGAGGCAGAAAGAATGCGAGCACTAGTAGAAGATTTGCTTCTTTTAGCACGTATGGACGAAGGGCAAGGTGTACAAAAAACTAGCGTGAATATCGCCCAGTTACTGGCTGACGCACTATTCGATGCGCAAGTGGCTAGTGGAGAACATCACTGGGAGCTAGAGATTGCGCAAGATTCTGATTTAGAAAATTACGTGACCCAAGGAGAAGAAAGTCGGCTACGACAAGTTTTTGCTAATTTATTAGCTAATGTACGTTTACATACCCCTAACGGCACGCACTGCAAAGTAGCAGTAAAAATACTAGAAGATACCAACACTCCTGCAAATAATGACACTACCGATACTGTCACGGATTTTATTGAAGTAACTATTAGCGATGACGGCCCCGGTATCCCACCCGAGCTGAAAGAAAAAGTCTTTGATCGCTTTACACGCGGTGAAGCCTCCCGTAATCGTAAATCGGGCACTTCTGGTTTAGGACTGTCTATTGTAAAGGCTTTAATTGAAGCACATAACGGTGAAATTACTTTGTTATCACCAGCGAGCGGGACGGGTACAATCATGCAAATTCGGCTACCGCGTTTGCCTTAAGAAATAGCGGTTTTGCCCCCCCCCAAAAAAGCCTTGGCATAACCACAAACTGCACCATCTTATAAATTGCACTTTCCGTTGTGAAAACTATGCCGTCTTTCCTTAATATTTACGTAAAATTTTCTTAACACTTCCATAAGACAGTTTAGGGTGTAAGGTTTTCGCCTCACACCCTATCCTGCTCTGTGTCTGAAAAGTTAGCTTACTTTACTGTTTTCAGCACCACGGTATCTAATTAGCCCTATTTTTACGCACAGCGTTCCAGACTTTCTAATTGTCGTAAAGTGCGCGTCCACTTAGTTGCCGGTAATTGCATAGTATTAATCAGCCCAATACTAAATTTAGAAATACGGGTTTCCCGATAACCGTAACGATGCAATAACTTATCCAAACTAGTTAATTGTGCACCTGCTTTAGTCTCGATAATCGCTACTTGGTTGAGATGGTATTTAGTTCCCTTAGCGTTACATTGCAAACCAAAATCTATAGTAGCGCGAGCTGCTTGATCTGGTAAGTAAAAAGTAACTCGCTGGTACTTAGTTTCAATCGCAGGCTGTAAATCCCAGCTAGTTAGTTCCTTAATTCCACCTAGTGCGAGAGAGCTATTTACAAAGTCAATTGCATCTGCAGAAAGTGGCAACTCTCCATTGTGGGCGCGCCGAAATTTGTGCGTCTGCTTGCGACCGTCTTTCCATTTTACTTCCAAGTATTCACTACCGTTTTGATAGGTACGGATTCGCACCTTATAACGCCGTCTGCGTTTCCTTCCGGCTAAAAAATAAGCAGTGTTTTGCGCGTCATCTAAATAAAGTGAGGAATAGGCTAGCAAACGCTCTCCAGCTATTTCCAACACTTGTGCGCTCTGTAATTCCTGCATTAAAGACGGCAGTACCGCAAGAGGCACCACATATTTGCGATCAATTCGCACTTGCCTAGCAGCATTTTCATTAATTTCAGTTAGTGATACCCCTGGAAAAGACTCTATCCATAAGCAATCTCCTGCCACCTGATTTACCGCTGGTTTTGCAGATACTAAATCAAACATCAGCTATACTTTCTCGCTATAGGCCTTACTTGTATTCGTTTTAGCCATTTACTAAATTTTTGGTAATTGGTGCTCCTAGCTTCGCACGCACGATAGTGGAGTCGTTTACCATATCAATACGCACGATAGAAAGGTGGGTAACTTCTTGCCCAAACAAGCTCGCCACGTGTGCTGAAATTTCGGTTTCAGTTACTAAAGCACGATCGAGAATAATTAGTCGCGACTCATTAGCATTAAACAACCGTGAATCAATTAACCCGATTAAACCTAGAATTGCGCCCATAAACACAATAGGAAGGTAACCAGTAACCGTTGCCCCTAAGCCACCCAAAAGACCTAAAGCTAGAGCAGCGAAATAATAGGCAACTTCTCGCTGGGTGAGCTCCTCCGAGCGTAAACGGATAATAGATAGCACACCAAACAACCCTAGTCCTAGACCGGCTGCCGCAGTGGAAGTAGCCAATACACTAGCTACTGCCATCACTCCAATATTCACCACTAAGTAAGATAACGCCATTTCATAACGACGGTGACGCGGTAAATAGATAGCAAAAACCAGCAATCCAATAGCTACTACATTAGCGATTAAATAATAGTAAGTATTCACAATAGTGCTCCCTTCGAGTTCTCTATACATAGTTTCAAGCCCAACTGTGTAACAGAATTGTGCTTCCTGTGCACCAGCTGTGAATTTTCTTCCCCGTATTAGTCCAGCTCCCTAGTGCTCATTTTGGTGACATAAAAATAAACGGTAAAGAATAAGCATGTTTCACTTATTCTTTACCGTTTAATTGCGTTTAACTAACGGATTATTTTTTCTTAACCTACCCGTTTTTCGTTAAAACTCCTTTTTCGTGAAGCACACATCACTACTCCACCTAGTAAACACATTACGGCTATCACATTAAGTATTGCCAAGGAAGAACCAGTATATGCTAGTTCGCAAGGTGCGCCGGAAGCAGTACGTCCTACCACTTCGGAAACCATAGGCAAACCATTAGGGCCGGTTTCACCAGTTGGGGTCAGACGACTAGCAATACCATTTTGACTATCGCTTACTTGCGAGCCTACCAACTGCCCACTGCTAGGATTAACTTTCATGCTAATCGCTAACTTATAAGTACCAGGCTTAGTAAATACCCAGTTAAAGTGAGCGTGCGTATTGGCAGGTAACACATAGGAAGATCCAGCACCGTTAAATACTTTAGTGCCCACTCCTGACCCTAAAGCACCAGCAGCAAATACTGCCACCTTACCAGGCCCGGATACGGAGTCGAGCGTGAAGGTAACTCCGCCGCGCGTTCCATTTACTATTTCTGGACGCTGTGAGTTCATACCCACCCACGGCACACCGGCAATCTGGGTGGCAGGAATCATCCAAATATCACTGCCAGGACTAGCCACGAACGATAACTCTTTAGGAGCTTTCAGCTTCGCTTTCTCCCCTAAGCCAAAGCTGAGCGTGGTGGGATTAACCCAAGTAGCTGGCTGCTTGCGATCATCTTTCACTAATGCCACTACTTTATTACCCGTAATACCTGGCCCAATATCAAAGTGCCCATCTACTACGTTTCCGCCACTTCCTACTTGGAAAGTAAGTACCGTGCTGGCGGTGTTAGCTCGTGCCGTGCTCTTACTTTCTGCTTCTTTTAAGGCTTGAGCTTCTTGTGCAGTAGCTTCACGGGTAATAGTGGTAGGGATACACACTTCGTCCGTGACCGGAACAGTAGTAACACTGCCAGCGTTACTGGTACTAGCGTCTGCGTCTGCCGTATTTTCTGCTTTAGTATCTGCAAAATCAGCTACTGTTACTTTAGCTTCTGGGCAGTCTACTGCTCCCACATCAAAAATGTAGGTACGGGTAGCGGTAGTTTCTTGTTTTGCTCCAGTATCGTCACTTAAATGTGCAGATACTTTCAGTATGTATCTACCCGCTTTACTAAATCCCCAGTTTACATGGGTATGGGCTGGATAGTCTTGTAAAATTTGCGCTCCGGCTGGATCAAGCACAAACCCACCGTCTGCTAGACGCGACTCAATACCCGAAAATGCGCTAGTCATCCACAGCGAAATTTTACCGTCTGCTGGTGCAGAATAAGACACATTAAACTTTGTCTTAGTATATCCTGCTGCACGTGCACCTAAGGTGTCCCAGCCTGCCCAAAGCAAGTTGCGTTGGGTGTCTTGTACTTGTGGAAGCACATAAGCCTTGGCACTCACACCGGCTGGACGTTGCTGGGCTGGAATGTCCATCAGGGCAGTTTCTTTCACACGCAATACTACTGTTTCTGGATCGCGAATTACTCCTTGCCCAGTAATATCTTCTTTTAGCCCTAGCTGTGGTTTCCCGTTTACTGTGTGCACAGCAAACATATCCACATGCCCTGCATCAAATACCGTATCCACTCCTGCTGGTAAACACTGTTTAGGGTTAGCGTCAGTTGCTACTTTATTATCTGCAAAAGTAAACACGTCTTCTGTGTTCCCTGCCGTGTCATTAGCATTACCAGTGCTATCACCAGCACCTGTTTGACCCGTACCAGTATTATCTGAGTTTTCGCCAACTCCCGTATTGTCTTCACCAGTACCGGTAGTTGTGTTACTTAACTTGTGCTTTACCAAATATCCTGGACACAAAGACTCCACAGATTCATCGCCCACCGCAAAGTAGGTGTCGTAGAACTTATAGTTAGCCTTGAATCCAGAAGCAGCAGTAAAGTCTGGCGTGAAAGCTAAAGAAACTTGATAGAGTCCAGGCTGATTAAAACTAAATGCCACGTGACGATGCGTTGCTTCCCTGAACGGTAAACGCAAATCGTAATTTTGGGTATCAAGTAAAATTTTTGCTGGAGAAATAGCTCCGCCGTCCCACGCAATAATTCTACCTGGGCCTTCATGGTTAGAAAGCGATACTCGCACTCCTTGCGCACCAATATTGCGGTAGTCAATATGTTGAGTATTAAAACCTAACCACGCTAACTGTGGGTGTTGCACCTCTGGGAGTGTCCAGATTTTTCTTCCCTTCGCTCCCAAAGCCCCTAACGGAGCTTTATTACCGGTAGGGTCTAATACCGATGCTGCCGCATCTGGCACTGGCACTACTACTGTATAAGTTGGGTGCTTTTTCGCTGGTGTTACCGTATCGTCCCGTAATAATACTTCTACTTTTCCAGTATTCGATATGGAAGCCTCATAGTCGAAGTGTCCAGGATCAGCACACACATACTTTCCTTTAGCAGGAGCGGTAGCCTCCGGTTCTATTTCTTCTTCTTCCGTATTAGTAGGCACTCCAGGAATAGCTGGAGCAGTAGCCGCATCTGCTGGGGTGGCAATGGTAGCCGACGGAGTAGTGCCCTCTGGCAAACCTACCATCTCATCTGGACCTACCAGCCACAACACTTCATAAACATCGGAAGTAAGAGGCGCACCTGCCGTAGTGGTAGCGTTAGCTCGCCACTTGGTGAGGTAGCGACCAGGTTTAGTAAATGACCAGTTAATATGCCCGTGTCCACCTGGCACGAGCGCTTTCGTGGTTTTATCAGCTTTAGCGCTATGGAAATCTTCTGCCACGAAGTCACCACCCGAACGCCACACAATCATTTCGCCCGGACCTTCTACTCCTACCAGCTCTAACTGTAAAGAGTCTTGATCCATGGATTTAGGCATATATCCCGCACCGTAGCCTGCCCATACTGGCCGCCAGCCTTGATAGAATTGCGCAGGAGCATTCCACAAAATGTCCCCTTCTTCACCTAGGAAAGAGAATTTTGCTCCAGCTGGCACTTTAATACGTGATACTTCATTGCCGTCCAAATCCGCATCTGGGCCTACTCGCACTGCTACTAGGTCGGCAGGACGCAAGGTAGCACCGTCAATTACTCCAATTTTTAGTTGCTGAGTTTCGCGATCCCAGTACACGTGCGCCGCATCTACGTGCGTGCGGTAAAGCATTTCTTTACCTGTCACTGGGTCTTTAGGATGCTCTTCTGGGGCTACTAACTGCGGGGTATCACCAAAAGGTGCATTCGGGTCGGCCGACTCCGGGCTTGTGCCATGCCCTCCCGTATTTGCACTACCAGAATCAGTGTTTTCCTCTGCAGGGTCGGTAAATTCTTCAGTTTCTTCAGTGGTTTCTTCGCTTTCCCCAGCGGTAGTTTCACTACCTAAAGCCACTAAACCATCAGTGCTAGGCTCAGCACTACCTACGTGTATAAGATAAACTCCTTCAGCGCGGGTGGAGTAAGTGCCTACACTATCGCGCACAATCACACTGGCAGTAAGCTCATACGTTCCCTCTTGGGTAAATACCCAATTAACAGGCACGTGTTGTAGATCGGTAATTTCGATTCGAGTACGGCTCTGGAAAGCAAACTCGCCACTTTCAATAACTGATTGGGCACTTCCTTGGCTGTCTTTCGTAAAAGCATATACTTTTGCACCCGCAGGTGCTTTGGTATCAATACGCACAAAGGCTTCGCGATAATCGGTATTTTGCAGACGGGAAAGTTCCCAGCCTAGCTCTAAATTAGCCGAGTTTTGAGTATGTGCGTTATCAGAAATTAAATAGCCAGAAACCCCTGGAAGTTCAGGAACGCTTACCGGATTAGCAGTTGTAGCTCGCAATAGCACCTCATCTGGATGATATTGCACGCCGTCTGCATTTGTTTTTAGCATTAAGCTGGCAATTCCGTCTTTGGTAACTGCCACATCAAATAAGTTTACTGCTCCGCTAGTAATTTCCGTGCGCTCCGCAATAGGGCTGGCGGTGGCTCTTTGGGACAGTGAAGAGAAAGTCGCCCAACTAGGAAGAAGTAAAGAACAAATAAAGCAAACTATAGTGGCTAAGGCGATTGTGTTTAGAGTGACGGCCTTAGAACGGGAATTCCATTTCTTAGTGCTATACATGATTTTTAGCTATTTTTCAGGGAAATCTGGTTAGATTCACTGAATTAAGCATACCTCTCTAATGTTTGTAATGATATTCATTATCAATAATAGGTAAGTTAAGGTGCAAAGTAAAGCCTTAACTAAAATTTCTCACGCTTATCTACGCCACACGCGCTATGCGTTACTTTTCAGCACAAGGCACCCATCAGCCAACATTCCAAGCAAGCAACAAAAAATTAAACCACACGCTTATATCTACGTCCCGTTTTTCTCGCCTGAAACACTAAAGGGTGGCAGGTATTTCACCTGCCACCCCAAGAAAACCACACAATGCTAGACGTTAAAACGGAACTCCACAATATCACCGTCTACCATCACGTAATCTTTGCCTTCCATACGCACTTTACCGCGCGCCCTACACTCTGCTACTGAGCCGTATTCCACTAAATCAGCAAAAGAAATCACTTCTGCTTTAATGAATCCTCGCTCAAAATCAGTGTGAATAACTCCGGCAGCCTGCGGTGCCGTCCAACCTTTGCGAATCGTCCACGCACGCGCTTCCTTTTCGCCTGCCGTTAAATAGGTTTGTAACCCTAAAGTATCAAATCCTACCCGCGCCAACTTAGCTAAACCAGACTCACTTTGCCCACTAGCTTCCAACATTTCTTGGGCTTCGTCATCTTCTAATTCCACTAATTCCGACTCAAATTTAGCATCTAAGAAAATAGCTTCCGCCGGAGCTACTAAAGCTCGCAATTCTTCTTGCATAGCAGTATCTAGCAAACCCGCGTCATCAGTATTAAATACGTAAATGAACGGTTTAGAAGTCATTAGCTGAAAAGACTTTAAGATGTTTTGATCTAAATCTCCTCCAGCAGCAAATAACGTCTTACCTTCTTCTAGAATCGCTAAAGCTGCTTGAGCAGTTTCTACCACTTCTTTGCTAATCTTTTTGCCAGTTAATTCTTTTTGCAGACGAGGAATTTGCTTTTCCAGAGTCTGCATATCTGCCAGCACCAGCTCCATCGTAATAGTTTCGATATCCGAAGCTGGGTCTACTTTCCCTTCTACGTGTACCACGTCTGGATCGGCAAAAGCGCGCGTCACTTGACATATCGCATCAGCTTCACGAATGTTGGCTAGGAACTGATTTCCTAATCCTTCTCCTTCGGAAGCTCCTCGCACAATCCCCGCAATATCCACAAAGCTAACGGTAGCTGGCACAATTTTTTGCGAGCCAAAAATTTGCGCTAATTGCTCCAAACGCTCATCAGGTAGAGGAACTACTCCTACATTAGGTTCGATAGTAGCAAAAGGATAATTTGCTGCTAGTACAGTTGCGCGCGTAAGCGCGTTAAACAAAGTGGACTTACCGACATTAGGTAGTCCTGCAATTCCAATAGTTAAAGCCACACCATTAGTGTAGTGCAAAAAAAATCTGTCCGGTCTATCTTTTAGGATTAATAGTATGAATATCTCACTTCCTATCTTTGTATTAGTGCTTGCTCTCACCGGACTACTCGGCATATTCTGCGGAGTAGGAATTATGCATATAAAACGCTCTACTTACACCCTTCAGCACTCTTCGGAAAATGCCCAACTAAAAGAAGAACTCTTGCAATTAACAGGTGTTACACAGCAATTACGATTAGAAAACTCCTCACTCCAACAGCAAATCCGTCAAGAATCCGAGTTGGCTTTGCAACTCTCCCCTTTACAACACAAGCTAGAGCAAGTGAATCAACGGGTGGAAAATTTAGCACACCACAGCACCAAACAAGCTATGCAAGTTTTAACGCAATTACAACAAGATGCGCGCACGCAAGCGGAACTACGGCAAGTCACCGCACAACTTAATACCGCCCTCCACCATTCCAGTACTCGTGGTTTTTGGGGCGAAGTGCAGTTGCGCAGAATAGTAGAATTAGCTGGAATGTTGGAGCACGTAGACTACACCATGCAAGAAACACTAGGCGATAACACCCAAAGCGCTCGCCCAGATTTAATCATTAAACTACCAGGAAATACTGCGTTAGCTGTAGACGCCAAAGCCCCTATGCAAGCCTATTTACAAGCCCAAGAAATCACGATCGAAGACGCCCAAAGCACACTCACCCAGCAATCTCTATTAGCAGAACACGCCAAAGCTTTGCGCAAACATATAGACACCCTCGCCAAACGCGATTATCCACAATATTTTACTTCTGCCCCACAATACACTGTTCTTTTCTTACCTGCTGAGCCTTTATTAAGTAGTGCTTTAAGCATAGACGCCCAACTATTAGAACACGCTCTAACCCAAAGAGTAATTTTAACTTCCCCCGCCTCACTATTAGCTCTGCTGCGCACTATCGCACTCTTATGGAGTAACCAATCTGCTAATGAAGAAGCTCAAGAAATAGTGCAAATGGCACGCGGTTTATTAAAAAGATTTAGCTCCACCATCAAACATTTACATAAACTCGGCAACACCTTGCAAAGTTCAGTAACCACCTATAACGCAGTGCTAGGTTCACTCGAAAATAACGTACTGCCTCAATTAAGACGCTTCGAGTCGCTAGAAATTACTCAGAGCGAACTGCACAGTCCCTTAACAAGTGCAGAAATAGCAGGAGAAAAAGGCAATATCCGAGAATTTGTAAAACCTGACTTTCAAAACTTTATCAGTATCCCAGACGACCCTACCCCATCTGCCACCAGCTAAATATGCAAGACTACTCAGCTACATTTTACGAGTAGCGCGTGCATTAGATACTTTTGCACCTTTTTCCCGTACCTGATGTGGACGATCCACTTGCGCACCCGTAGCTTTCAGATCCGCACGTAAATTCTTAGGCAGAGAGAAACGCACATCTTCTTGTGCGGTAGTGATTTCCTCCACCTCGGTATAACCATGTGTTTTCAACAACTCCACCACTTCTCGCACCAAAATTTCTGGCACAGAAGCCCCGGAAGTCACCCCAATAGTTTTAGCATCGGCAAACCAATCTAGCTCTACCTCAGTTGCTTTATCTACCCGATAAGCGGCTCCCGCACCAGCTTCTAAAGCCACCTCCACTAAACGCACCGAATTGGAAGAATTAGCAGAGCCCACCACTATCACCACATCCGCACGAGGAGCCATCGCCTTTACTGCACCCTGCCGATTTTGCGTAGCATAACAAATATCATCAGAAGGAGGATCTGAAATATGTGGAAACTTCTTACGCAACAACTCCACAATCTTCATAGTTTCATCTACCGAAAGTGTAGTTTGCGAAATCCACACCACTTTATGCGGATCACGCACCCGTAACTTATCCACATCTTCTGGCCCGTTCACTACCTGAATATGCTGTGGAGCTTCCCCTTGCGTCCCTTCCACTTCTTCATGACCTTCATGACCAATCAATAAAATATCGTAATCTTCAGCAGCAAAACGTACCGCCTGCTTATGTACTTTTGTCACTAACGGGCAAGTAGCATCAATGGTTTGCAACTGCCGTAACTCAGCCTGTTCATGCACTACCGGAGCTACCCCGTGAGCCGAAAAAACTACTCTTGCCCCCACCGGCACATCACTGGTTTCATTAACGAAAACAGCTCCCCGTTTTGTTAAAGTTTCCACCACAAACTTATTATGTACAATCTCTTTACGCACATAAACCGGCGCCCCATAAAGCGCTAAGGCTTTCTCCACTGCATCTACAGCTCGATCTACCCCAGCGCAATAACCACGCGGAGTGGCAATTAGAATTTTCTTTCCGTCCACTGATGGAGTAGACGCTACCTGTGCGGGAAACGCTGAAGCACCCGCTAAAGACACCGTCTTAGATGCTAAATCACTCATAATTCCTCCACCTTTTATCTTCTATATTCTAATCTAGGGGTTTTCTCCCCCAGATTTCTCTTTCACCCCACTTCCTAACTAATCTCACACCACTACCACACCCGCACACGATGCCACTTGTAAAAAATATCTTGCTATTACCACTTATCCCCTTAGATAGCGATTAGCGAATTTCTTACCCTAAATTCATTTTCAGTCCTTAAAAAATCAACTCTCCATGTAAAGATAGATATATGAACACCCAGAGTTCGATTCCTGCGCATCTTCCCCAATATGCCGCCCACACCACCCCAGAGAAACCCTGGCCCTTACGAGTGCTGTCTAAAAAACTGCAAGAATACGTCATGAATTTACCGCACATCTGGGTAGAAGCCGAGATTATCACCGTAAATCGTCGTCCTGGCGCGGGAGTTTATTTTTTCACCATACAAGACCTAGAAAGTAATGTATCTATTTCTTGTAAGATATTTCCGCACAATTTTCCTGCCCATATCGATTCAGGTATGCGCGTCCTTTTATATGTAAAACCAGACTTTTGGCTAGACAGAGGTAATTTAACACTACACGTCTTTGAGATAAGGCAAGTGGGATTAGGAGATATTCTAGCCCGCCTAGAACAATTAAAAGCCCAACTTGCCAGCGAAGGTTTATTCTCCCCAGAACAGAAAAAACCCTTACCATTCCTGCCCCGCAAAATCGGATTAATTTGTGGACGCAACACTAAAGCACATGACGATGTATTAGTTAATGCTCGCGCCCGCTGGCCAGAAGCCCAGTTTGAAGTACGTGAAGTGCAAGTACAAGGAACAAAAGCCGTCTCCGAAATTTTACCTGCCTTACAGGAATTAGATGCCCTGCCAGAAGTAGAAGTAATCGTATTGGCGCGTGGAGGTGGATCCGTAGAAGATTTGTTACCTTTTTCTGATGAAACTTTAGTGCGTGCCGTAGCCGCTACTCGCACCCCAGTGGTTTCAGCTATCGGGCATGAAACCGATAATCCATTACTAGATTTCGTGGCAGACTATCGCGCCTCTACTCCCACTGATGCTGCTAGAAAAATCGTGCCAGATATTAAGGAAGAAAGAACACAACTTACCCAGCTTTGTCAGCGTGGACGCAAACAACTACAAAACCTAGTGCAAACTGCTCAAGACAATCTCACCCTTTTACAAAACAGTCCGGTTTTTAAGCACCCCGAGTCGTTACTTACTCCGCGCAATGAGGAACTTACTAACCTGCGTAACTGGGGACGTCATCTATTAAACAGTAAATTCAACACCCAAAACATAGAATTAAGTGCCGATTTAAGTAGACTGCGGACTTTATCCCCATACTCTACGTTAAAGCGCGGTTACAGTATTTTATACAGTCCTGCTGGCACAGTTATTCAACAAAGCTCCCAAGTAACTACCGGCAGTGCTGTAACTGCACTACTGGCAAGTGGCAAACTTACCTTAGAAGTAGTGGAATTATCAGAACCAGTGGTAACCCCAGAGCTTAACTCTCAGCCTGCTACTACCCCTAGCGAACCAGATAAGGAGCACTAATATGTCTAAGCATACCTCTCCTACTTCATCTGCATCTGAGAGTAACTTAACCTCCTATCCCACCAGCGCAGAGTTAGATGCCCAAGTAGCTGATTATAGCTACGAAGAAGCGCGAGCAAAACTCTTAGAAATTGTAGGCAACCTTGAAAAAGGCAATATCCCGTTAGCGGAATCGGTAGCATTATGGGAGCTGGGAGAGGCCTTAGCGCGAAGATGTCAGGCTTGGCTCGATGACGCAAAGGAACGTCTGCAACTAGCCCAAACCGCCACTAACGCTACTAGCACTTCTAACGCTTCCATTCCCCCTGATCCATCTACCAGTTCTTTACCTGCGTAATTTTAGGAAACACTATGTCTGTTTTAGTAATCGGCGAAGCCTTAATTGATGTAATCTACGATGTGTCAGGGAAAGCAGTGGCTCGCACCCCAGGTGGTTCCCCTCTTAATGTGGCAGTAGGTTTAGGGCGCTTAAATCGACGCACCACGCTTTTAACACGCATTGGGGAAGATAATGACGGAGCACAAATCATAGACCACTGTTTAGCTGCTGAAGTTAATTTAGCTCCTGGTTCTATCACTTCTCACCCTACTTCCTTAGCCCACGCACATTTAACTAGCGACGGAAGTGCTACTTACCAGTTTGAGATTTACTCTAATTATCCTAGTCCACCTACCCATGTAGATGAACGATCGCAATTATTAGCTAATGCTCCGTCGGCTTTACACTTTGGCTCAATTGGCGCGCATATTAAACCAGGAGCTACACAAGTACAGAAATGGTTAGAATTTTATAAAGACCATGCCACGATTTTTTATGATCCTAATGTGCGTCTAGCTTGCTTAGAATCCTTAGAAACTCTACAAGAAGAAGTAGCAAGCTATCTACCTTTCGTGGATATTTTTAAGGCTAATACTGAAGATATTGCCGCTATTTATCCTGATTTAAGCCCAGCGCAGGTAGCTAATAAATTATTAGAAGCCGGTGTTCTGCTAGTGGTAATCACTGAAGGCGGAGAAGGTTTTACGCTCTACACTAAAACGCGCACTGTGTTTATTCCAGCTATTTCCGTGTCGGTGGTAGACACCGTGGGTGCAGGTGATTCCTTAAGTTCTGCTTTAATTGACGGTTTAGGACGCCTTTCGCTCCTAGGTGCAGATACCGCTAATTTAGCGCATATATCTCAGCAATCTTTAATATCTTTGGGATACTATGCCGCTACCGCAGCTAGTATTACCGTTAATCGTCGGGGTGCTAATCCACCCACCCGTAATGAGATTGCTCTACATGCCCAGATGTATCATATTGAAAATATTTTTCAATAATTATTACTTGCTTTGCGTATTCTTAAGAACTATTTTCCGCGACGGCGCTCCCGTAAAGAATAATCACGCAAGGCGCGTAGAAAATCGGTACGTCTAAAATCTGGCCAGTATGTTTCGCAAAAGTAAAACTCGGTATGTACCGTCTGCCATAGCATGAAGCCACTCATGCGCTGTTCCCCGGAAGTGCGGATAATTAAATCAGGATCAGGTTGCCCTTTGGTGTAAATATGGGCAGTAATATCGTCAATTGATACCGATTTGGCTACCTGCGCTAATGTGTCTCCTGCTAGTGACCGTTCTTGTAAATACGACTGTACTGCGCCCGCGATTTCTTGCCGTCCCCCATAACCAATGGCTACATTTACCGTCATACCAGTTAGTTTTTCGGTGCTTTGGATTGCCAAACTAATCCGCTTCGCAATATCCGTAGGTAAGAGAGATAACTCCCCCATTACGTTTAACTGCCACCGTTTAGATGCCGCTAAAGATTCCACTAACCGCGCAATAATATCTAATAGTTCATTTAATTCACTAGCTGCGCGTGTTAAATTCTCGGTAGAAAGCATCCATAAAGTTACAATCTCAATACCTGTTTCTTCACACCATTGCAGTACTTCATGCACGTGGTTGGCACCTTTGCGATGCCCTGCTGAGGCTTTTACCCCGATTTCTTTTGCCCAACGGCGATTGCCGTCCAGAATAATACCAATGTGTTGTGGCAAATCGCGTCCAGCTAATTGTTTTAACAAATTACGCTCATAAAAAGTGTATAAAAAATCTGGAACTCGCATAGCTCTCCTCCAAGATTAAACACTATATAGTTTAGCAATTTTCTCAAACATTTTATGTTTTCTGTTCTGTTTATGGGAAGTTACCGGATATTTTCCGTATTGCTATGCCTTATTTCTGGCAATACTTTTATCGTATTTTTGCAATGCTGTACTTTATATTATTTGTAAACAACTAGCTTTATGTTTTGCCTTTTGCCAAGACCAGCAAATACGTGTGACGCATAATTACTATCTGCTTTACCTGATTCACTATTTCCTAATTGTTTCTTTGCTTTTACAGTGGTAATGTACCATCTGAGCTCCAAATACTATGCGGGCGCATTTTGCACTCCGTCTCACAGGCGAGAAGCGAAATATGTTTGCAGTATTAGGGGCGAAACTTATTAGAGGGTTAAACCTCTACCCTAGATTTTACAGTCCTCACAGGAGGGAAAGATGGCTGAATCTACCTGGCTTTCCAAAGAAAGCTATGCGCGCTTATCTGCGGAATTAGAACATCTAAAAACGGTAGGTCGCACCGAAATTGCTGAACGTATTGAAGCTGCACGTTCTGAAGGTGATTTGCGAGAAAACGGCGGATACCATGCTGCTCGTGAAGAGCAATCAAAAATGGAAGGCAGAATTAGAGAACTAGCTTATTTGCTAGACCATGCTCAAGTAGGGGAAAATCCTACTGCCACTGATGTAGTAGCACCTGGGCTAGTAATTACCGCACTGGTAAATGATAAGGAAAAGCACTTTCTGCTAGGTTCTAGAGAAGCTGCCGCTGATGTAGATATTGACGTCTATCCAGAATCTGCTCCGCTGGGCGCAGCTATTATGGGACTAAAAGTAGGCGATACCACTTCTTATGTTGCCCCTAATGGTAAAGAGTTCCAAGTAGAAATCAAACAAATCGAAACGCTCTAAGCTAGTACTTTAGGGGAAATCGTGTTTAGTTCATCTGCAACTCCTCAGATGGTTAGTGCTAAAGATGCACTCCCAGGTAGAAATACAGCCATTTTGCCTTCTCCAGAGCCTCATGCGGTCTTGGGAAGTGATTTGACTGCTCTACCTCCAGGGCATAGCGAAATCTATCTAGCTGCTGGCTGCTATTGGGGAGTGGAAGAAATTTATTGGGAACTACCTGGAGTTTACAGCACTTCAGTAGGCTTTATGGGCGGTTTTACCCCCAATCCCACCTATAAGGAAGTTTGTACTGGTTTAACTGGGCACGCAGAAACTGTGCGGGTAGTTTTTGACCCCCAAGTATTAAGTCTGTCCAGAGTATTGCAGATTTTCTTTGAATGTCACGATCCTACTTCCGTTTATCAACAAGAAGGCGATATTGGCACGCAATATCGTTCTGCCTTGTTTTACACTTCTGTGCAACAAGCCGAACTGGCTCAAACAGTAATCGAGCGTTACCAAGAAGTTTTACTAGCACATGGTAAAGGGCAGATAGTTACCCAGTTACTACCTGCCTCCAACCACTCTTACTATTTAGCTCATGTAGAACATCAACAATACTTAGCTAAAAATCCAGACGGGTATCGCTGTCACAGCAAGTCAGGCATTGCTTGTCCACTAGTAGAAGGCTAATGAGATTTACTGGTATTTAGTCGCAGTATGAATAGATAGACCACCAGGGTAAGTACCCGGTTTTATCTCTCCATCTCCTTAGCCTTGACGGTTATATCCCCTAACTACATTCTGCACCTATTCAAGCCTATATTTGGCACACCGTCATATCAGCTAAGAATCTACCTAAATAAATTAATAAAGCAAAAAATATAGAAAGGTATATCCATAATGAACGTACTACTTCCTGAAGTTTCAGGTACTTTTGGTGAAATTCCTGAGCTTACCTTCCCAGAAGCTCCTGCCCCTAAAGGCTTGCGGGTGTTAATGCTGGAAGAAGGAACTGGCCCAGTGGTAATGGCTGGACAAGAAATTGAAGTAAATTACCACGGACAGATTTGGAACGGAGAAGTATTCGATTCTTCTTATTTCCGCGGAGAGCCTTCCCGTTTCCCAATCGGAGTAGGTATGGTAATTCAAGGCTGGGATCAAGCATTAGTGGGTAAGCAGGTAGGCTCGCGTCTACTAATCTCAGTGCCACCGGTGAAAGGATACGGCGAGGCCGGCAATCCACGAGCGGGTATTTCCGGTACAGACGTAATTGTGTTTGTGGTAGATATTCTCGGCGTACACTAAAGCCAAAGTTAGCAAAACTAAGGGGGGGGGTAATCCCCCCCCTTAGTTATTTTTAATACCTAGCTAATTTAACTAATACCTAGCTAATTTATCGCCGGTCTGCCAAAATCATAGCAATGCGCAATACTTCGATGTAGATCCAGATAATAGTCATCATAATTGCGCTAGCACAGGTCCAAGAGAAGTTCTTAGGTGCTCCGTTAGCTACAGCATAGTTTACTGCTTCAAAATCACCAATTAGCATATAAGCAGCAACTAGAATCATCACGATACCCAAAATTACTCCCAAAGGAATACCTAGCACCGTAATATCGGAACGCAAATTAATTCCTGCAAACATTACTAAAGCAAAGTTAATAAGGGAGAAAATAATGCCACCAATTGCTACTACTAGCACAATCTTCAAGCCTTTACTGCTGGTACGTACCATACCGGAATAATGCAACATTAAAGTGACTCCCACGATAACAGTGGTAGCTAAAATGGTTTGCAAAGCCACACCAGGTAAGAATACGTCTACATAGCGGGTAAGTGCACCCAAAGCTGCACCTTCCACTATCGCATATGCCATTGCCAAACCAGCCGGCACTACCTGCTTAAATGCTAAAATCATGCCTAATACAAACGCTACTAAAGTACCCCCAAAAGCCACTACCGGAAGCGCATTAAGTGGCAGCAATAGAATAGTTACAATACCCGATAATACTGCTGAACCTAACAAAATAGCCGTTTTATCCATCGCATCCCGATAAGTCATCGTATTAGACGCAGCAGGGTTTACAAATACTTCTGCCGTAACATAGGTATTATTCGGGGCACTAAATGGCGAGTAGTGCTGACCGTAATCATTAGCATATTGTGTACTATTTTTTAAGTTTCCACCATCTTGCAAAAACTTATTGCGTTCAATTAACGGATTGCTCATCATTCTCTCTTTTCTCTGTAATTTTGGCTCGCTTTGCTTTTAGTCTGCCTCTAAAATTACAGACTCGTTAAATTGTGCCTGACACCCATTTTAGCTAACTTGTCTTTTAGGCAATAACCTTTTCGCTATGCTCTTAGCTAAGCGTATCTAATAAACTATAAAATGTGTGTTTCCTGCACTCATTTACAGCCTATATTTCTTCCTATTCCTACTGCTTATTTAAGGTCACTCTTTATAAATAATACTTAAGGAGTACACTCCTCGCAGTTTACCAAGTGTAGACTCAAAATGTTCCTAAACTTCCCTAAAGGAGTAGATAATGATTGAAGTCCAGAATCTCACCAAGAGATACGGATCTAAAACTGCAGTAGACAATCTGAGCTTTCAAGTAAAAAGTGGTACCGTCACTGGTTTCTTAGGACCAAACGGTTCCGGTAAGTCCACCACTATGCGTTGCATGCTGGGCTTAGATCAACCAAATCAGGGGCAAACTCTTTTTGACGGAGTGCTCTATCGTGATTTACCGTCTCCACTTACCAAAGTAGGCGCATTACTAGACGGTAAAGCTTTTAATCCGCACCTTACCGCTATTCAACATCTATCAATCATTGCTGCTACCCACAATTTGCCAAAATCACGAGTACAGGAAGTGCTAAAGCTTACCGGCATTGATTCAGTAGCAAAAAAACGCTTAAAGGGTTTCTCACTTGGCATGGGACAACGCCTAGGTATAGCCACAGCTCTCTTAGCAGATCCTGAGGTGTTAATTCTGGACGAACCCGTAAATGGTCTAGACCCTGATGGTGTGCGGTGGGTACGTGAAACTGCTCGTGCTTTTGCCGCCGAAGGACGTACGGTACTTATTTCCTCACATTTAATGAGCGAAATGGCTCTTACCGCTGATCATCTAGTGGTGCTTGGACGAGGCAAGCTCATTGCACAAGGACCAATCACTGAATTCACCCAAAGCGCTGCTAATACCACTATTAAGGTAAGTGGCCCAGATTTATTGCGCATCTCCCAAGTGCTCCAAAACGCTAATATCAGCTTCCAAACCGAAGCTCCTAAAGAAAATTATCCTAACGGCGCACTACTTACCAACGGCTCGTCTAGAGCAGAAATCGGTAATTTGCTTTACCAGCACCAGTTAGAAATTCACGAGTTGAGCGAAAGCTACTCTAGCCTAGAGGAAGTATTTATGGAGCTCACTAATTCTTCTTTGGATTACCAAGTAGACCACACATCTGTAGCAGGTACTAACGGAAAGGCGCAAGCATAATGACGGAAGTAAAATACATTTCGCGCGTAGCTACTCCGCGAAACAAAGCCAGCTTTAGCAATTCCGTAAAATCAAATCTGCTTAAGTTATGGTATTCTCGCGGTAATAAAATCTCCATGAGTATTGGGGTGCTTGGATATGCCACAATTTTCACTATTGGCTTGCTGAACTTCAATGGAGCTCCCAGCTTGAGTTTTTATACCGCGGCTTGGAAAATGATTGGGCTATTTATGGTGATTTTAGGGATCTCTGCCAGTGCCAACGAGTACTCCCATAACACTATGCGCAATACTACTTTGAGCGATCCAGTTAGAGTGCGTAATTTCTTTGCTAAACTCACAGCAGTAGGTATTTACAGCACTGTAGTATCAGTAATTTTAAGTTTATTGGGCATCGCTTCTTACCAGTTATTTGCTCAAACTAATCAGCCAGTACAGCAGGCAGATCTTATAGCTCTTGGATATTTCTGCGTTGTGTTAATACTGCTCACCATCTTGGGTACAGCAATTGGCTATCTAGTGCGCTCCACTGCTGCCGGTATTGGTATCGCTACCTTCCTTATGCTGGTAATTGAGGTACTAACCTTGATTCCTTTAGATTTTTTCCGTGAAGAACTGTCACGTTTCTTCTTAAGCAGGCTAGTAGATTCAGTAGTGCTTCCTGAGCATATGAGCGCAATTATATTGCCGGAATTTAGCCAAGGTACTTCCTTGCTTCTTTTCTTCTTTATCTACCCGTTAATGTTTACGATTCTCGGCTTGATTCGTTACCTTAAGACGGATATTTAAAGTGCGCTTTTAACTTGATATAAACAGTTTGGGGTAGCTGGTTTTCCAGCTACCCCAAACTTAATTTAAAGTATCAGATTAGTTCCGTACACAACCTAAATCGAGCAAGAACTTATCAGTAAGTGAACGATCCTTAAATACTGCTGTATTTTCTAGAATACGGAAACAAACACTAGCTAGCTCTGCTTTAATAGCTTCTGCCACCACTGCTGGTTCTCGCTGCCCATCCAATGCTTCTACTAGCTCATCCCATACTAGCTGGAATTCTGCTAACTCAGCTGGCAAGTCTGCTCCTGCCACTAGAGCCGCCTCAATTTTGCCTAGTTCATCTACTAATCGTCCAGGTAAAATAAACAGACCTTGGGCTTCAATTAAGCCAATTGATTCTTGCTTAATCGCATGGAACTCTGGATGCGCATGGAAAATACCTTGCGGATACTTTTGAGAAACCATGTTGTTACGGAAAATCAAACTCATTTCATAGCCACGAGTTGTGCGAATAACGGTCGGAGAAACTACTGAATGTTTTCCTTCCTCGCTTACTGGCACGATGTCAATTTCCGGAGCGTTATAAGCTTCCCAAGCAATCCGAATCCGATCGCTTAATTCTAAAATTTCTTCTCGATCTGGGGACACTACCCGCACTGCTGTGCCTGGCCAGTCTAAAATCTCTACCACTGCTTGCGGGAATTCAGCATGCTTATATGTCTGCCAAGCTGCAGCTTGTAGCATCGGTAATACTTCTCCACCGCCTTGGTAATGATCATGGGCTAACACTGAACCACCAATACGTGGTAAAGCAGCATTGCTACCTAAGAAGTAACCAGGGAATACGTCTACGAAATCCATTAGACGCGCAAAAGTCCCACGATCAATATGCATCGGAGTATGCTCATAATTCACGCATATACCGTGCTGATCAAAGTAGCCGTAAGGCGAGTACTGCCAAAACCACTCTTGCCCATCTAAGGTGATATCGATAGTGCGTAAATTGCGTTTATCGCGTCCAGCAAATCCTTCATTATCTGGGCATATCGTGCACTTTGGATAGCCACCTGCCACACTGTTACCAGCAGCGGCTTTCTTCATATCCCGAAACTCTGGCTTAGCTAAGTTAATAGTGATAATCAGGCCGTTATCAGCGGTAAAGCGCGGATTTTCCGCTAATTGATGACTGCGCACATAAAAGTTGGCTTGGCAATAACGGAAAAACCATTTAGCTGCAACCATTCCGCCTTCTGCTTCTAAAATCTGCATGAAACGAGCTTGAATTTGAGCAGGACGCAAAGTCAAGAAACCAGTTACAGTATCTGCTACTGCTGGCCCGTCCTCTGGAGCAGATAGTCCGGCTGCTACTATATCTTCCCGCAGTTGCTGTACCAGTAAAGCAATCTGGGCGGATACTTCCGCTGACTCTAGCTGGGTAGCTGATTTTTCAGCACAATCACACCCACAACTGTTTTCAGTAGCTAAATTTACATCTAAAGCCTGATAAGAATCTAAACCAAAAAGTGCAAAAATCTGGTTACGCACCAATATCTCATCTTTGGCTGGAAGCTCTAAATGTTGTTTAGCAAAGGCCAATAAGGCATCAATATCCCGATAAACTTTTGCTAATAATACTTGCTGATTAGGTGCGGTATCCATATTTAATGCCTTACTTTCTTAACTAAAATCAGTGCTTAATGGTTTCCTGCAATTCTTTAACTACCTGGGTGAGTTCTTCCCATTTAGCTTCCATCTCAGAAACTAACTTAATTTGTGTGCGTGCCCGTACTAGATTGTGTTCTGGATACTTAGTAGCAAAGTAAACATCGCCTTCTAAGTAGTCAGTTAAGAAACGCATTCCGCATTCTAGCGTCATCATTTTACCAGCTAGGGGAAGCAATTCTAGTTCTTTATCAGTAATACTATCTTGTAACGCTCCCACAAAACCTTCAGCATAAGCGCGGAAGTATTCCACTGAAAACTCTACTTTAGAAAGATCCTGCTCGTCTTCCAAGGCAGTAGAAGCACCAAAACGAATTGAGTCGCCAAAATCGTAGAGCATAGAACCAGGCATCACGGTATCAAGGTCGATAATAGCGCGAGCTTCATTAGTGACTGCATCAAGCAAAATATTGTTTAACTTGGTGTCGTTGTGAGTTACTCGCAACGGGATAGAGCCGTCAGCCAACCCGTCCACGATAATTGGATAAACTTCTTCGCGGTCTAAAAAGAACTGAATCTCTGGGCTGCAAGTTTGCACGCGTTGCTGCGGATCTGCTGCTAATACTTCTTGGAAACGAGTAAAGCGCAATGGGGTGTGATGGAAGTTAGCAATAGTTTCCGATAGCTGGGAAGCATCGAAACCAGCTAATTTATTCTGGAAATCACCGAAAGCATAGCCTGCCCCTTTGAATACTTCCGCATTAGGCACAAGGTTGTAAGACACCGTATCAGCAATGTACTGATATACCCGGTACTTGCGTCCCTCTACTTCTAGATATAAGTCACCGCTTAGAGTGGGGATTACTTCTAAAGTTTCTTGATTTTGCGCCCGTAAATGACTAGTAACTAAGTCGATATTACGCATTAGTCCTGGAATATCTGGGAATATCCGCGCGTGCATACGCTGTAAAATGTAGCGATTTTCCGTAGTGGTAACTAACAAAGTGGTATTAATATGCCCATCACCATAAGGTTCAATAGTTTGCACTTCTCCCTGCAACTGAAACTGGGTGGCAATCTCATAGAATTTGGCATCAACTTCAGACATCTCGGATGTATCTCCTGCATCTCATGCTTGCATCTGTATACAAATTTCCAAGGCTTCTTTGCTAGGAAAATCGCAATGGCAATAACTGCCACTATCTTTATCCGTAGATAAAGATAGTGCCCCCGGTGGGACTCGAACCCACACTGGACAGATTTTAAGTCTGCTGCCTCTGCCGATTGGGCTACGGGGGCTGTGCAGTAGAATTTCTACTGGACACCTTTAAAGCATACATACTTTTTAGCAAAAGCCGAAATTATTAGCCCTAAATTTTCCAAAATAGTGAAAAATCTAAAACATTTTTTGGTTTTCACCTACTACAAGTAGCTTATATTAGCTTTCAGCTCCTGCATCTTTACGGCACGTAATAACCGTAAATCCTTATGCTATCAATAATTATCTACTTTTTTATATATAAACTTTCTAATAATTGCCCAACTACTTTTTCGGTTCTTTCTTTTACGTCCTCAGAAGAATCACTATTCCAACCACGCATAAGAGCAAATAACTCTTTTCCGCTTCCATCTACTTTATCTACCAGTGTAAAGTATCCTTCTACATGACCGGTGCCACCGTCTTTATAGTATTGATCTAATTTATTGTACAACTTAGGATATCTCTTATCGTCGGTAAGATAACCTTCTACATCTGCCGTTAAATGCAAAAACTCCATCCCGTTGATAGTGAGCTTTTCTTCTGACGTCACTTTCCACTCGAAATGCTGGCTTTTTAGTACATCATCTAATGATGAACCAATTTCATCATTCTCTCTTACTAAAAATTTAGACTTAACTTCATCTAAGGAACTAACTTGAAATTCTTCAGTAGTAGTAATATGGGCATTCATCAATATAACTGACTTATTTTTTTCGCCCTGCTCTTTACCTACGTATATATAACCAAATAAATCTGTCCAATCATAATTCGGATACCTGTGATAAAGATTAGTATCCTTAAATTGCATCCCCTCTCCTTCCATTAGTAAATCCCATTTTTGTTCACTTTTTACTTCTGTAGTATTTGTTTCAGCACTGGTGGTTTGCTCTTGCGAAGCTGAAGGTGTATCAGCGCTATCAGCACAACCGCTAAGTACTAATAAACTTACTAAAGCAATTGCAATACTCTTTTTCATTTGCCTCGTCCCCTCATAATGAAGTTTTCTTATATAATGAAGTCATATTAACCTACCCCCCCCCTTCCATTTCTATTTAACACTGGAGTCCTAAAATACGGCGGAAAGCATTAAGACAAAATATGGCTAAGAAAACTTCAATTACCCAAAAGTACCGTAGACTCCTCCATAGTGAAACAATGGCTGGATTGGTATTGATTTTAGCGGCAGGCTTAGCATTACTCTGGGCTAATTTCCCTCTTTTAACGATACGACAAGCATATACTGAGTTTTCTCATCTCACTCTGGGCCCATCTGAGTTGCACCTCAATCTTTCTTTAGCGCATTGGGCAGCCGACGGCTTACTAGCCATTTTTTTCTTCGTAGTAGGGCTAGAACTAAAACAAGAATTTACCACTGGTTCTCTCAGAGATATACGCAAAGCGCTCGTACCAGTATTAGCAGCAGTTTTTGGTATGCTCGGCCCGATTGCGGTATATATTGGTATTCAAGCGCTCAGCAATTCAACTAACTTAGACGGTTGGGCAGTTCCAGTTGCCACCGATATTGCTTTCGCCTTAGCAGTTTTAGGGCTTTTTGGTAAAGGTTTACCACCTGCAGCTCGCACTTTTCTAATGACCTTAGCAGTGGTAGATGACCTACTAGGCATTATTCTTATTGCCGTATTTTTTGCTAAAGACCTTAACTTTTCTATGCTCGGTATAGCTATTTTGCTAATTATTATTTTTGGAATACTAAGCCAAAAACGCATAATTAAATGGTACTTACTCTGGCCTCTTGGCATTCTTGCTTGGTATTTCATGCATCTTTCAGGAATTCACGCCACTATTGCCGGAGTAGCTTTAGGTATGACTGTGCCTGCTTTGCAACGGAAAGCAGAGAAACAAGCACTCACTGCTCACTTAAGCGATAAACTACATTTTTATTCTGCCGGCTTGGTGTTACCAATCTTTGCGTTCTTTGCCGCTGGGGTAAATATTGTCGATGCTGGTGGTTTTTCCTCTATGTTTACTGATCCGGTAGCTATCGGAATTTATTTAGGTCTACCACTTGGTAAACTATTGGGAATTACCGGAGGAGTACTCCTCTTGATTAGCGTCTTTAGATTGCGACTCGGAGCAAATTTAACCATTATGGACGTGCTGCCAATTTCCTTAATTGCCGGTATCGGTTTTACGGTATCCTTGCTAATTGCTACTTTGTCGTTTGATCCAAGTACTGAAATATCTGCCCATGCGCGAGTAGCTGTTATTCTAGGCACGCTGATTTCTGCCATTCTAGGAGCTGTGAGCACTAAGTGGCGTACCAAATATCGGCATCGCTATTCTGACCGCACTGAATTGCATCGCTCCTCCCCTTAAAGTCCGCTATTCTCGTTTTAGCTATCATTCTTTATTTTCTGGGCAAGATTAAATAAAGAAAATAAGGATAAACAGTCTCGTCATCAAATGAGATACTGCTATTTTCTAAACACTTCTAAGCATATTTAGGGGTTTGCGGTGCTTTTAATGCCCACAAAGCTAAACCGTCTAAAATATCGTGTTCCGATATGGTGATAGTGGTGAGCGGATTTTTAGTCAGCTTGGTACTAGCCACAATTTCGCGCATTACTTCTTGCCATACCACTGCGCCGGCAGTAATCACGTCTGCACGTCCTGGGTGCATAAAGCCAAGAGATTGACGTTGCTCCAAAGTAGAAGCTAAATACCAATCGCAGATTCTCTCCATATCTGCCACCGCCAACTGAGTGCCATGAATTAAATCTGGATCATAAGTATCTAGTTCTAAAACAGTGGCAGCTAAAGTGGTGAGAGTGCCAGCTAAACCAATTACTTCTTGCACTTGGCTTAAATCTACTGCTTCTCGCGCCAGCAACAGGGCAGTTTGTACATCTTTGCGAGCTGCTGCGATACTTT
>CAMCHI010000001.1 GCA_945874735.1 uncultured Arcanobacterium sp. | reverse complement strand
CCGATTGGTGTCGGTGCGTTCTTTCACTAATGGATGTTCTGCATGCGCATGGCTAGCTACCATAGAGAGAGATTCAGTGAGAGCTCGCGTATAAGGATCCTGCCCTAAAGCACGATCACGGGCTTTCCCAATACGGGAAGCCGCAATCAGCTCCATCGCTCGGAACACTTTTTCCAGTGTGGCCGTAGCACGGATCTTTTGCTTATAAATACGCTGCGTACCCGCCACGATTAGCCTCGCTTCTTACGCACGATCTGCTCTTGTACCTTTTCTGCTTCTACTGGTTCTGAATTATCAGTATCCGCAGCTGGCACGAAAGCGGAAATAAAAGACCGATGGAATTCTTCCACTCCTGCCCGCAAAGCGTCTTCAGTGTCCGACTCCAACTTTCCAGTTTCTTTAATCGTGGCAAGCACTTGGGTATTGCGATGCAAGTAATCAAGTAGCTGACGTTCATAGTTAGCCACCTGCTCTAACGGCACTTCATCTAAATAACCATTAGTTCCTGCCCATACGGAAGCTACTTGGTCTTCTACAGCATATGGGGTGTACTGCGGTTGCTTCAGCAATTCCATTAAGCGCGAACCGCGCGTTAGCTGGCGCTGGGTAGCAGCATCCAAATCGGAAGCAAACATAGCAAAAGCCGCCTGAGCACGATACTGTGCCAAAGTAATCTTAAGCGTACCAGCCACTTTCTTCATCGCTTTAATCTGCGCATCTCCACCTACGCGGGAAACGGAAATACCCACATCTACTGCTGGGCGCTGATTAGAGTTAAACAAATCAGACTGCAAGAAAATCTGACCGTCGGTAATCGAAATAACATTCGTAGGAATGTAAGCAGAAACGTCATTTGCTTTGGTCTCAATAATAGGCAGACCCGTCATTGAGCCACCGCCAAGCTCATCAGATAGCTTTGCACAGCGTTCAAGCAAACGAGAATGTAAGTAGAATACGTCACCAGGATAGGCTTCACGACCTGGAGGACGACGTAATAGCAAAGATACCGAACGATAAGCCTCTGCCTGCTTAGATAAATCGTCAAAAATAATCAGCACATGTTTGCCAGCATACATCCAGTGCTGACCAATAGCCGAACCAGTATAAGGAGCTAAATACTTATAGCCAGCAGAATCAGAAGCAGGAGAAGCCACGATAGTGGTATATTCTAATGCTCCTGCGCGCTCGAGCGTTGCGCGCACCGAAGCAATAGTAGAACCTTTTTGGCCAATTGCTACATAAATACAACGTACCTGCTTTTGCGGATCTCCTGATTCCCAATTAGCTTTCTGATTCAAAATGGTGTCGATAGCTAAAGCAGTCTTACCAGTTTTACGGTCGCCAATAATCAACTGACGCTGTCCGCGTCCGATTGGAATCATCGCGTCAATAGCTTTAATACCAGTTTGTAGTGGCTCATGCACCGATTTACGTGCCATAACACCTGGAGCTTGTAGCTCCAGCGCCCGCAGCCCATCCAAATCAGTAATCGCGCCTAGACCGTCAATAGGATTACCTAGTGGGTCTACCACTCGTCCCAAGTAACCTTCTCCTACAGGTACGGAAAGCACTTCTCCGGTGCGACGCACTTCCATACCTTCTTCAATACGGGAGAAATCACCCAGTACTACTACACCAATTTCGTGCTCTTCTAGGTTCATCGCCAAACCTAGAGTTCCTTCTTCAAACTTTAGTAACTCATTTGCCATTGCTCCTGGCAGTCCAGTTACACGGGCGATACCGTCTGCGGTAAGGGTTACGTGCCCTACCTCGTCACTAACTACTTTTGGCGGCTCGTAAGAGTTCACAAAAGCATCTAGCGCCGACCGGATCTCCTCCGGCTGGATGGTTAGATCAGCCATTGCTTATTTCCTTCGCTCGAAGTGGCTAAACAGCCACAATTGAATAAGATCAGTTACTTAATTTCTTCTTTAACCATTGCCAACCGTGTAGCAAGGGTGCCATCGATGACTTCGTCGCCGATATGGATACGCAAGCCGCCCACTATCTCAGGATTTACTGAAATATGTAAACGTACTTGACGCTGATAATGCTGGCTTAGAATTCGGGTCAGTCGTTCTGCTTGTGCCTCCGACAATGGAAGCGCACTAGTAACTGCCGCTACTAGGTGTTCACCTCGTGCCGCAGCTAGCGTAATAAAGCTATGTAGAGCCGCAATCAAACTAGGAGCTGGCACTTTAGCAATAGCTCGTGCTGTAAGCGCCTGCGTATAGATATTGTGTGCGCCCAGTAACTGCACAGCTAAGTTTTGCCGAGCTGCCACATCGTATTGCACATCTCCCAGTACCAATCGCAAATCACGTTGTTCTTTCAACAAACGCAAAAGCTGGTATAGCTCTTCTTCCGTCTTAGATAGCAGCGCTTCTCTTTGCGCTCCCAGCAAGATGGTTTGAGCAGCTAATAATGCTACTGATTGCGCTAAATCGCCTTTTTCTGCCCAAGTTTCTTGTACTAAAGATTTTACTACTTCCAATACCGCGGCATGGGCTTGGTGAAAAATCTGGGCAACTACTGTTTGGCGATCCTGAGCACTACGACTAGCATCTTCTAAAGCGCGCGCAACCGAGGTATGCTCAGAAAGTACATCTGCAATAGAAAATAGTTCTGTTGCAAACTCGATTTCTTGCCCAACGTGTGCAGCTACAGAAACTTCCCAAGTTTCTAATACCCGCTCATAGGCGACTTTACTAGCTGACCGCATTAGCTCTCCCGCACTTCTGTGCTATGCTTAGCTGCTAAAGACGCTTCTAAATCATCTAAGAAGCGATCAATAACGCGCGAAGCCAGCGCTTGATCCGTCACTGCTTCCCCGATAATACGTCCTGCCAACTCAGTAGCTAAAGATCCAATATCGGTACGAAGTGCACGAGCTGCAGCTTCGCTATCGGCACTGATACGCAATTGCGCAGTTTCCAAGATAGCTTGCGCATCTAAACGAGCTTTCTGCTGAGCTTCAGTCACGATTTCTTTAGCATTTTCTTGTGCTTTTTCGCGTACCTCAGCTGCTTCACGTTGTGCAGCAGAAATTTCTTGCGCTAAATCCTCTCGCTCCGCAGCAATTTCTTGCCGAGCTAGCTCTGCAGCCTGCAGACCCTTTTCAATCTTTTCGCCTCGTTCGTCCAACATTTGCGAAAAAGTTGGCCAAGCAAAACGATAGATGACAAATGCGACGATAACGAAAGCGACTGATCCCCAAATCAAATCTGGGACAGCTGGCAATAACAGGTGGTATTTACTCCCAGTTGTAGCAGCGAAAATTACAGCCGTTTCCTTCATGCTTAAACTCCAAATACGAAGCCGGCAGCGAAGCCCATAAGACCTAGTGCTTCAGCGAACGCAATGGAAAGGAACATATTAACACGCAAGTAGCCCTTGATTTCTGGCTGACGAGCGGTAGCTTCCTGCGTCTTAGCACCGATAAGACCTACTGCAAGGCTTGGGCCGATGGTTGCAATACCGTAACCGATGGTGGCGATGTTACCAATCATGGAATTGTTTCCTTACTTGTTAGATTTCAGTGATCTGAAATGGATAGAGAAATGTAGGCAGCAGCTAACATTGCGAAAATGTAAGCTTGTAAAGCACCTACAAACAGCTCGAAGACAACGAAAACGGTGCCTACGAGAAGCGTAACTGTGCCTAGTCCAATGCCCATCACACCCGACATTTCTAAATACAAATAGTGTGTGCCGACAAAGCAAAGAACTAGCACGAAATGCCCTGCTACCATGTTGGAAAGCAGACGCATAGTCAAAATAATAGGACGTAATACAAAAGTAGAAAGCGTTTCCAACGGGATCATTAGCAAATAAAGCGGTTTAGGAACTCCCGGTGGCATTACTTGCTCTTTGAAGAACTTTAAGCCACGTTCACGCAAACCAGCTACCACAAACCCTACATAAGCAAAAAGCGCATAAATTAACGGCATACCAATTAAGGAAGTACCGGCAATTTGCAGACCAGGAATTACGCCCGTTAAGTTCATAAATAAAATACCCACAAACAAAGTGAGCAACAATGGCTGATACTTCTTTGCGTGGTCTTCTCCCAGAATCTCGTGCCCAATCTGCACACGGGAAAAATCAATCAGACTTTCCACCATGCTTTGTGCGCGTCCAGGCACTAATTTAGCGCGCTTCGCATACAACACCATTACTAGCGCCAGAATAGCTACTGCGATCATACGCACCAATAAAATGCGGTTCATCTCAAACATAGTGCCTGCAAAGAAAATCGCAGGTGGAGCAAATTCATGGTCTAAGGTAGGGCCATGAAAACCGCTTCCATCTTCCGCCATAAAGATAGGAAGTAAAGCGAAATCTAACAGTGTACTCACTATCTTGAAAGTCCTCTACTCACGATTTTTATCTTTGCCTGAAAAATGCTCCATTGCGCACGTTATTCACACACAAGACCTGACCTATCCACTCTACATTAGATTGGGGTCGCTCTCCAATGTTAAAGCACTTTTTCTTGCAAATTTTTCTTCACATTATCAAAATTTGCACGCATAAAGAATGTATCCAAATTTAATAAGTTAATTCCCGTTATTTTCTCAGAAAGCACCACATATTTAGTAAATCGCCCGCTTTATTTAGGATTAGTCAAAATCAGGGCCATCCTCTTGCAAAATCAAAGCAGCACTTACAGCAAGAGATAAAACCATGCCCAGCATAAAACCTAACAACATAAAATGCATATCTACCCAAGCAAATTTACGTAAAACCCAAGCAAACACAAACACCCAAAATATTTTCAGCACAAAACCAGCCGAAAACGCCAAACCTTGCAAATTAGTAAACTTACGAGCAATTAACACTTCCAATGCCCAAGACAAAGCGCTCAAAATAGCCACACTGAGTAATCCACTCCCAAATCCCCAAGCACTACTAGGCCGGTAAAAAAATCCTAACAACACCCCGCCAAGTAACGCTAAAGTTAAGGCAAGCGATATATTCCAGATACTTACCCGCCGCAAAATCTGGGTAGCATTGCGTCTAGTACCTATGCTGATGGATTTTTTCTGCACGCTCAACGTCCCCTGCTTAAATTTAATGCGCAATTTAGCATAATTTTCTCATAAAGAATTAAGCGTTTTCCAAATAAGTTCTGGCTCTATTGCCCCAGAACGCAAAATTTGCGCAGCGATTTTTCCCTCTTCTACCCCTAATTTCACAATCGTAGAGGGCACTCCTCCTACCGAAGGGCCTCCGTCCAGATACAAAGAAACGGCATCTTGTAGTTGCGCTACCGCTTCTTCAATCGTTAAAGCAGGTGGATTACCCGTCTTATTAGCACTGGTAACGGCAAGCGGGCCTGTTTGCTGCAAAAGCCTCAAAGTTAAATCCCAGTTAGGCATTCGTAACGCAACCGTGCCATGAGTCTCTCCTAAATCCCACCCCACTTCTGCGCGAGCCGGCAAAATCATAGTGAGCGCGCCTGGCCAAAACTGCCTTGCCAACGCTGTGCCAGCTTGGTGTAGTAACTGCCCGTATTCTCCCGCAAAATCTACTAGTTGTGCCCCTTGCTCCCAAGAAGCAATCAACACGGGCGGAGGCATTTCACGTGTACGAGATTTGGCAGCCAATAATCGCGTAACCGCCGCCGCAGAAAACGGATCAGCCCCTACCCCATAAACTGTATCAGTAGGTAAACACAACACTTTTCCCGCTTTGATAGTCGCACTGGCTTGTGCAAAAGTTTGAGCAGTAATGCTTTGCGGAGTAAAACTTAATACATTTACCATTTTGGTTCCTACTTTAATAAATTAGGGTAAATAAAGTGGCATATTGGTATGTATTTTAACTGTCTAACATTTCCAATACTCACTTAAATTTGCTATTTATTTTTGTGGCTTTACGGCTTGCAACCATCTATCCCGTCCGGTTAAATCAGGGCATATCTCCACCGCGCTATATCCTAAAGAATACGCTTTAGCTGCCAAAGCAGTTCCTTGCTCAACAGAGTGTTCCATCACCACACTCCCTCCAGGACGTAAATACTGCCAAGCTACTTCTAAAAGCTGCAGCGGAAAAACAAGCCCATCTGCTCCTCCACCCCATAAAGCTAAAGCAGGGTCTTGCAAAACTTCCGGAGATAATTCATGCGTACCTGGCACGTAAGGAGGATTACTAATTACCAAATCCACCTGCTCCGTTAATGCGGGTATTACCTCTAAAGCATCTCCCGTTACCAGCTCAATATCAGCTTGATAACGCGCAAAATTCTGCTTTGCCACCTGCGCTGCTTGATCACTTTTTTCCACCGCCACTATTTGTACCCTAGGCACATTTTGCCAAATAGCTAAAGCTATCGCGCCCGATCCAGTACATAAATCCAGCACTAACGGCACCCGCTCAGTATTATCGAGTCTGCTAGTAAGTAACCTTTGCAGTATTTTAATTCCAGCTTCTGCCACTAATTCCGTTTCCGGACGCACAATAAAAGCAGCAGGAGAAGAAAGAAGCTCTAAACCGTAAAACCACATTTTTCCCAAAATGTGTTGTAAAGGTTCACGTTTAGCGCGTCTAGCAATCCAAGTAGCAAACTGAGCAAGTTGCATTTTGCTTGGAACGGTCAAGAATACTTGGCTAGTGCCAGCTATTTCTTGCGCAAAAATTAACGCATCTACCCGCGCAGATTCTACTCCAGCACTTTCCAACCAAGCAGTAGCATGCTGTAGCGCACTTTGCCAGGTAGTTGCCCCTGCCAGCAGCTCAGCTTGCTCCACTTTCACTCCTAGCTATCTTACTAAATCTAGCTGGCAGAATTTTCGGTTGCATTCTGCAGACGCTCATTTTCGTCCATCTCTCGCAAAGAATGGATCACATCGTCTAAGTAACCGTTTAATACTGCATCTAAATTATGGGACTTAAAACCAGTGCGGTGTTCCGAGATACGATTTTCTGGGAAATTATAAGTGCGTACCCGTTCTGAACGATCCACCGTCCGCACTTGGGATCTGCGTTGATCAGCTTCTTTCGCAGCCTGTTCTTCCAACTGCAACTGTCGCAAACGAGCCCGCAATACTCGCATTGCCGACTCACGGTTTTTAATCTGTGATTTTTCATCTTGCATAGAAACCGTAATACCCGTAGGTAAATGAGTGATACGCACAGCCGAATCGGTAGTGTTCACCGACTGGCCTCCCGGACCAGATGAACGGAACACGTCAATACGCAAATCATTATCATTAATCTCAATTTCGCCTGGATCATCAACTTCCGCAAATACCAACACCCCAGCGGCAGAGGTATGAATACGACCTTGCGTTTCCGTCACTGGTACGCGCTGTACGCGATGCACACCAGCCTCAAATTTAAGATACGACCACACCCCTTCTGCTGGATCTTCAGGAACTTGCTTAGCTTTAATAGCCATCTGCAAATCCTTATATCCACCAATATCAGTAGCAGTAGCCGACAAAATCTGCGTTACCCAGCCTTTAGATTCCGCATAACGCTGATACATACGCACCAAATCACCAGCAAATAACGCTGATTCTTCTCCGCCTTCTCCAGCTTTCACTTCTAAAATTACATCGCGCAAATCATCAGGATCACGTGGAATTAACGCGTCGCGTAAATCATCCCCAGCTTTATCGCGTGCCGCTTCTAATTGGGGAAGTTCACTAGCAAAAAGCTCCGCATCTTCTCCACCTAATGCCACAATTTCTGCAATATCTGCTATTTCTTGGTTTAATTGCAACCATTTTTGGTAACGGCTTACCACTCGCCCCAACTGAGCGTACCGTCGCGAAAGAGAGCGCAACTTATCCGGATTTGCCAACACTTCAGCGCTTGCCATATCAGCTTCAATCTGCTGATATTCCTCCAACATAGCTACTGCAGCTGGATACTTCTCTACACTCACCGTTACCCTCTTAACTTTAACGATAAATTAACTAACTAAATCTATTGCTTGACGTTTAAGCATGCAGGTTTGGTTTAGAATACACCAGTTTTTGCCTAAACATCTAAGAAATATAACTATATTCTTTTAACTCTAGCCACAATTAAGATATGTTAAACGCCGGTACTCGAAAGCACCGGCGTTTAAGCCAAAAACTACTTACGCTTACCGAAGCGAGCCTCAAAGCGAGCCACACGACCACCGGTATCCAAAATCTTTTGCTTACCAGTGTAGAAAGGGTGACAAGCAGAACATACGTCTACACGAAGTTCGTCACGGTTAAGAGTGGAGCGAGTATCAAACTCTGCACCACAAGTACAGCTAACGTGAATCACGTTGTACTCAGGGTGAATTCCCTGCTTCATAATTTCTCCTTGGATCGTTTGGTGCTCCTGGGTCCACAACACGTTGAATTAGCTTCCGTACTAACCCTAACTTGCGCTTACCGCGGTGCAGTGGTGAACCAGTAGCCGACGCTATATTTAATCATTTTTTCTAGGCATTTAGCTAGGTAGGTGAGCAACAACTCATATTTTCACAACTGCTACTCACCTATTCCGTAGCTATCAAATTTCGCAATTAGTTTTGCATAGAGCGCAACAAAGAAACTAAAAATTCTTTATTAGACTCAGTCTTGCGCAACAAGTTCAACAAGTAGTCCGAAGATTCTTGCACATCTAGCACGCCCAATGCGCGGCGCAACTGCCATACAATCTTCAATTCTTCTGGGCTAAATAGTTGTTCTTCACGGCGCGTACCCGAAGCATTCACATCTACGGCTGGGAAAATACGACGATCTGCCAATTGCCGCGACAAACGCAACTCCATATTGCCGGTACCCTTAAATTCCTCGAAGATAACTTCATCCATCTTGGAACCAGTTTCTACCAGTGCCGAAGCAATAATGGTCAAAGAACCACCGTTTTCAATATTGCGTGCTGCCCCAAAGAACTTCTTAGGCGGATACAAAGCAGCTGCGTCTACACCACCCGATAAAATTCGACCCGAAGCAGGAGCAGCTAAATTGTAGGCACGCGATAAACGAGTCAAGGAATCTAGCAAAATCACTACATCTTGCCCTAATTCCACTAAACGCTTTGCACGCTCCACAGCTAATTCAGCCACGATGGTATGGTCGGTAGCAGGACGATCGAAAGTAGAAGCAATAACTTCTCCTTTCACTAAACGCTGCATATCCGTTACTTCTTCTGGGCGTTCATCTACTAACACCACCATAAGGTGTACATTCGGATCATTCTTGGCAATAGCCATTGCCATTTGTTGCATAATCATGGTCTTGCCCGCCTTAGGAGGCGAAACAATCAAGCCACGCTGACCTTTACCGATAGGAGCTACTAAATCAATCACGCGCGTAGTAAGGGCTGCCTTAGTAGTTTCCATGCGCAACATTTCTTGCGGATACAACGGAGTGAGCTTGTTAAACTCTGGACGTTGCAAGGAATCTTCTGGTGTTAAACCATTAATAGAATTAACTTCTATTAGCGGGTTGTAACGATGCTGACGCTGACCACGACGTCCCCCGTCATTCACTGAACGCACTGCACCAACCACTGCGTCCCCACGGCGCAAACCATACTTCTTAATAGTTTGCTGTGATACGTAAGCATCATTCTTACCCGGCAAATATCCACCAGTACGGATATACCAGTTCGTGCCCGAAGCATCTAAAATACCAGCAACTGGAATTAGTACTTCTTCCTCTACTACTTGTTCGGACTCCACTGCTTCTTCTGCAGTAGTAGTGGTGACTTCTTCTTCTGCACGGTCACGTCGATCTCGCCGGTCACGCCGGTCACGCCGATTACGTCCCTCGCCGTTTTCTCCATCGTCTTGCCGGTTCGCTGCTCGCCGTTCTGCTGCATCACCAATAGCTTCTAAAGCTGCAGCTTTATCTTCACTTAAACCAGCTACTGTTTCCGTATTAGCAGCAGATTCTGCCCCGTTTTCTTCCACATTACGATCCCGACGTGGTCTACCCCGACGATGGGTGCGCTCTGCAGATTCTGCCACTTTTTCTTTTGTAATCTCTAAACTGGAAGCACCCGGCAAAGTATCAACATTCTTCCCAGAATTAGTACGCGATTTACCCATACTACTATCTACAGTAGCAATAGCCGCAAGGTAATCAGCTTTTCTAGCTCGCGGAGGAAGCTTTAAGCCTAATTCTCCAGCACGCTTCTTCAATTCTGGTAGGAGCATTTTCGCAAGCTCAGGTGCGTTAGAGGTTTCCGTCACGAGGTTCCTTCCCCGAAATAAATGGTTTGCATGATTTCTGTAAGGGAACTTTTAAGGGCGTGAAACACTTAAAACTACAGAAATTTGGGAACTTGGTAGCACACTAAAACAAAAAACTTTGCTAGCGGATTTTATTAAATCAACTAATTACGGTAAACCGTTCTTAGCTACCAGAAAACATAATACATGGTTTTTCACAATAGCGAAACAAATAAACAAAAATACTTAAAATTATGCACTGATTGATCCGATGTTTTAACCAAAATTCAAGAAAAATAATAAACATTGCTTATAACACAAAAGGTAGCTCTCTAATTTTAAGAGCTACCTTAAATGTAGTGCTACAGCCTATTTAACTTTCCAAGAATGCGCACAACTTTGGCAAATAACCGTTTTTACATGTTTAGTTACCGACTTATTTGTACCTTGACTCTCAGGCCAAAATCTGCGCACCTGACACTTGCGTACTCGCAAATACCTTAAAACCTTGTTCTTTCAACCTTTTCCCTAAGACTTCATCAATAGCTGCAAACACCAAAATGGCATTGCCCGTACCGGAAAATACTGCTGGCCACCCCGCTTTCCGCAAGGCTTGCAATAACTGTACACTCTGCGGATATTGTGCTTGCATTTTAGCTAAAGCCTCTGCTTCTTCCGTAGCCTCCAACAAGTACTGCGGAGCTACCGTTAAAGCATAAGTAAGTAATGAACTGCGATTTACTTGTCCTATTACTTGCTCCATCGCCCTTTTCTGCTCCACACTACTATGTCTACCGCGTACCTGCACCCCAATTTCTTCCCCAGCCAACGCATCATCATTGCCAGCTTGCTTGCCAACTCCTGCCCGTAAATTTGCTAAATCTTGTGCTAAACGCAAACTTTGCCGTTCCATATTTTCAACATTTTGCAAAGCACTATCAGGCACTAATATCGTGGTTACTAAACTAGCTGCCACTGGTAATGAAATAATCTGCCCTGCTATCTCTTTCCCATCTAAACTAACTTCTGTTAAATCCGCAGTCTTTTCCGGCTCTAACGATTTTTCCCACCACAAATTAGTACCACCCGCTATGGCACTTACTATCCCGGCATCTAGCGGCACTAAATTAGCAGCAAGCTGTAAAAGCACCTGATTAGTAAGTTTTTCTGGCTCATCAACTATGGCTTTCACTAATAACAAACCAGCCACAATCTCTGCACTCTGCTCTCCCAAACCACACTCACGCGGAATAAAATTAGTACATCCCAGCTCCATCCCCGCCACAGGCAAACCCAACTTTTCCAAACAGTACTGCATGGTTCGCACTGTTAGATGCTGTTCTGCTACCGGCGCATTATGCCCGCCTTCACCCAAAATTTTTACACGCGCTTTGCCCGTGGTGAGTCGCAAAGTAGTTTCATTCCATAAATCATGCGCCATACCAATACGGGCTAAAGATGCACCTAAAGTAGCAGAAGTGGCAGGAACTCTTACTCGCGCCGTATCTTTTATGATTCTCATATTCTAATTTCACTTCCGCATACCTGAACTAACACCTATATTTTTACACACAACCTACTACCCCGCGCTTATACCACTCCTACGCATTACACCGTAGCGCGCTAACCACTATGCAACAACCAAAATCATTCCACCACTTAAATCCAGGGCATATTCTTTACAGCAAATGAAAACTAGAAATTACCAGCAAATAAAATAGGGAGCCGTATATTATACAGCTCCCTAAAATGAAAATACTTTTACATTTTCTCTGGCGCAGTTACTCCTAGTAGGCCTAAAGCATTAGCAATAACCTGACCGGTAGCGTCATTCAGCCACAAACGAGCTTGGTGAGTAGCACATACCCCCTCATCGGCACGCGGAGTAACCCGCGACTTGCCATACCAAGCATGGTAAGCTCCCGCCAATTCCTCCACATAGCGAGCTACTCGGTGCGGTTCACGCAATTGCGCAGCTTGCGATACAATTTCTGGATACTTCGCTAAAGCAGCTAATAGCTCATTATCAGCTGGGCTATCCAGTAAACTTGGCTCAAAATCAGTGCGCGTCACTCCATGCTCAGCCGCATTGCGTGCCACCGAACAAGTGCGTGCATACGCATATTGCACATAGTAAACCGGATTATCATTAGTATTAGACGACACTACTCCTAAATCAATCTCCAAAGTAGTATCCATAGCTGCACGCACCAAAGAATAACGCGCCGCATCTACGCCTGCTACTCCTACTAAATCGTCTAGTACTACCACGGTGCCTGCACGTTTCGACATACGCACCGGCTCTCCGTCCTTCACTAAATTCACTAGCTGCCCAATGAGAATTTCTAAATTCTCACCCTTGCCAGCTGTGTCACCAAAGGCACGCGCCATAGCATACATACGCCCAATATAACCATGATGATCTGCGCCAAGCATCAACACTACTTGGTCTGCTCCCCGATTGCGCTTATCCAGATAGTAAGCCAAATCGCCCGCAAAATAAGCCGCATTACCATCAGTTTTAATTACCACACGGTCTTTATCGTCCCCAAAATCAGTGGTGCGAATCCATTTCGCTCCATCTTGTTCATAAACCACACCCGACTCTGCTAAACGATCAATAGCTGCTGCTACTGCTCCTGATTCATGTAAAGAATCCTCATGGAAAAAGACGTCAAAGTTTACCCGAAAATCCGCTAATTCTCGTTTAATCGAGGCAAACATGAGATTAACCCCGTGGGTACGGAAAAATTCTTGAGCTTGCACATCACTTAAAGTTTCTAAAGCAACTTCTGGGTGTTCGCGCAATACTTGCTGGGCAATATCTTGTATATATGCTCCACCATATCCGTCTTCTGGAGTTTCCTGCCCCCGCGCAGCAGCCAACAAAGATGCCGAAAAACGATCAATTTGCGCACCATGATCATTAAAATAATACTCGCGCACTACTGTAACGCCGGTTGCCTCTAAAATACGAGCTAAAGAATCTCCTACAGCCGCCCAACGTGCTCCCCCGATATGAATTGGGCCAGTAGGATTAGCCGACACAAACTCTAAATTAACCGTAGTGCCAGCTTCGGCAGTAGATCTACCATAGGCTTGTCCTTGCGTGAGAATAAAACGAGCTAACTCGCCAGCCGCCGCCGCACTCAAAGTAATGTTAATAAATCCAGGGCCAGCAATTTCTGCTTTCGCAATCGCAGAATTTTCCACTAGCTTACCCGCTAAAATTTCGGCAAATTCTCGCGGATTCATACTTGCCTTTTTCGCTAATTGCATAGCAACATTAGTTGCCCAATCTCCATGCTCACGCGACCTAGGGCGCTCTACCTTTATTTCTGCTGGTAAGTCCGTAAGGGGTAAAGATATTTCCCCATCTGTAATTGCCGTTTCTAAGGTGCTTTTAATAAATGCTGCTAATTCCTCTGGTGTCATGTCTACAAGTGTAACTTTCTTAAATATCTAGCACCTAACTTCTCTTAAGGTGAAGTTAGCCATTTACCTTAAAGTTTTACCCTTAAAATCCTAAACGGAAAAACCTAAAGTCCCCAAACCAAATTATTTTCCATACCTATAAACACAACTCCAAACCTCCGCTGCTTTCAACACATAATAAAGATCTACTAAAGCAAAATCACTTTCTAAATTCTTTCCGGAGATAGGTTTTATAATCGGTAACTGTTAAACTAATATTCGTTGCCTGCCCCAATAGCTCAGGGGATAGAGCGTTCGCCTCCGGAGCGAAAGGTCGTAGGTTCGAATCCTATTTGGGGCACTAGCAGGTGAGATTTGTGCGATTTTCAGCAAATCTCACCTATTTTTTATTTGCTTTTATCGCAATACTCAATCCCGACCCAGCTAAGTCACTACTATGCAACCATTTCACGCTCTGGTCATTTCAGCTACTTCAGAGCTTTTCTTACACCTTGTTTAACGCGTATTGTTCAATTTGCTCTTTAGCCACTTGTGGATAGTCAGTAATTAACGCATCTACTCCTAAATGTAATAATTTACGCATTTGAGCAGGGTCGTTTACCGTCCAAACTTGCAATGCCCACCCTAAGCTATGACATACCTTAAGCAATCTTTTAGTAGCAATAGGAACGCCATAATACTTTTCTGGCACTTGTAAGGCAGTAATTTCACCACCTAAAAATCCGGCATAATAGAGAATTCTGCGCGCTAAAGACAGAGGGAATAACGCAGCAAATACAATAACTGCCATACCACCCATGCCAACTGAACGACTCACTCCTTTATTTAAGCGCGCAATACGACGTAACCGTCTTTCACTAAAAGAGGCTAAACACACTCTATCTTGTGCTCCATACTGGGAAATAACTGCCAATAATGGCTCTACTACTTGGTCAGATTTTGCGTCTATATTTAACACAAGCTGTGGAAAATCTTGCAAAACTTGCGCTAATAAAGGCGGATGTTCTCCAACTTCATTTTGCACTTGCTGTATCTGCTCCCAAGTATGCTCGGAAACTTTACCACTGCCAGTAGTGGCACGGTCTAACACTGAGTCGTGAAATAAAATTACTTGCCCATCAGCAGTTAATTGCGCATCTGTTTCTAAGTAGAAAAATCCATTATTTTGCATCTGTTTAAAGGATTGCATCGAATTTTCAACTGCTTCTGCCCCTCCGCCTCGATGTGCAATCACTAAGGCTTGAGATGGCGCAACTTCCCAATTAAACATAGGCTAATCTGCTTTATACACCTAAGGTTAAATAAATTATTGACAAGCAGAATTTAAGTCTACTGCCCCAAGTTGCTTAATAAACGACCAAGGTTCTACCGCTTTATCTTGGAAAGTAGCACCTTCACGAATCTCAAAATGCAGATGCGGGCCGGTGGAGTAGCCAGCAGAACCCACATTTCCAATATGCTCTCCTGCTTTTACTTCTTGCCCTTTAGTTACCTGAATACCACTACGATAACTATGCAAATAGAATGAGTAGAAAGTTTTCTCACCGATAGTGTGTTTAATGACGATTTCATTGCTTCCACTACCATTTTCACCAATTCCTACTACCACTCCATTTGCTACCGCGTAATAAGGAGTGCCACTAGGGGCAGCAAAATCTATTCCCTCATGCACTCTACTCCAGCCCGTGATGGGATCAACCCGTGGGCCGAACTCAGAGGTGAGCTCATAGCTACCTACCGGCATTGGGAAGTAAATCGGTGCAGATTCTTCTACAAACACATCTAATAAACTGTTTGCGCCCGTAGTGGGCACACAACGCAAGTTACCATTAGCGGAGCGAGTAATTGCTGCTTCCATGCGAGCAGCATCGCTAAGACCATTTTCTGCAAGAAGTGAACTAGGGGTGGAAGTTTGCGAGTTATTTGCTGCTCCCAGAATTGTGTCTACTAACGGAAGGGTTTGCACGCCTTGCGCACTGTTAGCAGCAGCAAAAGACGCAGTAATTAAAGCAGCCACGAAAGCTCCGCCTCCCACTGCCGCTAAGGAAGTGCGGAATATGCGGTTTTTGATTACGTTTTTGCCTGCTTTTACTTGGGTGGAAAAACGGGAATTAAATGCTTTACGCGCTTGCTTATCTGTTTCTAAATCAGGAGAAACACTTGCGAATATTTCGGTAGCTGCTTCTTGCTGTTCAATAATAAAAGGTAAATCAGTGGCGTTAGCCTCTTGTGTTATTACCAGTGCTTGTTGCTGTTGGCGAGCTAAACGCAATTCACGACGCGATGGTAGCGACTTCTTAACCTGAGAAGTTCTTTCCAAAATTCGCCTCGTTTCCCCTAAAACAGGTTTGTCACCTGATGTTTTCCAACAGTTCTACCAGCGCTTATTTACTACTTTACTTGTAGCTATTTCAGCATATTTAGTGTGCTTAAGTTACAAGTGCTGGCAACAACCGAACCACATTAAATAATAACGGTTTGGTAACAAAGAATCTACCCTGTTTCGCATTTTAAGCTATTTTAGAACTTCTCCAGAAGCGGAAAATTTATATTAAATTTAATAGTCACTAGCTGTCCTAGCAGGTGTTTTCTTAAAACTTTACCGCCCCTTACTCTTCCCAACTTAAAAATATATTTATAACCTCACATTACAAAACAGCAAAACCTATCTTGGCCAAATTCTCTCCTTTCCTTCCAAAACCCTAAAACTGCCCTAATTTCCATAACAAAACTACATTCCACCCCCGATATATCTACCAGCATTTTTCCGCCTAACAAGCAAAATATAAGTTACTTACAATTTAAGTTCTCGATACTCCTAAGAGAGTTTTACACTAATAAGTAATAATTCACCGTATCTAGGGCGGGAGGAATGAAGAGTGAATTCGTACCTAAGTGAAAATTTCGGCGCTAATCAAGAGTTTGTGGAAGAACTATATGCAAAGTTTTTACAAAACCCTACTCAGATAGCTCCCCAATGGCTAGAACTATTTCACGCTTGGCAAAACCAAGGACGCCCAGCTTCCTCACTAAGCAACAACTCACACAACACTCCTAGCTCTCCTAACGCTGTCCCTAGCCCTCCTAACACTATCCCCAGCCCTCCTAGCACCAAAGAAAACGCCCCATCTTCTTCTCATACCACTAAAGCTTTCTCACCTGCCACCGAAAAAGCACAACGCGAAGTGCACAGCACTGCCGATCGGCAAATCACCTCCCCAACTTTCGTTACCCGCTCTGATCTGCCCCCACAACCCAGAAGTGCCGTTCGCCCTGCCACCACTCCTTACACTCAACGCTACGATGTACTTCCTACCCGCAATGCAGTAAGTGAAGAAGACCAATACTTACCTCTTAAAGGCGCAGATAGAGGACTTGCTAAAAACATGGACCAGTCTCTATCTATCCCTACTGCTACTTCCGTGCGAGCTATTCCAGCTCGAGTAATGTTTGATAATCGCAGTGTAATCAACAAATATCTAGCTACCACACGCGGCGGAAAAGTTTCGTTTACCCACTTAATCGCCTACGCCATGGTGGAAGCACTGGCAGAAATGCCAGAAATGAACTACGCCTACCAATTAGACACACAAGGCAAACCCACTTTAATTAAACCTGCTCATATCAATCTAGGAATAGCTATAGACGTGGCCCGCCCAGACGGTTCACGCACCTTGGTAGTGCCTAATATCAAGCAAGCAGAAAGCCTCACTTTCGCGCAATTTTTAGAAGCCTACGAAGAATTAGTGGCACGCGGACGGAAAAATGAATTAAACATATCGGACTATCAACAAACTACTGCGTCCCTCACTAACCCTGGCGGATTAGGCACAACTCATTCCATTCCGCGCCTAATGAATCAGCAAGGTTTAATCGTAGGGGTAGGTTCTATGACTTACCCGCCCGAATTTCAAGGAACTAGCGATTTAGCACTAGCTAGATTAGGTGTTTCTAAAGTAGTACACCTTACCTCCACCTATGATCATCGAGTAATACAAGGTGCCACTTCGGGACGCTTCTTGGCGCTATTAGAGCAAAAACTTTTAGGATTAGACGGATTTTTTGATCGCGTTTATATGTCGCTACGCATTCCTTATCAACCCTTCATTTGGGAAAAAGACGTAGAATACGACCCAGAACGAGAACTAGGCAAACCAGCCCGCATTGCTGAACTGATTCACGCTTATCGCTCTCGCGGACACCTAATTGCCGACACTGATCCGTTAGCTTTCCGGTTACGTAGACACCCCGACTTAGAGTTAGCTTCTTACGGTTTAACTCTTTGGGATTTAGACCGCACCTTCCCTACCGGCGGTTTTGCGCATACTTCACATTTAACTTTACGGCAAATCTTAGACCAACTACGGCAAGCCTATTGCAAAACTGTGGGAATTGAATATATGCACATTCAAGATCCAGTGCAACGTCGTTGGTTCCAAGACCAGCTAGAACGCCCTGCCAACCCCACTAGTGCTAAAACACAACTAAACATTCTCGATAAACTCAATCAAGCAGAGGCTTTCGAGACTTTTCTCCAAACCAAATATGTAGGACAAAAACGATTCTCCTTAGAAGGCGGAGAAGCCTTAATACCCGCTTTAGATGCCATTTTGCAAGGAGCTGCAGAAACCGGTCTTTCCGAAGTAGCTATCGGCATGGCTCATCGTGGACGCTTAAATGTATTATCAAATATCGCCGGGAAATCCTACGCTCAAATTTTCACAGAGTTTGACGGAATTTACGATCCGTCTACTTGGCAAGGGTCAGGAGATGTTAAATATCATTTAGGCACTGAAGGAGTATATACCGCCCCCACCGGAGATACCGTATCTGTATATTTAGCTGCTAACCCATCCCATCTGGAAGCTGCAGACGGCGTACTAGAGGGCGTAGTACGCGCTAAATTAGACCGTTTCAATTTAGGGGAAAGTGACTATCCCGTTCTCCCGATATTAATCCACGGCGACTCCGCTTTCGCAGGTCAAGGCGTAGTAACTGAAGTATTAAACTATTCGCAGCTACCAGCATATCGCACTGGCGGCACGATTCATGTAATCATAAATAACCAAATCGGCTTTACTACCGCTCCGTCTGCTGCTCGTTCCTCCCGTTACGCCACCGATATAACCAAAGGCTTACAAGTACCAATTTTCCACGTAAACGGAGATGACCCCGAAGCCGTGGTACGTATGGCAGAAATGGCTTTCCAATATCGAGAAACTTTCCATAAAGACGTAATTCTAGATATTATCTGCTACCGCAAACGCGGACACAACGAAGGTGACGACCCTTCAATGACCCAACCTATTATGTACTCGCTGGTAAACGCCAAACGTAGTACTCGACAGCTCTATCACGAAGCCCTAATCGGACGCGGTGAACTAACTACTGAAGAATTAACTCGCATTGAGGCTGACTTCCAAAATCTGCTAGATCAAGCATTTACCCAAGTGCGTGAAGCTGAAACCCAACCAACCAGTCCAGATAATGCAGCTAACGCCCTAGGTTTACCGAAAGCGCAAGCTGATCAAAGTAGCGAATTTTTCGGTTGGACCACCGCAATTGCCCCTGAAATTCTGCAGCGTATCGGCGATGCACATTCTGACATTCCTGCCGGTTTCAAAATTCACAAGAAAATTGGGCAACTATTTACCCGTCGCAACGAAATGTCACGCAGCGGAGATATTGATTGGGGTTACGCCGAGCTACTCGCTTTCGGTTCACTACTTATCGACGGCGTACCAGTGCGCATTTCTGGGCAAGATTCCCGCCGTGGCACTTTCGTGCAACGTCACGCCGTAGCTCATTGTATTGAAAGCGGGCAAGAATGGACGCCTCTAGCTTCCCTCACCGAGAATCAAGCCCCATTTACTATCTACGATTCCTCCTTATCTGAGTATTCTGTATTAGCATTTGAGTACGGCTACTCAGTAGAACGGCCCGACGCCTTAGTGCTTTGGGAAGCACAATTTGGCGACTTTGCAAATGGCGCCCAGATCATCATCGATGAATTTATTTCCTCTGCCGAACAAAAATGGAACCAGCACTCCTCGCTAGTAATGCTGCTACCACACGGCTATGAAGGGCAAGGGCCTGATCATTCATCAGCACGTATCGAACGCTACTTACAGTTATGCGCAGAAGAAAATATGACTGTCTGCCAGCCCTCTACTCCTGCTAACTACTTCCATTTACTACGGCAACAAGCCTTTAGTCGTCCACGCAAACCACTAATTGTCTTTACCCCTAAGCAGCTTTTACGTCGCAAAGGAGTAACTTCTCAAGTAAGCGAATTTACACAAGGCACTTTCCAACCAGTACTACCAGAAATAGACCCCCGCGTGACAGACGTAAATCGAGTACTACTCTGTTCGGGACGCATATACTACGATTTACTGGAAGAACGTGCAGTGCGGGGCGACTATCAGTGTGCTATTGTGCGCCTAGAGCAGCTCTACCCCACCCCTAATACGGCAGTAGAAGCAGTATTACGCAATTATCCACAAGCTGAGTTGTATTGGGTGCAAGATGAGCCAGCTAATCAAGGCCCCTGGAGCCATTTAGCGCTCGAAATGTTTACCGAGCTAAATAAACCTGTACGTCTTATTTCTCGCCCCAAAGCTGCCGCGCCTGCTACTGGCTTAAGCGCTAAACATAAAGCAGAAATTGCCCAGATTCTAGAGCAAGCATTCCAAAGATAATCCGAGATGATTCAGCTATAAGGAGCTAACATGACGCAACACCACCCGCGCATATTTTTCATTGGCGATGAATTAATCTCCGGCTTAGGAGATGTACGTGCCCTGGGGTGGACTGGGCGCGTACTGGCACGCACTCAACTAACGCCCCCGATTTTTCCCTTTACTTTCGTCTACCCTGAAGCAGATTTGTACACCATTAGCACACACTGGGAAACCGATGTACTCCCCCGTCTGGACCCAGAGGGAGATAACCGGCTAGTACTAGGAGTGGGGTCACATGACCTAGATAAAGGAGTAAGCAATGTACGCTCCCGACTTTATCTAGCCAACATTATAGATACGGCGGTAAAGAAAAATATACAGCCTTTAGTAGTAGGGCCTACACCCCGTCGTGATGTATCACCTAGCACTATCAACGCATTAAGCACTGCCTATCAAGAAGTTTGCCGACGACGCGCAGTGCCATACGTGGAAACTTTTGGACCGCTTGTTAAGCATGAACAGTGGACGACCGATCTAGCTTTAGGAAATGGATACGTACCACATCAAACCGGTTACGGGTTAATTGCTTGGCTAGTACTAAACCAAGGTTGGTATCAATGGCTAGGAATAAATCCGCAGTAACTTCAATAAGCTGCACAATATAAACCCTATTAAATAAACAGGGTGGGTATTTCGCTAAATAGCGAATCCCACCCTGCCAGTATTTTTCAGAGTTTATTTTGCTGTATTTTCTGATTTAGAAAGCAAAATCCACGGTCAAAGCACTGCGGTTTAACGCATCTACTTCTACCGTTTTACCGTTTAGTTCTACAGTGTATGCTTCCTTGCCAGGCACTTCTGGAATGGTAAGCATTGCATTACAAGTCTTAGCCTCATCTGTTCCTAGCACGCGACCTTCAGTCACAAAATCGCCTTCGAGCAGAATTTCTTCCCCAGACTTAACAACATACTTTAATGGCTGCACAGTGCAAGTACTGCCATCTGCAGCAATTTCAGAAACTGCCTTAGAAGCATCTGCTAATACAATGTTCAGCATCTTAGCACTAACTGGCGCAGTTGTTTCTGCTACTGCTTCAGTTTTAGTTTCTGCTTTTTCTTCGGTAGTTGCATTAGTACAAGCGGTTAAAGCAAAAGCCACTGCTACTAGAACACCTAACTTAGAAATTTTACGCGACAATTTGCATCCTTTATACAATAGTAAATTAGGTTTATTTTGTTGAACACGAGTTGTTCAACCTGTCTAATACTACACCATTTGCTAATTATTTTTCCTCTAAGTAGCAGCATCATCACCTTACTTGTGTTTGCATACTTCAGCATCACCCTATTTACTCCGTCTGTAATTCTTGGTTCTTTGCAACAAAGCTACTAGCTGGGCTTTCAACATATCCGTCCACAAAAATTGAATAGTTCTAACATTGTTAAAATAAGGAAAAAATTTACAAAATTCATTGCATATCCCCACGTCACTTAGATAAAATTAATGAGATTGCACACATGCATATAGCATCGTCGCTAAATCTTAAACACGCAATTTACAACACTAAAAACTAGGAGTTTCAATGAAGAAACGCTGGAAGGCTGCTCTAAGCCTAACTGCTTTTGCTTCCTTGCTACTCTCTGCTCTGTCACCTATAAGTGCTCAAGCAGAAGAAGCAAGCGCACCTGCAGCATACAACGCCGGAGCTGCCGCTATCTCTCTTCCCAGTACCGTACCTAGCTTAGACGGCTTCGTAGCAGGTGAAGGAACTTGGACGCTAACCAATGGCGCACGAGTGGTAAGCTCTCCACAATTAGCCAAGCGAGCCTCGCTTCTTTCTACTGAACTTAGTGCTTTCGGCGGCTTCCAGGTACCCGCTATTGCAGTAGGCTCTGCTGCAACCTCTAAAGACGTACATCTAGTATTAGATGATTCCCAAACCGAATTAGGCGAAGAAGGCTTCAAGCTAGAGATTGGCGCTAACGGTTTGGTAGTAACTGCCAAAACCGATGCGGGTGTTTTCTATGGCACTCGTGCAGTATCGCAGCTACTACGGCAAGAATCGCGCGGAGATCAAAAACTAACCCTACCTGCTGGTAGCGTTACTTCCGTACCAAAGTATAAAGAACGTGGCGTGATCCTGTGCGCTTGCCAGATTAACATTTCTACCGAATGGATTGAGCGTTTCCTAGATGACATTGCCGACTTGCGCATCAACCAAATTTTGTTGGAAATGAAGCTCAAGAGCGAAACCTATCCAGACACTAACACTTGGAGCTACTACACTCCAGAAGAAGTAGCTCGCTTTGTAGCTAAAGCAAAAGAATATAACATCGACGTAATTCCAGAGATTAACTCCCCTGGTCACATGGGTATCTGGCTGGAAAACTCTCCACAGTATCAGCTAGTAAGCAGCTCTGGCACTTACAAAGCTACTGGTCTAGATATTTCCAAACCAGAAGCACGTGCTCTTTACAAGAAACTTATTGACGAATACGATGAAGCATTCGACACTAAGTATTGGCACATGGGTGCAGACGAATATATGATTCACGATCGCTATTCCAACTACCCACAATTACTACAGTATGCACGTGACACTTTTGGCCCAGATGCACGCGAAGATGACGCCTTCATCGCTTTCATTAACGAAGTTAATCAGCATGTAAAGTCCAAGGGCAAGACTCTCCGTGTATTTAACGATGGTATTAACTTAAGAGCACAGCGCAAAGTAGATACCGACGTAATTATTGACTACTGGCTCTTCCAATACAATTCCAATATCTACAGATTAGTAGAGCAAGGCTATAAGTTGATGAACACCACCCAAGCTCTCTACTGGAGCCGGCAAGATGCTTATGGTGTGAATACGCAAAACCTCTACAACGGCACTTGGAATGTAGGAACTTTCGATAGCAACAAACAGATTAATAAGGATTACGCAGGCCTACTCGGTGCGCGCGTATCCCTCTGGCCTGATAACTCCTACATGACCGAAAACGAAGTTGCAATGCAAACCTCTGATTCCATTGCTTTCCTTGCCCAAATGACTTGGAGCGACTCGCGTCCTTGGCCTCGCTGGGAAGGCGCAGGTGGCATGAAGGAAGCAGTAGATTCTGTAGGCAAGCCATTCATTCGTTCCAAGGTAGCAGGAGCTGATATTCCAAATGGCGTATATAGCTTCCCCGAGTTAAGCCCAGTAAATGCAGGACCTTGGCAAATCACCAAGACCTACGATGACTACTACCAAGTAAAGAACACTCAAACCAACACCTGTCTAACCATCGACCAGACAGAAGGTAAGCATCTTTCGGTAGTAACTGAAGTAGCAGCCGGTGCTGTATTGGCAGCTTGTAAAGATATGAGCGTACAATGGCCAAATCGCGCTTCCGATGAGCCAGCTTTACGTGTACATCAAAAGTGGCAAATCGTGCCAGTAGGCAACAATAAAGTTACCTTCCGCAATGCTGTAACCAACCAATACCTAGCAGTTGCAGATGGCACTGAACGTCACGTAGATATTCAAGGCGTATCCGCTCCAGAAGTACGTAACAACCCCACCTTGCTAAACACCTCTTTCTCAGGTGCTGGCAAGACGGTAGCAGTTGGATCGGTAGTACAGTTCCCACGCGATGTGATTTCCACTGATGGAGCACTAGCTGATAAAGCGAAGTTCTCCTTAGGACAGGAAATGGGTATCTTAATTTCCCCAACACAAGTAACGGAAGTAGATCCAACCACTCCTGCGGAACTAACCGTGACCGTATTTGCTCCACAAGGACAAGAAATTGGCGAATCTACTATCACTCCACAAGTTTCTGAAGGTTGGAGAATTGCACCATCTGAAGTGACGCTACCTGCTATGAGCCCAGGGGACTCCGCAGTAGCCAAGTTCAAGGTACAAAATGTAACCTCTACCGAAGGCACTGTAACTTTCACTTGGAATACTGAAGTAGCAAATAAGACAGCTACGGCAAACCTCAGCGGTGTAGTAGGCCCACGTTTGTGCGGTGCTGGTTTCAACAATATTTCCGCTAGCTCCGAAGAACTACGCGGTGAGGGTAACACGAACGGACGAATCGGAGCAGCTTTCGATGTACGTTCTGACGGCTCTGCCAACGAAAACACTTTCTGGCACTCACAGTGGGACGGAGCATTCGGACAGTTCCCGTTCTGGGTAGTATTTAACCCAACAGAAGCATTAGCTGGCAAGAATATGACCACTTTGGAATACCGTCCACGCGTGGGCAAGGTAAATGGCCGTATCAAGAATTACAACATTTACCTATCTGAAACCGAGCTAGCAGGTAATGCAGATGGCTGGGGCGCACCAGTTGTTACGGGTGAATTCCAAAACAACGGAGAATGGCAAAAGGCAGTAATGCCAGAAAACACCCGTGGTCAATTTGTGAAGTTAGAGATTACCGACGTATGGGATGAACGTCCACCAACAGAAGATCAGTTCGCTTCGGCAGCCGCTTTCTGTGTGGCTTCGCAAGTTCCGCCAGTAGAGCTTACTGCTCCAGAACAACCAGCTGAGCCGGTAACTCCTGCGCCTACTTTCGTGCCGCCTGCATCAAGCACTCCTGCCACTCCAATCTCTTTGCTATTTAGCAACGATCAGGCAGAAGCCTTGCTAGAAGCAGAAGTAGGAACACCTATTGATCCTATTTCCTTCAACTTCACTGTTGATTCCAGCAAGCCATACACCTTAACCGCTAACGCGGAATTGCCTGCTGGTTTGAGCCTAGAACTCAATGGAAATACTGGCACCATCTCTGGTAACCCAACTGGTGAATTTGAAGGAGAAATTTCCTACACTCTCACCCAAGGTGAGCTAGTAAAGACCATCGTGATTGCAATTGCTATCGCCAACCCAGTTTCACCAGAAGAACCAACTCCTGGTGAAGATCCAGGCGCTCCTGGTGAAGATCCAGGCGCTCCTGGCACTGACCCTGGAAGTAGCGAGCCGGGCACTGGCGGTACCGACCCAGGTAGTTCTGACCCAAGCACTGGTACTGAAGATCCAAGCGCTCCTGGTACTGACCCTGGAAGCAGCGAACCGGGCACTGGCGGTACCGACCCAGGTAGTTCTGACCCAAGCACTGGCACTGAAGACCCAGGCACTAGTACTGAAGACCCAGGTACTCCAAGTACTGACCCAGCTACCCCAGAAGCACCTGCTACTAAGTTAGCTGCACTGGATAAAGAACTCGCTTATAACGGCGATAAAGTAGTGGTAACTGGTAAGGGATTCCAGGCAGATGAGAAGGTAGAAATCTGGTTGCATTCTACTCCGATTCTGCTTGCACAAGAGGTACGAGCCAATGCTAATGGCGAGCTACGCTTCGAGTTTAATATTCCAGCTGAAGCCACGGTAGGCGCACATCACGTAGTGATTAAGCGTACCCAAACCAAGCTGGCTGATATTGAACTAGCACTGGAAGTACTAAAGAAGGATACCGTTAAGCCTCCTTTGACCGATTCTAAGCCAGTAGTTGCTGCACCGAAGGCTCCAGCAACTGTGAAGCCAGTAAATCTCAAGGGCGGTCTAGCACATACCGGTGCAACAACTTCCGTTGTAGCATTCGCTATGCTGCTACTCCTAGCTGCTGGTGGCGCATTAACTATTGCGCGTCGAAAAGAAAGCTAGACCTTTGCCTAAAGGCAAATAAATAGCAACCAGTTCAGGGGTGGAACAACCAGTTCCACCCCTGAACTATATAAAACGAAAAGATAGAAAAATAGGTATATACAACAAGGGGGGGGTAGTATCTGAATACTACCCCCCCCATTAAAGGCAAACAATTAAGCGTTTGGACGCTTTCCGTGGTTTGCTCCACCCTTCTTACGGGTGCGACGCTTATTTGCACGCTTCGACATTACAAACTCCTTTAGAAATTAAAAAGTTATCGCCATAAGTTTAATCTAAAACTAAAGCAAATAGCTATTCACAGTAACCAAATCATCTTTTTACTACTTTTTACCCTAAAATTATAGCTTCTTAAAAAGCTGTATTATCTGTTTCCGAAACGATTCTGGAGCTGTTGCTTGAGAAGAACGCTGCACTAAATAACGAATAGCTAACTCGCGATACAATTCCTCCCCACATTCCTCGCAGCCCACAGTTTCCACTATTTTTGCTACATTTAGTTGAGCATCTTTCGCAACTACAATTTCGTCTAATACCTGAAAAACTGCATCAAGAAATGCTTCTTGAGCAGCAAAGGTCATATCACCATGACAGCAACATTCCTGCAATTTTGCTACCAATTGAGCTAACTCTAAATCCGTGACTTCTTCCATCATTCTCCCCTCCCCAAATAACCATGCTCTCGTGCATACTCTGCTAATAATTGCCGTAACTGTTTACGTCCCCGATTAATGCGCGACATTACCGTACCCACAGGCGTTCCCATAACCTCAGCTATCTCTTGATACGAAAAACCGGCTACGTCCGCTAAATACACGGCTGTACGTCGCTCCACAGATAACTGTCTTAAAGCCTCCTGTACTTGCACATCTGGAATTTTCTCCAACACTTGCATCTCAGTAGACGCCAACAGAAAATCTCCCCGTTTTTCTCCCTGATATTCTTGCCTATCAAGCATCTCCAAATCACTTACTACACGGGGACGGCGTTTAGCTTTCTGATAGTTAGAAATAAAAACATTATGCAAAATACGATACAGCCAAGCTTTAATATTCGTGTTTGGAGTATATGAATGAAAAGCCGCAAAACCTTTCAACATAGTTTCTTGCACTAAATCTTGGGCGTCCTGAGAATTTCCTACTAACTGCCAAGCTGCCGCATAAAGCTGATCTAACAAAGGGAGAGCTTCTTGCTCAAAACGCCGTTTCAGATCCTGTGGCAAATCTTTATTCGTTTGTGTTTCCATTCACCCCACCCCTCCTTTACACATTAAATCCACTCCAAGCCGTAATATCTTTAACCTGAATTACTCTGAAATTAACCTAAAAACTAAAGTACTTCCCATTGTAAACCTGATAGAAAAATTATCCGCTCTACCAGATATACTTTTTACATACATATTTCAGCCCGCTAGGAGTTACCATGAGCCTGCTTACTTTAATTTCCCGCACTGCATTAAGCGCTCCATTTATTACCACAGGCTTAGAAGCTATTATATTTCCCGCAGGGCATCGTAGCCGTATTGCCAATTTTACTCCCCTTGCCCAAAAAATTGGCTTAACCCTACCTCCTCCCTCGGCTTTGGATCTTCTTACCCGCACCTTAGGCACAATCGTACTCACCGGCGGAATTGCCGTCTTAACCCAAAAAGCTCCTAAACTACGTGCCGCCATACTAATCTCCACCCAAATCCCTATCACTATAGCCAACAATCCATTTTGGCTAAAACAAGATATAGCTAAACGACAAGACTTGCTACGCATTGCTGGCAGTCTAGGATTAATTGGAGCAATTGCACTAGATGCACGAAAGTAAGCATAATATGTGCAGCTTATGGAGCGCACCTACTTGCGAGCGCATAAACGCCCGCATCACTTTACCGTCCTCAAAATCACTCACTAATCGCTATCTAGTTTTAGCTGCTTTAAGCACTAAAAGCACCCAAATTATGCAACCGCTCTTAGCGCGCGACACCACGCTTATGATGAAAGCTTTACAGAAAATGGGCACTCATATTGTTGGAGATGCAAAACAATTAACTGTAACGCCCGGTATTTTACAAGGTGCTCATATTGATGCTGGTTTAGCGGGCACGGTATTGCGTTTTCTCTCCCCGCTGTCCGCTTTAGCTACCGGCAACACAATCATAACTGCTGATCCGCCAGCTTTACGCCGTCCTATTTTACCCCTAGTGGAAGCCTTAACTAAATTAGGGATAGATATTTCCACTACTTGCGCTTCACTTCCCTTAAAAATTGCGGGAACTGGAAACGTACAAGGCGGATATATAGAACTAGATGCGAGCGCCTCCTCCCAGTTCATTTCTGGTTTAATGTTAAGCGCCCCAAAATTCCAGCACGGACTAGAAATAAAGCACGTAGGAAATCCCCTCCCGTCTAAACCTCATATCCACATGACACTTACGGCACTGCAATTAGCGGGAGTAGCTTGCCAAACTCTTGGTTCTGATCATTGGTTTATTCCCCCTACCTCCATAGACTTACCAAATGTGCAGGTAGAACCAGACTTATCTAATGCAGGCCCATTCCTAGCAGCAGCAATGGTAACTGCTGGCACTATCCAAATTGATAACTGGGTAGACAATCCCCATCAGCCAGGCAGTCAATTTCTCACAATTTTTACTCAGATGGGAGCAAGCACGCATTTTAAGGCTACCAATCAGAACTTTAAACAATGCTCTTTAACCGGCCCGCTAGGGATCACCCCTATAGACTTAGATTGTCGCAATATCGGAGAATTAGTACCCACTTTAGCGGCAGTATGTGCTTTTGCCAGGGGAAGTAGCTATTTACACAATGTTTCTCATCTGCGTGGTCACGAAACCGACCGTCTACAAGCTATCTGCACAGAATTAGCTAAAATTAATATCTCTACCGAACTATCGGCACACGATTTAACTATTCACGGCAATCCCTCTCCACTTCCAAACCTTACCGATGAAATAGTAATCGACAGCTATCATGATCATCGTATGGCTACTTTTGGTGCAATTTTAGGATTGAAAATTCCGCACCTAAAAGTAGCAAATATAGAAACAACATATAAAACTTTGCCTAATTTCCCCCAACTCTGGAAAGCAGTAATTAATGAGTAAACGAGATATAGGAACTGATGACTACCGAGTAAAAGTGCGCCCCGGGAAAGGATCACGTCCCCGCACTAAAATCCGTCCCGATTACTCACACTTACCACGCGGAGTAGTTTTTAGGATAGACCGTGGGCGTTTTCATCTCCGATTATGCGAAAATGATACTACCGTAGTGGCTGTCAAAGCTCGCGAACTTCCGCATGGCAGCATTGCTATTGGAGATATTTGCGCTCTTAACGGAGATCTAAGCGGAATGAAAGATACGCTGGCGCGAATCGTAAAAATTGATCCACGCACCTCAGCTTTACGCCGAACCGCAGAAGAAGGAGAAGCTACTGGTACCGAAAGAGTGCTGGTGGCTAACGCTGATAAACTAGTAATAGTAACTGCCGCCGCCCGTCCAGAACCTAAAACTGGGATGATTGATCGCTGCTTGGTAGCCGCATATGACGCTAATATGCAACCCGTCCTCCTAATCACTAAAACTGATTTAGCTGACCCAGCTCCACTCATTTCCCAATATGCTCATTTAGATCTCAAAATTTTTTGCTCTCAACTCACCGGCAGGGACGAAAACGGGCAAGAAATATTAAACGATATAGCTATTACAGAAATAAAACAAGAACTACAAGGGCACTGCGCTGTACTAGTAGGGCACTCGGGAGTAGGCAAATCTACCTTAATTAACGCTTTAATCCCTGAAGCGAGCCGACTCACCGGCACGGTGAATGAAGTGACAGGCAAAGGCAAACATACCTCTACTTCAGCAGTAGCTTTTGAACTCACTGGGGGTGGGCAAGTAATCGACACCCCTGGAGTGCGTACTTTCGGCTTAGCTCATGTAGGGCCAAGTGAATTACTGCGCGGGTTTCCTGATTTATTGGAACTTACCCAAGAATGTCCACGCGGGTGCACTCACCAAGACAACGAAACAGAATGCGGGCTAGACGAGCCACTATTAAACGAGCCGTTACTAGCAGAAAAAGTACAAAATCGCGTTGCGTCTTTTAGACGACTCTTATCGTCTATCGCACAACCAGATTGGCTCCCTTAATCAACATGACCAAAAATTTTCTCCACTTACACCTAGCACAAAATTTAATAAGGCAAGCTATTTTTCTAGCTCTGCACCCCAATCACAGGTAGCATAATACTAAATATAAACTACTTCCATACTGGCTTATTTTCAAAGTATTGTTAAGGGAACGCATGAAAATCTTACACACTGCCGACTGGCATTTAGGACGCTCTTTGCACGGCTTTTCCCTTACCGAAGCGTTCCAAGACTGGTGTAACAACCTACTTACCATAGTGGAAAAAGAACAAATCGAAGCAGTATTAATTGCCGGCGATGTGTATGACCGGAGCGTTGCTTCCACCACCATGGTAGAGCTTCTCTCCAACACCTTAACCAAACTAGCTAATCGCACCCAAGTAGTAGTAATTTCTGGAAACCACGATTCAGCAATACGTTTAGGCTTTGGCGCAGAAATGATGCGTCCTGAAATACATATCCGTACTCGCGCACAAGATTGTGCCACCCCTATATTACTTACCCAAGCAGACGGCACTCCTGCCGTTATCCTTTACGCTATCCCCTATCTAGACCCCGATAGCGCCCGCTATGATTTAGCCAGCCTCCCACCTTCCCCTAACTCAGAGCCTGCAAGCGACACAAAATCAACTATAGCTCTAAATTCCCCTATCAACTTAACGCCCGTCAGTGACACACCTACTACAGCTAATACCGAAATTCCTGCTACTCACAGTGCAGTAATGAGCAAAGCAATGGAATATATCATCGCCGATATTACACACGGCCCCTACGCACACCTTGACTTGCCAATCATCATAATGGCACACGCTTTTTTCCTAGGAGCGCAGTTAAGCAATTCTGAAACCACGCCTGACGCGGGCGGAATCGACGGCATTAGCACTAGCATTTTCCAACTTCCACCACAACTAAATAAACAAATCAGCTATGTGGCATTAGGACATATTCACCGTCCGCAATCCTTAAATAATCTAAGCACACACCCAATTCCTATTATTCGCTATAGTGGATCCCCAATTACTTTTAGCTTTCAAGAAGAAAAACAAAGCAAATCAGCAGTACTACTAGAATTTTCCACTTCTCCTAAGTTTCCCGGCCAACTAGAAAAAGTACCTACTATTCGCACTATTGAACTACCAGCATGGAAAAAACTCATCACTCTTAACGACACCTACCAAAACTTCTTAAGTGGCAAATACGCACAATACGCTAATCACTTTGTGGTAGCGCAAATAACTGATCCAGAACGCCCAATCAACCTAACAAAAAATCTGCAACAAGTATTTCCCTATTTAGTGAGAGCGGAAATTCCTCAAGTTCAAACTTTCTTGCACGACCCGCAAAATCAACAAAAGCAAACAGATCCACTAGAGGCTCTAAAAGAATTCTTCACCCAAAGTGGTAACCGCCCTTTAACCCAAATAGAAATAGATGCCATCACCCAAACTTGGCAAAATCTAACCAAAAACGAAGAATCCGCTTCCCCATAAAGCTACAGCAAATATTGAAGCTAAATTCATTTAACTAACTTAAAATATCACCTACCCCTACTTCTCTTCACGGTAAAGACACAGCAAGGCAAACAAATGAAATTATTAAAACTAGCATTTCAAGGCATTGGCCCTTTTGCAGAAAAATTCAGCCTCGACTTTACCACCCTTAACCAAACAGGATTATTCCTACTTGAAGGAAGCACCGGCAGTGGTAAATCCACTATTTTAGATGCCATTACTTTTGCTCTCTACGGCAAATCTGTAAACGGTGAAAGTAAAGACACCCGTATTATCTCCACTCATATTTCAGACCCAAAACAATGCTGGGTAGAACTAACCTTCCAAATAAGTTCTGGCATATATCGTATTCGCCGTACCCCTTCCTACACTAAAAACACCTCTAATAACACCAAAACCACCACACAAAACGCTACTGCTAAACTATGGAAACTCACCACTTCCCCAAGCAAAGAAATAAACTCACCTACCCCAAACTCTTCCACCTGCATAGAGCAAAGCGAAATTTTAATAGCTAACAAACCTAAAGACGTAGCAGCAGAATTTGCGCAAATTTTCCCGTTAAGCCACACCCAATTTGTACAAACCATTATTTTGCCGCAAGGAAAATTTGCTGATTTTCTAAAACTTAGCTCTATCGAACGAGAAAGTATCCTCACCACTATTTTCCAAACCCAAAAATATAAAGACTTCAGTCAAGCCTTAAAAGCCGGAGTAAAAGAAAAACAAGAAATAATCGAAAAAATACATGCCGTCTATATTTCTCAGCTAAAAATCTGGTTAGATAATCCTATTCTACCCGCCCATACTAAGACGGAAATTTTAGAACTATTAGCACCTATAAGCACCCAAAGTATGCCTGCCACTCCCGATATAGACCGCCCCCTACTTACAGTCTTAGAAAAGCATACTCAGCAATTTACTCAAGAAGTACAAGCTCTCACACTACACCAAGAAAAAACAGAAACAGCTTTAACCGCAGCCCACAATGAACTCAATAAAGCAAAAAGCACTTTGGAAAACAGAGAACGAAAACTAGCCCTAATCGAAGAACTTACCTTATTAAAAACTCAAACTGACCATATTAATTCCCTAGAAGAAGCACTGAACTGGCAACAAGAAAGCCAAAAAGTAGAAACTGTTTTACAGCATATGCTGCAAAGCAGCCATTCTTTAAGTGAGGCGTTGCTAAAAATTAATAAATTTTTCAGCGATAACACCACAAATCTGCCCAATTCTTTAGTTACACAGCTCCAGCACCCTCTTTGGAAGAAATCGCAAAACCAACTCACTGATACACTACAATTCTTTTCCACACTTTCTCAACCCGCACAAGCCTTTACCTCTTTAGCAAAGAAAGCAAAAGTACTTAATGAAACTTGCGCCACCACCATCACTGCTTTACACACCCAAGAAACTGCTTTAACCCAACTAATTTCTACCCAGCAAAAACTTAAAGAAACTGAGCAAAATATCCAAGCCTTAACTGCACTAATCAATAATGCAACCAACGAACTGGATATTTTAGAAAATAAATACACCCAAAATACGGAACACCTCAGCCAACTCCAATTATCGGCAGAAAAATTAGCTCAAAGTGGTGAGTTAGCAAAACAATTACAACAAGCCTTAACTGATTTACAAACCGCGCAAGTAGCCTATCAAGCCTATTTACGCGATTATGAGCACCTCCAAACTTTACAAACCAACTTAAAGAAGCAAAACCATACACTCGATACTGCTACCTCACACTTCAATCAACTGATACAAGATTGGATTAATGATGCTCCTGGATATCTTGCGCAACAACTCAAACCAGGACAAGCCTGTCAAGTATGCGGTTCGGCAGACCACCCACACCCTGCCGCAGCGCCCGATAATTTTATCGACATAAACGCTATCTATCGCGCAAATCAAGAAATACAAACCCTAAAAGAACAGATAAAGCACCAAGAAAACCTCATACAAGAAGCACAAACTAAAATTACTCACCATAAAATAGCCCAAAATTATCAAAACGAAACTGAAATAACCGAGCAAATAAATACCACCCAAACTCAGCTTTCTGCCGCAAAACAGAACCAGCAAAATTACCGCGCCTTAGAAGCAGAAATACAAACTCTCACTACCACTCAAGAAGAAATAAAAAGCCAAACACAAGATAAAGAATTACTTATCCAAAACTATCAAGGCCAACTCAGCTCCCAAAACACTTTAGCCACTGAATTGGCAACTAAAATAACTGAGTTTTCTTTTCCATTCACAGAATTGGCAGACCCTGATTATACTGCTCAGTTAAAATATACTCGTTTGCAAATAGAGGCCACCAAATACCTGCAAGAGTATTCCACCCAGCTCTTGCCGTATATCGACAATGCTACCCACAATTATCGGGAACTCAATACAGCCATACAGGATAGTCCTTTTTCCGATTTAGCAGCTGCCCAGTCCGTCTTTCTTCCACCTGAAATCGTGCAATCTTACAAAACACAAATTCAAGAACATCAAACAGCTCTGCACAAACTAAAAGGACAACTGGAAAGCCCTGAATTACAACCCATAGACTTAACCACTCCTTACGAAATAGACCTATCACATCTAACCGAAAAAGTAGCTGTCTTAACCGAGCAAGCAACCCAAAATAAAGAAAAACTAACCCTTGGATTACACTACAAACAAGAGGCTGAAAAATACTTACAAACTATTTTGCAAAGTTCCCAAAACTGGCATAAAGAATTTTCCCAAGCCTCTACCTTAATCCGCTTATCTGATCTAGCTAACGCCCAAAATACCAGTGGCAATAAAATCCCCTTAAGTCACTGGATTTTAACTAGACGGCTTGATTTAATTTTGCAGCACGCCAACGCACATTTGCGCACTATTTCTAATGGCAGATACGAGTTACTACGCGGAGAAGAATCTGCTAGAACCCAAAAGACAGGCTTAGGATTAGCCGTGCTAGATCACGAAGGAAGCCCTAACGGAGAAACTATTCGCAACACTTCCTCCCTTTCTGGTGGCGAAACATTTTATACCTCTTTAGCTTTGGCTTTAGGACTTGCCGAAGTGGTAGAAGCAGAAAGCGGCGGTACTCAAATAGATACTTTACTTATCGATGAAGGCTTTGGCAGCTTATCAAACCAATACCTAGAGGAAGTTATGCATACCTTGAACCTACTACGCAGTAGTGGACGCACGGTAGGAGTGATTTCGCATTTAGAAGTACTAAAAACGCGGATTGCGAAACAAATTCGTGTACGTAAAAAAGAGGACGGAAGCTCTACCCTTACCATGAATTAGCAATTAACAGCCGTTCGCTAACGTCATACCACAATAGTTCAATATCTTCAGTGGCAATAAAAGCATCTTCATCGCCGGTTATGGCTGTTGCCACCACAGATTCTGCCCCTGGCTCATCTAGCAAAAAACTTTCTACCTGCCCCCAAGACACTTCCGTCTGCAATAAAAGAGCAGTAGGAAGTAGATTTTTATCTTTGGCAGGCAAACACAAAAATGTATTAGGTACTTCTGCCACTGCTACTATTCTGCGCAACACTTGCGGAGCTGTTTGTTTTGCTAATAAACGTAATGCATCATCGGCAGCCGCTAATGAAGCTACCACTTCTAATTCTTCCTGATCATATTGCGGGCACGTTTTTGCCAGCTCTGCGGTAGCAGAATGTACTACCCGCGCAGTAATTACTGGGCTGGTTAATTCTGCTGGCTCTAAAGGAATATATATGCGCATACAGTAATTCTATGCCATGTTCTGAGGCTTGTTACGAAACAACATAATAATTACTGCACTTTTCTCCCATATAATCAGGATTTTCTCTCATCTTAGCCCACTTTGTATTTAGCATTAAATTACATACTTGAAATTTAAGAAAAGCGGAGTTTACCCAGTACCCAACTTGATTAAACACCCCTATACTCAACACATCGGCAACGTTGTCGCATAAACCTACCTATTTAATTTACTTTTCAAGTAGTTACTATCTCCCACTTCTCCCTTTTATCTCCTGTTTAATACTCATATCTCCAGTATCATATTGCACTTACATTCTGCATTTACTCCCGCCCCGCTCTCCCACTCTCCCTTCTGTGTTAATACACCATCCTAAAGAAGCCGTTGTTTATTACAATATCCGGCTTACTTTAGTGCACCCATTCTCCTCTATACCGATTTTCTGGCTTACTTTAGTTTTCACTTGAACTTATTTATGAAAGTAAAAGGTGTATCATGATCCCTCCTAGCTCTACTCACTCTCTTGCTAATTCTCAAAATGGTACAAATTATCCAAATAAACTCCAATTAAAATGTTGGGACACCACCTTAAACACGGGAATTCCTCGCAAAACATTTCTATTTTCTTCTTGCGCCCAAAATGAGATCCACCCATTTGAGAACATCAACACTAGCAAAGCCAGCACTTCTACCCCTTTGCCCACTACTTCAGTAGCAGTAACCTCTTTCAACCCCACATTTATCTCTAACTCAGACTCCCAAGAAGTGACTACTACCCAACCACTAGCTACAAATAAACTAATCACTCCTAATGACCAGCATTCTTCTTCCCCCATCACCCACACGGAAGTATTTTCTGGTGCCACCCCTTACCCGGCAGTTTCTCAGCATCGTTTTGATCGCACTAAACTATATGCTCACACCCAGAAAAACTACGGGCAGAAAATATTAAACTGGAGCAAAGAAAACTTCTCTAATTCCTTTGCACAAAAATGTTTCTCCACAAGTGTTACCGAAAACTTTTTCCGCAATATAACTTTGCAAATAGTAGACGTATTAAACGGGCATCGTCCTGTACGACAATTACAAGGCTGGCTTAGTTATGACGCGTTACAAGCAGTAATGCGTCGGCAAGCCTTAGGATTACAGATCTTGGGCGGGCCGGAAAAATGTAGCGCTCCCCAGATTCATAGTATGCGAATTTGTTACCCTAAATCTTTAGTAGCTGAAGCAGCTATAGTGTTATTTGACGGACGTAAAAAGCGAGCAGCGGCTCTGCGAGCCGAAACTCACAAGAACCGCTGGCAAATAACCGCAATTGAAATTATTTAGCGTTCTTTCTTCCGCATTGCTCGGCGCTGAGCCCGATTCATTGGGCTTGGCGCCCCTTTAGCAGGAGAGGATACTTCCCGTCCGGCACTATTTTGAGTTTGGGTTTGCGCAGAACCATCTTTAGCAGCCGAACTAAAAGTGAGCTTAGCACTAGCGGTACTTTCCGCCACTCCAAGTACTCGCTTAGCAGCCTCAGCTACTTGTGCAGAAGTCTGCCCAGTACCTGCAGCCAAAATCTGCTTCTGCTGTTCTAATAGCTGCTGTTCAGCAGCCGCAGCAGCTGCTTCTTCCGCTAAACGTGCTTCACGTTGTGAAGGCAACTCGAAATTAAATAAGAACTGTACAGTTTCAGAACGAATCGCATCGTTCATAGACTGGAACATCTGATAACCCTCTTGTTTGTATTCCACCAGAGGATTACGCTGCGCCATCGCACGTAGACCAATACCTTCTTTTAGATAATCCATCTCATAAAGGTGCTCACGCCACTTGCGATCCAATACGCTCAATAAAACTTGTCGTTCTATTTGACGCATCATCTTCTCGCCCAGCTCATCGGCCCGCTCATCATATATAGCATGTGCGTCAGTTAAAAATTCCTGCAACACTTCCTTACGTGACAGGTTCTTAAGTCCACCCATCTCTGCCAATAATTCATCTTCAGAGAAAGAAGGCTTAAAGTAATTACGCACTACCGTCCATAATTGTTCTAAATCCCAATCCTCGGGAGAACCTAAAGTTTCCGATAGTACTGCATCTTCTACCGCAAAATCAATGAAAGACTGAATTTGATTTTCCAGATCCTCTCCTTGCAAAATGCGGTAGCGTTCTTCATAAACCACAGTACGCTGTTCGTTCATCACATCGTCATACTTCAGCACATTCTTACGCACTTCCGCATTACGCGATTCAATAGCAGTTTGGGCACGTTCAATTGCTTTAGAAAGAATCTTAAAATCTAATGATTCATCTTCTGGCCCATTCTTAAACGCATTAATAGCCCGCGAACTAGCAAACAAGCGCATCAAATCATCGTCGAGCGATAAGTAAAAACGGGACTCACCTGGGTCGCCTTGTCGTCCAGCACGGCCTCGCAGCTGGTTATCAATACGGCGTGATTCATGCCGTTCTGAGCCCAAAACATATAACCCACCTAAAGCCACTACTTCATCATGTTCAGCTTTCACTGCAGCTTTAGCTTGCTCTAACACATCTGGCCACTTAGCCTCGTATTCTTCTGGATTATCCTGCGGATCCAGACCCAGTTTCCCCATCATAGCTAACGCAATATGCTCCGCATTACCACCGAGCATAATGTCAGTACCACGACCAGCCATATTAGTAGCCACGGTAACTGCACCTTTACGACCTGCCATTGCCACTACAGATGCTTCTCGCGCGTGTTGCTTTGCATTTAGCACCTCATGCGGAATACGCGCCTTACGCAGCATTTCAGAAATTTTCTCCGAATTTTCTACCGAAGCTGTACCAACCAAAACAGGCTGCCCTACTCGATAGCGTTCCTTAATATCTGCTACGATTGCCCGCAACTTGCCATTTTCGGTAGGAAATACCAAATCGGTTTTATCTTCCCGAATCATCGGACGGTTAGTAGGAATTGGCACTACCCCAATATTGTAGGTAGACACAAACTCGGCAGTTTCTGTTTCAGCCGTACCGGTCATACCAGAAAGTTTTTCATACATACGGAAATAGTTTTGCAGCGTAATAGTAGCAAGAGTCTGATTTTCTGCTTGAATCTTCACCTGCTCTTTAGCTTCAATTGCCTGATGCATTCCTTCGTTGTAACGCCGTCCCGGCAACACACGGCCAGTGTGCTCATCCACAATCAGCACTTCACCCTCAGCCACGATGTAGTCACGATCACGCACAAACAGCTCTTTAGCCTTAATCGCGTTATTTAGATAGCCAATCAACGGGGTGTTTACCGACTCGTAAAGATTATTAATACCCAGCAAATCTTCAATAGCATCAATACCGGGTTCTAAAATACCAACAGTACGTTTCTTCTCATCTACTTCGTAATGCACATCTTTGCGCATCTGCAAGACTGCTTGTGAGAAAGCCTCATACCACTTATTTGCATCTCCCTCAGCTGGCCCAGAAATAATTAACGGAGTACGTGCTTCGTCAATCAAAATAGAGTCTACCTCATCAACGATCGCATAGTAATGTCCGCGCTGCACTAGCCCAGCTAAATCATGTGCCATGTTGTCGCGTAAGAAATCGAAACCAAACTCGTTGTTAGTACCATAAGTAATATCGGCAGCATACTGTTTCCGGCGCTGTTCAGGAGTCATATTGGCAGTAATACAACCGGTAGACATACCCAAGAAACGATAGACACGACCCATCAAATCCGACTGGTAAGTAGCCAAATAATCATTTACCGTAACAACATGTACACCTTTGCCCGGAATAGCATTCAGATAAGCGGCTAGAGTTGCTACTAGCGTCTTACCTTCACCCGTGCGCATCTCGGCAATATTGCCTAAATGTAAAGCTGCTCCACCCATAATTTGTACATCATAATGACGCTGTCCCAAGGTGCGCTTCGAAGCTTCTCGTACCGCCGCAAACGCCTCTGGCAGAAAATCATCTAAAGTTTCTCCCGCTAAATAGCGCTCCCGAAATTCAGCAGTCAGATCCCGCAATTGTGCATCAGTGTAAGCCTCATAAACAGATTCCAGCTCATTAACCTGCTTAGCAATTCTTTCAAGCTTCTTAAGAACTCTGCCTTCACCTGCACGCAGAACCTTATTTAGTAGCTTTTGCACTCTCTAACTCCTGACTTCCTTGCAGCCTATCGCACTATTTATACCTGTATATCCGATTTTATACTGAAATACGGGTACAGCTTTAACCTAATCTAATAATAGTCTACGCCCGCAAGTCGCGGGCGTAGAAGCAGTTAAGCCATCCGATGAACCATCGCATAAGCAAACATTTCCAAAGATTCTTTTACCACTCCGGCTGGCAGCACTGTTAAATATTCCAAACTCTCATTAGCCCACTGCTGAGCTAATTCACGGGTCTGCTCTACCACTTCGTGCTCACGCAGTTTAGTAACCGCCAGCTCTAAATTCTGACCTTGCGCTAATTCTCCCCCATCTAGCAAAGCCAAAATTTCTGCGCCCGCTATATCTAACGTGCCCATAGCAGCCGCTTTACGCAATAATAAAGTAGGCATAGTAGGTACGTTTTCCAACAAATCTGTGCCTGCTTGCTTGCCAGTTACTTGCGGGTCAGCGCTCAAATCAATCACATCATCGGCCAACTGGAAAGCTACCCCGATTTTTTCTCCATACTGCGCAACAGCTTGGGCTATTTGTGCATCTCCCCCTGCTGCCAGCACCCCGTGCTGAGCAGATAAAGCAATTAAAGAACCAGTCTTATCCGCTAATACCTGAATATAATGTGCAATCGGATCGGTATCTGGCGGGCAACCAATAATTTCGTTTAATTCTCCCAAACACAAACGCTCAAAAGCTTGCGCGTGCAACAACACCGCCTGCGCTCCTAAGCGGGAAACAATCGCAGAAGCTTTAGAGAACAAAATATCGCCTGCCATAATAGCAGCCGTATTGCCAGCTAATTTTTGCGCTGTAGGCACTCCGCGCCGCAAAGGAGCTTCATCCATTACATCGTCATGATATAAAGAAGCCAGATGCGTAAGCTCTACAGCTAAAGCCGCGGAAATTACTTCCTCCCCTACTGGATCTTCTCCTAGCTGGGCACAAAGTAAACAAAGTAGCGGACGGAGCCGCTTTCCACCTGCTTTAGACAGATGTGAAAGCAACTCCGTTACCGTATCTGAAGAATGAGTGACTGCCTCAGTCAGTCGTTGTTCAACTTTTGCTAACCCTGTTTCTAACTGAAGCACTAATGCTTCATTATCAGGAAATAAGCTAGCTAATCCACTCACAAGAAAGCGCCTCTAATCAATTCTAAAACGGGATCGGGATAGATACCGATAACTAAAGTCAATAGTAACGATACCCCAATTGTGATTGAAGCTAAACCTTCAGAGGCAATTACCGTAGTATTTTCAGCTGGCTCTTGGAAGAACATCAACTGTACTAAACGGAAATAGAAGAATGCAGTAGCTACCGAAGCTAAAATAGCAAGCACTACTAAAATTACTTCTCCTGCTACAATACCAGCGCGGAATACTTCAAACTTTCCAATAAAGCCAGCAGTTAATGGAATGCCAGCAAAAGAAAGCAGGAACACTAGCATCGCTACCGCTAAGAATGGAGAGCGCTTACCTAAACCTGCCCACTGCGCTAAATTGCTAGCTTCACCTTGCACATTACCTTCACTATCTGTTTCACGTACCAGCATCGCTACTGCGAAAGCACCGATAGTGGCAATAGAATAGGCCAACAGATAGCACAAAATAGCAGAAACAGTTACCACATAATTGGTCACTTCCATATTGGCTACGCGAATTGCGTTAATAGCAATTAGGATAAAACCAGCGTGAGCAATGGACGAAAATGCTAAAAGTCGCTTCACATTTTGTTGCACTAACCCCATTACTGTACCAACAACGATGGTAGCAATAATTACAATCCAGAAGAATGCATTTAACTTATCGGCTACTGGCCCTGCTAAATAAATCATTACTCGGATTAATGCCACAAAAGCTGCTGCTTTAGTGCCCGCTGCCATAAAGGCAGTTACGGGAGTAGGCGCACCTTGATACACATCTGGAGTCCAAGCATGGAACGGAGCAGCACCTACTTTAAAGAGCAAGCCAATAACTACCATTACTGCGCCTGCCAACAACATTAGCGGAGTTTGAGCGCTTATCAAAGCATTAGCGGTATTAAATATATTGCCATATACTAGCGTGCCGGTAGCGCCGTAGATTAATGCAGCTCCCATCAAGAAAATAGCAGAGGAGAAAGCTCCCAACACAAAGTACTTCATTGCCGCTTCTTGAGAAAGTAAACGGCGACGACGTGCCGTAGCTGCCAACACATATAGTGGCAAAGACAGCACTTCCAAAGCAATAAATAATGCTAATAGATCAAATGCTGCGGTGAAAGCCATCATACCGCCAGTAGCAAACAAAGCAAGCGGAATGATTTCGGTCTGTTCCCGTTTCGCTACCGTAGATTCACGTTCTTCACTAGAACCTGGACGAGCAGCAGCCGAAGCCGCAAAAAACCCTTCCCGATTTTGAGTACGATCCACAATTAGGAAGAAAGCTAGTAAAGCTCCTAGCAAAATAATTCCTTGCCCTAGCAAAGCAAATGCATCTTCCACAAAAGATACTCCGGCATAGCTTGAGCCATATTGCACGATAGAAAGCGGTGCAGTAGCTACTTTGCCGTCCACTTGTGCTTGCGTCCATCGCCAAGTTAAAGCAATGATTGCCGACACTAACACTGCCAAAGCAAAAACTACTTGTACTGGACGACGTACTTTACGTGGCAAAAAAGCTTCCAGAAGCGTGCTCACTACTCCACCACCCAGCACAATTGCCAGTGGTACTAAAGCACTCCAATAAATAACTGCAGCGTTCACAATACGCCTCCTTCAGCAACGAAGAAACTACCTGTAAAGTCTAGCTCTCCAGCAGTCACTATTTCACTTACTTGCTGTAAGGTAGTGCCTGCTATCTCGGCAATCGGGTTAATTAAATCTAGTACCAAGTTAGGACAGAAACCTAATCCCAGCATCGCCAGAATCAAAACACCCATCACTAATTTTTCTCTTAAATCTAAATCAAGCACTTTTACTTCTGGTTTAGGGCCAGTAAATATCCGCTGATAAGGCAAGAGAATATAGAGTGCAGCTACTACCACTCCTACTACTGCTACTAAAGCCGCTACAGGGTATAGCTGATAAGTGCCCATCAATACTAAATACTCAGGCACAAACCCGGATAATCCAGGCAGAGCAATCGTGGCTAGACCAACTATTAGGAAAGAACCAGCTAACCAAGGAGTAACGCGTTGCCACCCTTGATAGCTAGAAATCAATACGGAATTGCCGCGCTTACCTAAGAAAGCCACGATAAAGAACAACCCAGCTGTACCTATACCGTGAGCCACCATATACAAAATAGCGCCAGAAATGGCTAGTTGCGAACCGCTGAAAATACCCAGCACCATAAAACCGAAATGGGAAACTGAAGTGTAAGCTACCAAACGCAACAAATTATCAGAACCTAGAGCTAAGAAAGCACCCCAGAAGATAGAAATAATAGCTAAAACTATTACGATTGGCGCTACCTTAGTAATCACCGCTGGGAATAGTGGCAAACAAATTACCAACATTCCGTAAGTGCCTAGTTTATCGAGCACACCAACTAGCAAAGTGGAAGTACCTGCAGTTGCTTTTTCGGCTGTATCTGGCAACCAAGTGTGAAGTGGCCACATAGGGGCTTTAATCGCAAAAGCAACAAAGAACGACAAGAACACCCACAAGCTCACGCTGGGGCTAGCTGCAATTCCGCCAGCTGGTACTAAATCTAGCAAGTAGGCTTGTGCTCCTCCTCCATTAAGGAAATAGAAGGAAATCACGCCTGCCAGCATCAATAGTCCGCCGAGTAAAGAGAAAAGCAAGAACTTCATAGCTGCTCGTTCTCTACCAGCACTGCCGTAACGTCCAATCAAGAAATACATTGGCACAATCATGGCTTCAAACAAGACGTAGAATAAGAACACGTCACGCGCTGCAAAAAGACCAATCATGATTGATTCTAAGGCTAATAGCCAAGTAAAATAGCCTGCTGTTTTAGGGCAATGGTCGTTCCATTCAGCTACGATTACTAACGGCACTAAGCATACCGCCAAACCAATCATGAGCACGCCCATACCATTAATGCCCCAAGCTATAGAAGCACCAATACCGGAAATCCACGGATATACTTCATAAAGCTGAACTTGTGCGCCATTAGAAAAATCAAAATTCTGCCATAACGCCACTCCATAAGCTGCTAATACGATAAGCGAAATTCCCAAAGCGATTAGCTTAGCGTATTTTGCTAATGGTCTAAGTAGTCCTAATAGCAATGAGCTAAGTAATGGCAACCCTACTAGAAGCGAAAGCCAAGGGAAGGAAGCTGTTGCAGTTTGCATAGTTATTTTCCTCCGTTACTTACAGTGCCATTGCCAAAGTGGCGATAAGCGCGATTACTAATCCGATGGTCATATAGCTGGCATAACTACGTGCATAACCATTTTGGAAGTATTGACCAATTTTGCCTACCGCTACTAAAAGTTTTCCACTACTTTCAGCAGTGCCGTCAATTAGCACTCTATCGGCAACTACTGAGCCTTTTACCAGCACCAAACCAGGGCCCATAAACAAAGACTCATTAATGAAATCTTGATGTAGATCATTACGAGCAGCACGAGTAAGGAACGATCCTACCGGAGCTGCCTTTGGGGTAGCTTGCTTTACATACATTAACCATGCGGTACTTACACCCAACACCACGACAGCTAAAGTAATACCTGTAATTACTGGGATAGGTAAAACTGGGTGTCCGTGTTCTGCATGTCCAATTGCTGGCTCTAGCCACACTAAGAATCCACTAAACTTTAAGGCAGCACCTAGACCTAACGACCCGAGAGCCAATAATGCCATTGGAATCCACATTAACGGAGATGGATCATGTGGATGTTTTGCGTTAGCTCCATGATGCTCCCAACGCTCTTGTCCGCAGAAAATCATAAACAGCATACGCGACATATAGAAAGCCGTAAGACCTGCTACTAATACGGTGATAGTACCGAAAATCCAAGGCTGTAAACCAGTGCCTGTAAAAGCTGCTTCAATAATAAGATCCTTGGAGAAGAAACCCGATAAGAGTGGGAAACCAATAATAGCTAAGTATCCGGTTAAGAAAGTAACGAAAGTGATCTTCATGTGCTTTGCTAAACCACCAAATCCACGCATATTTACTTCATCATTCATAGCGTGCATTACCGCGCCAGCTCCCAAGAACATATTAGCCTTAAAGAAACCGTGCGTGATTAAGTGGAATATTGCAAAACCAGCAGCCACTGGCCCTAAACCGGCAGCTAACATCATATAACCAATTTGCGACATGGTAGAAGCTGCCAAAACTTTCTTCATATCATCTTTTGCAGCACCTACAATAGCTCCGAACGTCAGAGTAATGATACCAATGATGGATACCGTCAAAGCTGCTACAGGAGCAGCTGCATAAATCGCTCCAGACCGTACCATGAGGTAGACACCTGCCGTCACCATGGTAGCAGCGTGAATTAAAGCAGATACCGGGGTTGGGCCTGCCATTGCATCTCCCAGCCAAGCCTGTAGTGGGAATTGCGCAGACTTACCACAAGCAGCTACCAGCAAGAAAATTCCGATAAAGGTAAGTAGCGCGGTATTGTCTCCTAGGTGAGTGAAAATATCAGTAAACTTCACCGAGCCAAAATTAGCTACCATTGCCATCATGGCAATCAAAAGCCCTAAATCACCTACGCGGTTCATTACGAAAGCTTTCTTACCAGCAGTGGCATATTCTGGTACTTGATTCCAGAAAGAAATCAACAAGTAGGAAGCTAAACCTACACCTTCCCAACCAAAGAACAATACTAAGTAGGAGTTACCTAGCACTAGCAATAACATTGCAGCTACGAACAGATTTAGGTAGGCAAAGAAACGCCGACGCGCTACATCGTGTTCCATATAAGAAATGGAATAAATATGAATTAGCGTGCCTACAAAGGTTACTAACATTACGAAGCTAATCGATAAAGGATCTACCCGAGTGCCTAAATCTACACTTAATCCAGGGGCAGCTACCCAAGAATATAACGTAGTTTCCATTACCCGATTAGCTGGCTCTAAGCCAAGCAACTGATAAGTAGCACCCAAACCAATCAGGAAAGAGGCAGTAGAAGCTAAAGTAGCTACCCAATGTCCCCATTTATCAGCACGTGATCCTGCCACTAGCAAAAATATGCAACTAAGTAGCGGAATAGCAACAGTAAGCCAAATAAGAGCACTCATTCCGGTAGCCGGAGCTACTTCAGTAGTCGCAGTGAAAAAAAGTTCTGTAAACAATTTAATCGCACCTACTTCCTTAGTTCTTCATGAGGTTAGCGCCGTCTAGCGAAGCCGACCTGCGGGTCTGGAATATGGATACGATGATTGCCAAGCCCACTACTACTTCAGCAGCTGCCACGACCATCACGAAGAATGCAAAAATCTGTCCCTCTAAATTTCCCCACATACGAGAGAAAGTGATGAGCGCCAGATTGCACGAGTTAAGCATGATTTCAATACCTAGCACTGCAATAATTCCGTTGCGCCGAATTAACACGGTAGCTCCACCAATAACGAAAAGTACTAAGGAAAGTACTACATAATACATTAGGTTCATTAGTTCTGTTCCTCCGCTTCCGTTACAGCTGCTGGAGTTTCTGCCAAATCAGCTATTTGTGCTGGTGTTTCGGTAAGGCTGGCATAATTAGGAGCTTCTTCTCCAGGCATACCAGCAATCTGCGATAGTGCCACTTTGCCATAAGTTTCAGGACCCGATAAGGCTTCTCCACGCGCAATACGTGCTACGGTTGCTGGTGAAACTTCTGCCACTTGTCGAGCTTGTCCCCGAATTTGCAATACGCGATTTACCGACTGCTTCAATGGCTGCCCATAGGCAGTTAAAGCCGGGTTGGTAGATGAATTAGATTCCGCATACACACCCGAGTTTGGTAAACCACCTGGATGCACTCCCTGCGCGCTAAAGGCTTGCATTCTTTCATGCGCCAAGTCTTCTTGTGTCTTGCGCGCAAATACACGATCCCGGTGTGTTAAAGTCATTGCTCCTAACGCAGCCACAATAAGTAACGTACCAGTGAGCTCCAAAGTCAAAACATGATGGGAGAAAATAAGTTTAGCTACTCCTACAGGGTTCGTTTCTGCATTAGCTACTTCTAAACCTGCCATACTTGGATTTTTGGTATATAACACCATCGCCACCAAGCAAGACAACATACCTGCTCCACCTAAAAGAGCTACCGGACGCACTCCTTTTAGAGTTTCATGTCCGGAATCGGCAGGGTCTACACCAATTAACATCAGCACAAACAAGAACATCATTAAAATTGCGCCTGTATAAACCACCACTTGTGCTACACCCATAAATGGCGCTTCCAGCATGGTGTAGAGGAAAGCAAAACCTACCATTACAAAAATAATAGAGATAACGGTATAAACTGCTCGGCGGGTAAAGAGCAATCCGAAAATAGCAGCAAGCACCATCGAACCAGCCAACATGGCAAAAAGTAAAGTCTCACCCATAGAGATAGTTCCAGCAGCAACTGCAGATTCCATTACGCATTCTCTCCTTCAAGCTCGTTTCCGGTAGTTATCGCAGTGCGTAAAGTAGTATCTTCCGGACGATGTTCACTCACCCATGCTATCTGAGCAGCCGTTGGCCCAGTTACTCGTCCGCGATAATAATCAGCATCAGAGGTACCCTCCACCATTGGGTGTGGAGTATTCAACATTCCTTCTGCCAATGGAATAAGAATATCTTGCTTCTCGTAAATCATGGATTCACGAGTTTGTCCTGCTACTTCATAATCAGTAGACATCGTTAAAGCACGAGTTGGGCAGGCTTGAATACAGAAACCGCAGAAAATACAACGCAAGTAATTAATCTGGTAAACCTTGCCGTAACGTTCTCCTGGAGAATACTGCGCAGTAGGAGTGTTCGTGCCAGCTTCCACATAAATAGCATCTGCTGGACAAGCCCATGCACATAATTCACAACCAATACATTTTTCTAATCCGTCAGCATAACGGTTTAGTCGGTGCATACCGTGATAACGAGGACGAGGAGGTACTTTCACATATGGGTACTGTTCAGTAACCGTAGGACGGAAAATCGTAGAGAAAGTTACTCCAAATCCTGCCACAGGAGCAAATAATCTACCTAATGGCCCTTTCTTGTTTGGGCTGTAGAGAGCCTTATCAGGCTGGGCAATACCAGTTTTGGTAACTGGTAGTTGCTCATGAGGGGTCTGTTCTGTAATTACTTGCTCAGTCATTATTGACCCTCCGAATCTACTACTATGGTAGCTGTATTGCTACTTTTGCGTTGCGACCGAGCCGATGGTGGCAAGTGCTGTCCTGGCAAAGGTGGCACTGGGTAGCCATTCTCAAAGCCCGTAAATTCTTCTTTTTCCCGCTTGGCAATTAATTCTGCTTGGGATGGTTTTACCGTTTCTTCTCCAAATGCCCAAATAAGCATGATTAAGGTAAAGCCAGTAGACAAAATAATTAATACATTGGTGGCATTCATTGGATATACCGCATTAATGCCAATTACCGTCATTACGATTGCCAACCAGATTAGGGCAGCTGGGATTAATCCCTTCCAACCCAAATGCATGAATTGATCGTAGCGGAAACGCAGTGCCGAACCACGTACCCATACAAATAGACCCATAAAACACCAAGTCTTAGCGATAAACCACAGCATTGGTAACCAACCCACGTTTGGATTACCACCCCAGAGCCCAAAGAGAGAAGTCAAAATCGGGCCTGCCTGCCATCCACCAAAGAATACGGTAGTTGCTACCATCGAAAGATTTAACATAGCAATGTATTCCGATAAGTAGTACCAGCCGAACTTCATCGATGAATACTCTAGGTGTGGCCCAGCCACGATTTCACCTTCTGCTTCTGGAAGGTCGAAAGGCAAACGGTTAGTTTCACCAAACATCGTCACCAAGTAGATTAAGAATGCAGGTGCTAAGAGTAAGATGTTCCATAATTCTTGCTGACCCGAAATAATTCCCGAGGTAGACATAGTGCGATTAAGGATAAATACCGTTACTAACGATAAACCTTGGGCTAGTTCGTAGGAAATCATCTGCGTAGCGGAACGTACCGAACCGTATAGTGGCAAAGTGGACTTAGCTGACCAACCACCTAACACTAAACCATATTCTCCTAGAGCCGCTGTGGCCAGAATAAACAGCATCGCTACTGGGGAATCTGTGAGTTGCAATGGCGTTTGAATCCCAAAAATCGATACTGCAGGGCCGAGCGGAATTACCGCCATAAGCACAAAAGCACATAAAGCAGAAACCGCTGGAGCTAAGAAGTAAACTACGCGGTCTGCACCTTTTAGATTAAAGTCCTCTTTAAAAAGAAGTTTTACTGCGTCTGGGAAGGACTGACCTAAACCGAATGGCCCTACGGTGTTAGGACCTAGTCGGTTTTGCATTTTAGCCAGTAACCGACGCTCAAACCAGAGTGCAAAAATTACTGAGAAAATCAAATACACTACGATGAATAGCGCTTTAATTACTAAAAGCCACCAAGTGTCTTGAGAAAAATCAGCAACCTGAACGGTCATAGCGATATTCACTTCGTCACCTCCGCATTTGCGATACCTACACGGTCGCCCGCTCCCGCACCAATTTGCGCTAAGGAATAACCTACTGCGTTTTGAGGCACCCAAACTACCCCGTCAGGCATTTCCACTGTTGCTACCTCAAAAATTAACGAACCAGTGGTTCCGGTAAGTTCCAAAGCGTGCGTAATTTGGAATTGCATAGCAGTAGCTGGAGATAGCAGCGCAACTGGTTTACGTGCAGTATTAGCTAAGTAAGGCTCGAACGATTGCAAAGCACCCGCATCTAGCATTTGTTTCCAAGTAGCTAATACTACTCCTCCGCCAGTTTCTAAAGCAGTAGAAGTAAAATCAGGCATTGCTCCTCGTGCTCCCGTCCAAGCACATACTTTAGTGTACTCATCTACAGCTTCTTTTAGAGTGCCAAATCCGAGCTCTACCCCTAACTGGGCAGCTAACTCATTTAATACCCGCCGATCTGGTAACTGAGTAGAGGTAAGCACTTGTCCAAACGGACGCAAACGTCCTTCCCAATTCACAAAAGTTCCACCTTTTTCTGCCGGTGGAGCTACTGGTAATAGCACGTCTGCATATTGTGCAGTTTCAGTGTCTCGTACTTCTAGCTGTATTACAAAAGTATTAGATAGTGCCTTAGCTGCTCCAGCAGGCAAATCAGCTAATTCCACACCGGCAAGTATGAGTGCGTCTAATTCTCCTTGAGCGGCAGCCGTGAGCATTTGCGCAGTGTCTAAACCTGGACTATCAGGTAATTGCGCCACATTCCAAAGAGCTGCCAGATTTTCTCGCGCCACCGGATCGTTTACTAAACGACCTCCTGGGAGCAGCTCTGGCATTACACCGGCTTCTACCGCACCGCGCGCTCCGGCACGACGTGGAATCCAAGCCAGCTTCGCACCTGTACGTTGTGCTAATCGCACTGCTGCACTCAAACCACCAGGTACTTGCGCTAAGCGTTCACCTACAAGAATTACTGCACCTGGCTTTTGTAAATCACTATAAAGCGCTGCTAATTCTCCCGTAGCACCTTCTGCCACTCCATCTAAAAGTGCTGCTTCTGTGCCTGGAACTGCTGGCACAAACCGCGCCAACATTTTAGCCGTGCCCCGCGTTTCGTATGCAGAAATTACCGAAACTGCCGTGGTTTTTGCTAAAGCACCTTTACGTAAACGTAAGAAAACAGTGCCACATTCGTCTTCGGCTTCCAAACCAACCGTCAATACATGTCCAGCATTCTCCAGCTCAGTGTAGGTAACACCTTGTCCAGTACCAGCCACACATGCAGCTAAAAATGCTGATTCTTCTGCTCCTCCTACAGTGGTGCGGAAATCAATATTATTAGTTTGTAAAGCTACTCGCGCAAACTTAGAGTAAGCTAAAGAGTCCTCTAGAGTGAGCCGTCCACCTACGATTACCCCCACTTGCTTAGCTTTACGTAAACCATTAGCCGCAGTTTCTAAGGCCTCATACCAAGACACATTCTCTCCCCCAGCTACCCGTGGGTACAAGATACGGTCTGGCCCGTTTTGCCAACGGAATGCAAATCTATCTTTGTCAGTAATCCAGTCTTCGTTTACTGCTGGATCACTACCAGCTAACCGGCGCACTACCGCACCGCGTCGATAGTCTACACGTAAAGCTGCACCCGATGCGTCATGTTCAGTTATAGAATCTACCGAAACTAAATCGAATGGACGGGCACGGAAACGATAAGCTGCTGAAGTGAGCGCACCCACTGGACAAATCTGAATAACGTTACCTGAGAAATAAGAAGCAAACGGCTTTCCTTCTACGTCTGCTTCTGCTACTCCCACTGGGCCAGCAGCAAAGCCACCACAATGTCCAGCGACACCTTGTGGACCTACTACTTCATTTTCTACCACAGGAGCGTGCTTGCCCTCGGTAGTAGCAAAATCTAAGGTAGTGGCATCAAAGTTGCCGATTTGGGAGCCATGCAAAGCATGAATACCGTATCCAGGAGTACCGCCTCCACGTCCCTGTAATTGAATGAAAGGATCGCCCGCGATTTGGCTGGAGAAACGAGTACAACGCTGACAGAGAATACAGCGGTCACGATCCAGCAGAATCTGGGAAGAAACTGAAATAGGCTTAGGATATGTACGCTTAATATCCACAAAACGCGACTTAGTTCTACCATCAGTCATCGCTTGATTTTGGAGCGGACATTCACCTGCTTTATCACATACTGGGCAGTCCATTGGATGGTTGATCAGTAAGAATTCCATGATACCGTGCTGAGCTTTTTCTGCCACGGGAGAACTCTTAGCCGAATACACTTCCATCTGTGGTGCAACCGTAACTGCGCAAGCCGGCTGCGGTTTTGGCATTTTAGCTACTACGCCATCTCGATTAGGCATAGCTACTTCCACTAGACACTGCCGACAAGCTGCTGCTGGTTTCAACAAAGGATGATCGCAGAAGCGCGGAATATGTACGCCTACTTTTTCGGCTGCTCGAATAATTAACGTACCTTTAGGCACGCTAACTGATTTGCCGTCTACTTTAAGCTCAATCATTTCTACCGGAGTTTGCGTGGTCACTTAGCACCTACTTCGTTAAAAAGAGCCGATTTTTCTGCTGGATAAATTTCATGCCACGGCGTGGTATAGCCTTGTTCAAATTCTGCACGGAATTTTTCAATACCGGAAAGCACTGGAGTAGCAGCCGCATCTCCTAAAGCACAGAAAGAACGTCCCGCAATATTGCTAGCTATTTCATGTAGCAAATCTACATCTCCTGGCTGACCTTTACCTTGTTCTAAACGGTGCATAATTTGGCGCATCCAGAAAGTACCTTCTCTACATGGAGTACACTTACCGCAAGATTCATGCTGATAAAAATCAGTCCACCGCGAAATTACCCGCACTACCGATACGGTTTCGTCAAAAATCTGGATTGCACGAGTGGCCAGCATCGATCCACCCCCTGCTACTTCTTCGTATCCCAATGGAATATCTAAATGTTCAGCAGTCCAGATAGGCACTGACGAACCACCTACTACGAAGAACTTAAGCTCGTGACCTTCACGGATACCGCCTGCTAAGTCGATTAATTCCCGCATGGTGATTCCGAAAGGTGCTTCATACTGTCCAGGATTCTTCACGTGTCCCGAAAGCGAGAATAACCCGTGCCCACGCGAGTTTTGCGTGCCTTCACCCATCTTAGTAAACCATTCCACACCGTGCTTAATAATACCTGGCACGGAAGCAATGGATTCTACGTTATTTACTACTGTGGGGCGAGCGTACAAACCAGCCACTGCTGGGAAAGGTGGTTTTAAGCGCGGCTGACCGCGGAAACCTTCTAAAGAATCAAGCAGAGCAGTTTCTTCACCACAAATATAAGCGCCCGCGCCTGCGTGTACGGTAATGTCTAAATCGTAATCTTTATTTGGTCCTAAACCTTTACCGAGAATACCAGCTTCTCGAGCTTCCCGTACTGCTGCTAACAAACGGCGATAAACATGTACTACTTCACCACGTAGATAAATAAATCCGTGATTACCACCAATTGCCAGCATACAAATAGCCATGCCTTCAATTAGCAGATGCGGATTTGCCATCATAAACGGGATGTCTTTACAAGTACCTGGTTCTGATTCGTCTGCGTTTACTACCAGATAGCGTGGACCACCATCTGGCACTGGTAAGAACGACCATTTCAGACCAGTTGGGAAGCCAGCTCCGCCACGTCCACGCAACCCAGATTCTTTTACTAGGTTGGTAATAGCAGCTTCATCTTGCGATTTTAATTCCCAAGCTTTAGCTAATGCTTGGTAACCACCACCATTGCGGTAAGTTTCTAATGTCCAAGAACGAGCTTGATCCCAGTTATCACTCAAAACAGGTGCTAATAGCCCCGGCCCAGTAAATTCTGTCATTGGGCTGCTCCTTCCTTAGGTTGTGGAACTGTCCAACCTTTTTCTCGGGCAATACGCAAGCCACGTAAAGATGCTTCTCCCGCTCCTACGCCCTCATCTACGTGCCCGTCCTCAAAACCGGCCAATACACGTTCAATTTCTTTAAAAGTATGTACTTTATCTGCTCCGCGTGTGGGGTGAATGTCTTTACCAGCGCGAATATCGTCTACTATTTGTTTGGCGCTAGTGGGGGTTTGATTATCAAAGAATTCCCAATTCACCATAATTACTGGCGCATAATCGCAACCTGCATTGCACTCTAAACGCTCTAAGGTAATTTTTCCATCAGCGGTAGTTTCATCGTGCCCTACGCCCACATATTCGGTAAGTTCATCCCAAATAATATCTCCACCCATTACTGCGCATAGGGAATTGGTGCATACTCCTACGTTGTATTCTCCGTTAGGATGACGGCGATATTGGGAGTAGAAAGTAGCTACAGCAGATACTTGGGCACGAGTTAGCCCTAAAATATCTGCTACTAATACAATGCCGCGGGGCGAGCAAAAGCCATCCTCGGATTGAATTAAATGCAATAACGGCATAATTGCCGAACGGGATTGGGGATAGCGCGCAATTACGGCTGCCGCATCGACACGTAACCGCGCTTCTACTTCTGGACTGTAATTTTCTGACATTAGCGATCCACCCCTCCCATCACTGGGTCAATCATTGCTAACGCTACGATAGTATCTGCCAACATTGCCCCTTCTGCCATTACGCTCAAAGACTGCAAATTATTAAAACCAGGATCCCGGAAATGCGCGCGGTAAGGACGAGTTCCTCCGTCTGAAACTAAATGCACGCCCATCACCCCTTTAGGATGTTCAATCAGCTGGAATACTTGTCCAGGGGGAACTCTGAAACCTTCTGTTACCAACTTGAAATGGTGAATTAGAGATTCCATAGATTCAGTCATAATTTCTTGAACGTGCCCTAAGGATTGCCCCTGTCCGTCCGTGGAAATGGAAAGCTGAGCTGGCCATGCAATTTTTTTATCAGCCACCATTACTGGCTCCCCAGCAGTCTTTTCTAACTGGTCTAATACTTGGTAGATGATACGCAAAGATTGATAGCACTCTTCAAAACGGATTAATACACGATTGTAAGCATCTGCTTTATCCGCTACTGGTACATCAAACTCATACTTTTCATATCCGCAGTATGGTTGAGTCTTGCGTAAGTCCCAAGGCACTCCTGCGGCGCGCACCGACGGGCCAGTCATAGATAAAGCCATCATAGAAGATAGCGGAGAAACTGCTACATCTACATGGCGAATCTTGAAAATAGGATTAGCCATCGTCAAATCCTGCATTTCCGAAATGGTATTGCGGATATTAGGTAGCTTATCTTTAATGTATTCAATACCGTCTGCAGGAATATCTTCTAGCACTCCTCCAGGACGAATAAATTCATGGTTCATACGCAGACCAGTTATATCTTCCAAGATACGCAAAATATCTTCACGCAACCGGAAAGCTAAGGTCATCATGGTGGTAGCACCTAATTCATTACCACCAGAACCAATAGCCACGATATGTGAGCTAATACGAGTAAGTTCCATTAACAATACTCGGATTGCACTAGCACGCTCTGGAATCTGCTCAGTAATTCCTAACAGTTTCTCTACTGCTAAGCAGTAAGCTACTTCTTGGAAAATTGGAGCTAAGTAATCCATGCGCGTACAGAAAGCTACACCTTGCGTCCAGGTGCGGTATTCCATATTTTTCTCAATACCCGTATGCAAAAAACCAGTAGCTACACGAATTTCTTCGATGGTTTCGCCGTCTAGTTCTACTTGCAAACGCAACACGCCGTGAGTAGCTGGATGCACTGGGCCAAGATTAACCACAATGCGCTCTTCACCTAGTTCTTCGGCTTCTTTCGCAATTTGTGCCCAGTCGCCACCTACTGCATTAAACTCCGGATAATTAGCATTAGGATCTTCTACAAAGGCTTTAGTTGCCCGTGGCATTACTTCTACCATTAGTTGTACTCCCTCCGAGTGTCCGGTGGCGGAATTACAGCGCCCTTATATTCAACTGGAATACCACCTAGCGGGTAATCCTTGCGCTGTGGGTGTCCTACCCAATCGTCAGGCATTGCAGAGCGCGCTAAACCTGGATGACCGTCAAAAATAATTCCCATTAAGTCGAATGCTTCGCGTTCTGGCCAGTCAGCACCCGGATATATAGGTGCTAGGGATGGCATATGCGGATCTGCTTCTGGAATTGCTACTTCTAAAGCCAACATACGATTGTGCGTGATGGAGAAGAATGGAATATAAGCGTGTAGTTCTCGTCCTTTATCATGTGGATAGTGGACGGCAGAAACTCCAAGGCACATCTCAAAACGCAAATCTTGGTCATCGCGCAAATAACGTGCTACTTCTTGAATCCGTTCCCGTTGCACGAAAATTACTAATTGTTCCCGATCTACCACGACTTTTTCAATCACAGTAGCTGGATCGTAACCATTGGCATTAAGTAACTCGATAAGAATATCTACTACTTCATCAAACCATCCGCCATATGGACGTGTAGCTGGCGCGGAAATACTGATTTCTTCTCTGAAATCACTAAAACCAGTAGTGTCGGCACTGCCGTGTACTCCCCACATTCCAGTGCGTAAGCCTAAACTTTCTGCCCCTACTGCACCATTTCCTGCCTGATTAGGAGCTACTACTAAGTCGTTTAGCTGTTCGCTCATGCTAGTAGTCCTTTCTGCAATTCAATTGGTTCAGCCCGCAAAGCAGCTTCTTCGGCAGCTTTACACATCTCAATGCGGTGTTTTCCAATTGGAGCTTTCTCCATTAACTGGTTACGTAACTCAAAAATCGCGTTAATCAACATTTCTGGACGAGGCGGGCAACCAGGTAAATAAATATCTACCGGCACAATATGGTCAATGCCTTGTACTAGCGCATAGTTGTTGAACATACCGCCGGTAGAGGCACAAGCACCCATAGAAATTACCCATTTAGGTGCAGCCATTTGATCATAGATATTGCGTACTACGGGAGCCATTTTATGGCTCACCCGTCCCGAGATAATCATTAAGTCGGCATGACGAGGCGAAGCACGGAACACTTCCATGCCGATACGGGAAGCATCATAACGGGTAGCGCCGAAAGCCATCATTTCAATTGCACAGCACGCCAAGCCCATCGTGACTGGCCAAGGAGAACGGGCACGTGCCCAACCTAGCACTGCTTCTAGTGAGGTTAAGCCAATTCCTTGCGGAATTTTTTCTTCTAATCCCATTACTTATTCACTCCAATCCAAACCGCCACGACGCCATTCATAAATAAATGGCACGGTAATTAGCAATACGAAGGTTGCCATAGCAATCAAACCAAATAACCCAAGCTGATCATTAGAAACTGCCCACGGGTAAAGGAAGATAACTTCAATATCGAAGATAATGAAAGTCATAGCCGTCAAAAAATACTTAATAGGGAAGCGACGCGCAGTGCCGCCATCCGGAGTGGCTTCCACTCCACATTCATAGTTAAGCACTTTAACGCGATTGTATTGTTTTGGACCAAGAATAGCCGAAGCTACTAAGCCGCCAAATGCCACTAAGGCAGCAGCGGCAATCATGATCAAAATTGGAACATAAGGATTCATCTTATCTCCCTCGCTTCTTTCAGTCCTGCTGACTTGGTTAGACTTGGCATTTCTGGCGTGTTTGAGAACTTCCATTCAGCCAAGTTCTTAGGTGTTTTTTCTAAAATCATTGAGTTCTTATTCAAGCTTTTGGCACCACCTTGGTCAAGGCGGTAATTAACCGATCCATCCAATCGCCTCCGCGTCGGTCATAAGCATCTGAAAGCAATTTCATTACCAGACGCATTAAAACGGGGCGTGGTAAGCCGTATTTAACGCATATACGCATTACTTCTGGTCGCTCAATCAAAGCGGCAAATCCGCGTCCTAGCGTGTAGTAGCCACCTAATTCTTCACGTAATTCCACCGGATATTGGTGCATAGCTCGTTCGGCTTGGGCGGAAGTGTTACGCCCTAAGGCTTGCGTAATGTGTTCTGCCAAAATCCGTCCCGCTGCTAAAGCATAAGCGATACCTTCACCATTAAATGGCGATACCATACCGCCTGCGTCTCCTACTAACGCTAAACCATCGGCATAGTGTGGTTTACGATTGAAAGCCATTGGCAAAGCAGCCGAACGAATTTGCCCATGCTGGTTTTCGGGGGTTAATTCCCATTCAGCTGGTACGTTTTCCAACCAAGTTTGGAAAACTGCTCGGTAGTCTATGCCAGTGGGTTTAGCAGTGGAGGAAAGTGAACCTAAACCTACATTTACCAATCCATCTCCCACTGCAAATACCCAACCATAACCAGGCAATAACTCTGATTCACGAGGTTTACCTGCCCAGAGTTCCAAATGGGACTCCATCATGTCGGAATTAGCTAAAGGAGAAGTAAAATAGGTACGTACAGCTACTCCCATTGGGCGATTTTGTATTTTTTCTCGTCCCGCCGCAGTGGCAATACGTGCTGAAACTCCACCTGCGTCTATCACGTATTTAGCAGTAAATAACTGTTCTTGTTTGTCACCACTTTGATTATTACGAGCGTACACACCAATAATTCGCTGGGAATTTTCTGCATATGCAGGACGAGTTACCGTCATATTTTCCCGCAAATCAATTCCGGATTTTTGAGCGTGCTGAATTAATTTATGGTCAAACTTCAGACGGGGCGCAGCCGAACCGTAACTTGGTTGTGAGTTTAGTTCTGGCCAAGGCACTTCAATTTTGTGCCCTCCTCCGTAAGCTCGTAGACCATAATTGCGCACCCAACCTTCTTCTTCGGGAATAGTAAATCCCATGCGTAGTAGCTCAGAAACAGCTCGGGGAGTTAAACCATCACCACATACTTTATCGCGCGGAAAAGCTGATTTTTCTAATACAATCACGTGTAAGCCGTATTGCCCAAGGTAATGCGCAGCGGAAGCACCGGCAGGGCCGGCACCCACAATCAGTACATCAGCCTTTTCTGTGAGGGGCATTTATTCACCGCTTCCGCTTGTTGAAAATATCTATATCCTATGAAAGTTTACGTCATAGACGTGTCGCTAACACCTCCAATTTTCCATATTTACGGAACAATAAATGTGCGTAAATCGTTAGTCCCTAGTCGAAAATAGTAATAACCCCTCATCTCCCCTGTTTCTACTCTACAATTTCCTTGAAAAATCAGGGTTTTTTGGCAATATAAAATTTTTTTCACCACAAATGCGAAACACCTAACACAATACCGCCTTAAGTCCCGAAACACTGAGGTATGTGTCACCTTATATCCACAAACTTATCTCAGCTACAAAAATGAGGAAGCCTATCCCGACTCCCTCAAATTTTTGTTTAAATTTTTACTCGCTAACCGAACCACCCAAACACAAGTGTTTAGCTTAACCGTTCTAAATTATTCACTCACCCAGGTTGCATCTATAACTGTTTTCCTCTCAAAACAGAATTATAAAGCTACCAGTTAGTTTAGAATTTATAGTGGTTTGCGAGCGCGATGTAAAGCCACCAAACCGTTGGTTAAGTTTTTATATTCCACTTCTACCCAGCCAGCCTTAGCAATATTGCCAGCTAAAGTAACTTGATCTGGCCAATCTAAAATAGATTCAGCTAAGTAGTCATAGGCGGGCGCATCTGAAGAAAAAACATGCGAAATAACTGGCATTCCATGCTGTAAAAACCAGCGGTAAAGTTGCCCGAAAGCCCTATTTACTGGCTTAGAAAATTCACACACCAAAAGCGTGCCACCCGGCTTCGTTACTCGCCACATTTCTTGTAATGCTTTACTTTGTGCAGCTATATTTCGCAAACCATACGAGATAGTAACCGCATCAAAATAATTATCTGCATAGGGCAAATTAGTAGCATCTGCCTGCTCAAAAGTTAAAAACGGGTAACGTTTCTTGCCTTGCGCAATCATACCAGAGGAAAAATCAGTAGCCACTACTTGTGCGCCTGCTCGATAATATTCCACTGCCGAGGTTCCCGTCCCCGCTGCCAAATCTAAAACCCGCATTTGCGGGGTGATATTTAATGCTTCGGTAGTGATTTTGCGCCAACCATGCACCAAACCGCCCGTCAATATAGTGTTGGTTAGGTCATAATTGCGCGCTACATCATCAAACATACCTGCGATTTCTGCAGGTTTCTTACTTAAAGTTGCACGGTTCATGTTACGCATTAAACCACTTTCCAGCGTAATATCGTTAGTTGTGTTGAACATTCCACAGTTATTAGTCCATTCTATGCCACTTATGCACCTTCCGGCATTGCAACACTTTTTACGCCTTCCCCACTTAGCACAATTTTGGTTGCGTAACCCAGAAGGTATGGTGGGCTTCGGGATTGCTACTCGTCTAGATTTACCAGCCAATACCTCCAATCGTTTCACTGCTGCCAGCACTTGGTGGAAACAATTAATGGCACAATCACTAATAACTGATACGGCTCAAGTACCCGGTAGCGGATTGTTCAGCTTTGGCTCTTTTTGTTTTCATGCTTCTTCTCCAGCTGGCTCTACTTTACTTGTGCCCCAAATCCTCTTTGGCAAACGCGGGGAAGAAAACTGGGTAACTCTTATCCAAAACCTAGATTCTCCCACTGTTTTAGATATAAGTAACGACTCAGATTCTTCTTTCCTTACCTCTGAGGTAAAAGTAGAAAATATTGCCCAACATTTTTCTCCTACTTCCCCGTTACATACTTTAGCCATCCAAGCCAGCAGTTTAATAAACCAAGCCACTCTTATTGCTGATGAACAAAATAACGTAAAAATTACCAGTCACACTTCTTCTCAATTACCTATCCTGCTTCCCCAAACCCTGCCGGCGATTAAACAAGAAACCCACTTTCCCTCTGCCGATACCTGGACTCAACGAGTAAGCAAGTTAGTGAGTCTATTAAAAGAGGGAAATGCACAAAAAGTAGTACTAGCTAGGCAAATAAATTTAGATACTACTCAGCCTTTTCACCCCTCCACTTTAGGCTATATGCTACACGCACGGTATCCACAAACCTGGGTGTTTGGAGTGGACAACTTAGTGGGAGCTACTCCGGAACTATTAGCCTCCACTCATAATAATCTTCCTTTAACCCACATTAACCCTCAAGAAATTTGGGCGCGCGTATTAGCAGGTACTCTCCCTAAAACTTCCCACAGTGACATCACCGCTTTAAGTACACAATTACAAAACTCTGCTAAAGATATGGCTGAACATCATTTGGCTTTGCAATCAGTGCAAGAAGTATTAGCAGAACAACAAGTACAAACTGGGCAAACTTACATACTAGAGTTACCCAACGTTATACATCTAGCTACCGACATAAAAGCCACGCTTAACAACGGATTAAACGTACTAGACGCAGCAGGACTGTTACATCCTACTGCTGCGTTAGGCGGCACTCCGCGCATGAACGCTCTTGATTTAATTGCTCAAATCGAGCCAATAGACCGAAAACGCTACGGCGCCCCTGTAGGCTGGCTGGCCAGTGGGGACGTAGGGCAATGGGCTATTGCTTTGCGATGCGCTCAAATAAATTCCAGCACTAATTTAGACGCTTGGGCAGGCTGTGGCATTATGCAAAATTCATATCCACAAAATGAACTACAAGAAACTCAAGCAAAATTCCAACCAATTTTGCAGGCTTTCACCCCTTCTCTCCCATAAGCCCACACTTTTGCCTTAAACATAAGCTCTATAAATTAAAACAAAAGGGTGTGCTAAGCAAATTGCTAGCACACCCTTTAGTGTCTAAAACAAACACTTCACGCCTAAATAGACTGCCACTGCTGGTTAATCTGCACGAACCGCCAAAGTAACGTCTATTTCTTGCAGTTCTCCATTACGAGCAATCCGAAGAGTTACCATATCCCCAGCTGAATACTGGCGCACATAGCCAGTAAGAGAAGCAGCCGACACTACCGCATGGCCGTCAATTCCTACAATCACATCGCCAGACTGAATATTACCCTTGGCAGCAGGAGTTCCCTCCTCTACACTCTCCACCAGCGCTCCTAACCGTGCTTCATTTCCGTACTGAGCAATTCCGTCCTTAATACGCACTCCTAGGTATGCGTGCTTAGCCACACCATTTTCAATCAACTGGTTAGCGATATTTTTTGCCAAATTAATCGGAATACCAAAACCGATACCGATATTTCCAGCCCCTGAACCATTTAGTGTTGAAGTACTAGCAATGGAAGAAGCAATTGCAATTACTCGTCCCTGCGCATCAAACACAGGCCCACCAGAATTGCCCGGATTAACAGCTGCATCTATTTGCACTGCGTTAGTTAAAACAGTAGCAGCCTCACCTGTTGAACTTTGAGCATTAACAGTTTGCACTGGACGATTTAATGCCGAAATAATACCGGTGGTCATCGTGTGACTCAACCCTAAAGGATTACCAATAGCGGTGACGGCTTGCCCCACTTGCAGTTCATCTGAATTTCCTAAAGCTGCCACTGATAAATTATCTGGCGCATTGCGCAAACTAATCACTGCCAAATCAGTGGCCGCATCAAAACCAACAATATCAGCATGATAGAGTCTACCATCGGCAAGAGTTACCGTGATTTCTTCCGCGTTAGAAATCACGTGTTCATTAGTCAAAATATGGCCAGCTTCGTCAATAATAACTCCCGAACCACTGCCACCAGTTTCTCCATTGCTGGAGCGGATAGCCACTACTGATCCACCTACGGTTTCTGCTACCGCCTGCCAATCAGGAGTTTCTCCCTGTGAAGTCACTACCGGCTCTACTCGTTTTGCTGCTACCGGAATCGCTACTGGACGCGCCCCTTGGTAACGCAATTGCACAGCGTACATCCCTAAACTTGCACCCAATAGGGAAGCTACCACTACTGCCACTATTAACGCGAACCAGCCAGGACGGCGACGCTTACGCTTCGGTTTTCCAGTAGTTACCTCAGCAGTAACGGGCATTACTGGCGTTACTTGAGTTTCAGAGGTGGAATGCACCGGCAAGAAAACACTAGGCGCATTATCACTGGCGTCACTTGTCTGATTTGTCGCCTCAGCAAAAGCATTAGAAGTAGCTTGGTCTGTTGAATTAGCCTGACTTATCACATCTGCTACGGGCAAGGTGTCTACTCCCGTATTTTCCTCCAGCACTTCCTCATTTGCTGTTGAAAGTTTACCAAACTCACCCCCATAAACCACTGGACGCTGAGCTTTAGGCGCAAATTTCTCATCTGACATTTAATTCCACCTTGTAATCTAGTAATACTTATAAGCATTAAGTGTCTGTGTAAAAACTTATCTGCAAATAATAATTCCAAAGCTAACTTTAACTAGCGTGAATATTAGCTGGAAAATTCCTGGGAATTGGAATGACTCCACAAAGATAGTAATTCGGCACGCAAAGCTGCCCGATTTTCCCGCATTTCCGGCAAAGACTTAGCAGATAACGACACATACAACACCTCTACCCCCACGATTTCTTCCCGCAAGAGTTCTTGCAATTGCCAAACATCTCCAACAAACTCCTGCACTTTTATCTGCTGCTCTAAAGCCCTTAGAAAATCGGCAATAGGAAAATCACGTTTCGCCTGAAATACGCGCGCAAAACGATCAAGTGGCCCTGCCCCATACTCTAAAGTACTAAACAATGAACCACCCCCATCGTCTATTACCACCACTTGCAATCTAAGTGGAGCACTACTCATCTGCCTAGCCTGCTCTACCAAGGTCACCAAAGCACCTAAATCATGCAAAAAAGCTAAATCTCCTACTACTACGCGAGTAGGCGCGCCCGTCGCCAAGGCCACACCACACGCAGTAGACACATTTCCGTCAATTCCTGCCAACCCGCGATTAGCTAAATAAGCTCTGGTACCCACCGGCGCATATAAATTTACTTCCCGCACAATAGAAGAAGCAGCTAAAAAAGTATCTACCGGATAGTTTTGCATTGCTTTACCTAAAGCAAAAGCCACTCCCGCATAATCCAAAACACGAGGTGTGCCAAAATACTGGTTGATCTGCCGTCTTACCTGCAAAGCTAAATGCTGCCAAGCAGCAAGCCAAGTTAAATCAGTATCCAACCATTGCCCTAACTGCTCTGGCATAATCACTTGATCCGCATTACCAGAAACATCGGTATAAGTAGGATTTTCTGCCACTGCAATAACTTCTAACTCAGGATTAGCTAACAAAGTCGCCACTTCCCGCGTTAAAGTAGGATGCCCTAACACAATCACCCGCTCAATATCTGCCCCTAACGGCGCAGATAGTAACAACGGATGACTAGGCATAGCTTGCGAACAAGCCCAAAATATACTGCTAGGTTCTGCCAAAATTGGCAAGTTAGCCTCTACCACAATTTGCGCAAGCTCAGATTCTAAATCTGTAAAAACCGTAGACGGCCCAGCTACTATCACCGTTTTAGCCGTCTGTTCTCTTAGAGGACGTCCGGAAAACTCCTTCCCGTTCCCTTTAGTTAAAGACTTTGCATACTCCCTAATTTCTTCATCACTAAAACGAGTATCTAACGGCTCACGCAATACCACATTTAAATGTACTGGCCCGGCTAAAATACCATATGCTTGCCCAATAGCCACCTGCGCCAAACGCCGCACCTGATTTGCCACTGCTCGCAATTGGGGAAAATCCCCACTCACCTCACGACTGTCACGTACTGACCCAGCCAATACTGCCAAATTATTAGTAGTTTGCGAGGCTTGCACTCCGCGTAATTCTGCGGGACGATCAGCAGACACCACCACTAACGGCACTCCACTATAAGCTGCTTCTTCCACCGCTGGATGTAAATTAGCCACTGCAGAGCCAGAAGTTACTACTACCGCACAAGGGTGCCCTGCCTTGCCCATACCCAAAGCTAAAAACCCTGCTACTCGCTCATCAGTTTCTACAATTAAACTATCTGCCCATAAAGCATGGGCAGCAATCGCTAAGGGCGCAGAACGCGAACCAGGGCATACGATAATTTTTTCAATTCCGTTTTCCTGCAAGGTAATTAAAGTTTGCAGTGCTACCGCTAAGGATTTTTCTATCATTGCTTCCCTAATCTCGCTTCCGCATTATCTTGCCCTAGCTATAACTTTAACTAGCTTTGCCAGTTAATATCAGGTTTTACTTCCAATAAACCTAAACTATGCAAATATTCCCACATTTGCGCTAAACGCGCTTTCCACTGGGATACCACCACTTTATCCGTAGCTAACCCTGCCCAAGCAATAGCATCTACCTGAGATAATCTAGTATCCAAATCCTCATCACCTACCTGCATTGCAAGTAAATGTTGCTCTACCTGATAATGGTTCACACTAGAAACTACATCTTTACTCAATAAATTTAAAGTACCTAAACCGCAAGCATAAGATAACTCAGGCAAAGCCGCCGCTAAATGTGCTCCTGCTCGCAATCCCACCGAAGTTTCTAAAGCAGAACTCACCACCGTCGGCAATTCTAAATCTTGTGCTAATTCTAAAGCTGCCCACACTCCCCCTAAAGGCTGAGCTTTCAGTACCACAATATCGGCAGCAGCTAAATCTTTTACTAAAAACGGGTTTTCCGCCATTCTAATCGACTCATCTGCTGCTAAAGGCACTTGCATACACAGACGCAAACGCGCCAAATCAGCTGTATCTGCTACGGGTTGTTCTGCATATTCCAAACCCTTTGCTGCTTGGTTATAGCGTGGCAACCAATATTTAGCTTGCGTTAAATCCCATTTACCATTTACATCAATACGTATCTTTCCTTTTTCGCCCAGTTTTTCCCGCACGACTGCTAAACGCGCTAAATCTTGCTCAGGCTCTTGTCCTGCCTCACACACTTTAACTTTGGCAGTAACTGGCACCCCTCCCCTTTGTGCCTCCTCCCAATCCTTGTCTCCTAAATAGCTACTCACTTCACTAGGCTCTAACGCTGGCACGGTAATATTTAACGGCACTAACGTGCGTTTAACAGTCGGAAATCCCCAAGCTAACTCAGCTAAAGCTCCCAATAACCAGCGCGCCGCATACTCAGGTGCATAATCCATAAACGGTGATACTTCCACCCAGCGCGTCCCGTTAGTTAACAAAACTCCACTACGGCGCATAATTCCCCGAAATTTTGTCCGCATAGGAATATCAAACACGTAACCCTGCAAAGGAGTAATAGCTGCCGGTAACTTCCTTAAACAAGAAGCTAAATAATAGGGGTAGACTGATTCTAACGCAGACATACTGTAAGCATACCCGTTTTCTTACCCACCCGTTTATTTACAATTGTTAAGCAATAACTTCTACTATCTATCCAAGTGACGAAAAATTTAGAAACTGGCACAATATAATTATGATCAATACGGCAAAACCTGAACTTCCTCAACAAGTTTCCCAGCTATTTAATCCACAAAAGTGGCGTTCCATTCCTGGCTTTCCAGATGCAGATATTACCTACCATCGCGGGGTACAACGGGAATATGACGATGCCCAAAATTTAGTTGCCGTACACGATTTACCCGTGGTACGCATTGCTTTTAACCGTCCAGAAGTTCGCAATGCTTTCCGACCAGAAACAGTAGACCAGCTTTATAACGCTATCGACCACGCTCGACTTTCAGGGGAAATCGGAAGCGTGATTCTCACCGGCAATGGCCCGTCCGCTAAAGACGGCGGTTGGGCGTTCTGCTCTGGTGGTGATCAACGTATTCGCGGCAAAGACGGCTACCGCTACGACCCTACCACCACTCCAGAATCTGCCACTCAGGCTCATCAGGACTCCACCCAGCATTTTCGCAATCACGGCGTAGGTAGACTCCATATTTTAGAAGTACAAAGACTCATGCGTACTTCTGGCATGATTTTTATTGGTGCCATTAACGGATGGGCCACTGGCGGAGGTCACTCCTTAAATGTATTGTGCGACCTTTCCTTAGCCTCTAAAGAACACGCAAAGTTTATGCAAGTAGATGCAAATGTGGGTTCTTTTGACGGTGGATATGGGGCAGCTCTTTTAGCTCGGCAAGTAGGAGATAAACGCGCGCGCGAAATTTTCTTCCTTGCCCGGCAATATTCTGCCCAAGATGCCGCTAATTGGGGTGTGGTAAATGAAGCTGTGCCACACGCAGAGTTAGAAGATAAAGCCTTAGAATATGCAAAGATTCTGGCTACTAAATCTCCGCAAGCCTTACGTATGTTAAAGTTTGCATTTAATCTAGCAGATGACGGACTAGCCGGTCAGCAGGTATTTGCAGGGGAAGCTACTCGTTTAGCTTATATGACGGCAGAGGCTAAGGAAGGACGCGATGCCTTTTTAGAAAAGCGAGCTCCAGTTTGGTCTGATTTTCCTTTCTACGCTTAAATATCCACAAATTATGACTGATACAGTATCGCTGAGGCGCGCAGATTATCCCGCAGTAACGGTAATTGCTGTGGCAGATAATATAGTTGCCAAAAGCCAAGCTATTCCCGTAATTGAAAAACACTATCAGGCTTGGTTACAAGGCACTCCGCTCCCACCACTTTTTCTAGTGCCCGCAAATGAGCAAGTAACAAAGGCCGCCCAAGAAGTTACTCGTCTTTTTTCTCAAAGTGACCCTATCTTGGTAAAGAATACGGGAGTGCTATTACGTACCTCCGGTTCAACTTCTGGGCAAGGAAAAATTGTGGCATTAAGCTGGGAGGCATTAGTGGCTTCCACGCAAGCCACACATCACTATTTAGGTGGTGAAGGCGTATGGATAAATACACTTCCGCTTTACCATATTGCTGGGTTTTTAACCGTTTTCCGTTCTCTCCATGCCGGTTTTTATCCAATTATGCAAGAAAAACTTTTACAAGTTACGCCCTTACAGGAATTTTTAACCCGCTATGAAACCGCCCAGCTTACTCCCCAGACTATTTCTGCTTACAGATCTGAAATGCCAGCAATTTATTGCGCAATCGTACCAGCGCAACTTCAGCAATTAACTAATGTATTACAGCAAATTACTAATGCACCAACTACTATTAGCAACTCTGACTCTGACTCTGCTTCTGCTCATCTCCTACGAGAAAACGTCAGTAAATTTTTAGTAGGAGGAGCTACTACCCCGTCTAGCCTCCTACATTTATCTCACGCCCTCCACTTACCTATAGTTACTAGCTATGGAATGACGGAAACAAGTGGCGGGTGTGTTTATAACGGCAAAGCTATTGGAGATACCCAAATATCCTTAGATTCCCAGCAACGTATCACCCTATCTGGCTCTACAATAGCTTTAGGATATTTAGGCGCACCCAACCCTGCTTTCAGCTCATTATCCGCCTTGCCACGCTCCCATCGCACTCAAGATTGTGGACGGTTTACCTCAACTGGTTTAGAGATTATTGGACGGGCCGATAATGCCATAAACTCCGGTGGATTCACTATTTTTCCTGAAGTGATAGAGAATTTATTAAGCACTTGGGGAAAACGCACTGTAGTAGTATTAGGCATACCGCATCCCCGGTGGGGAGAAACAGTATTAGCTATTAGTGATCCGGCTTTAGAGGAAAATGCTGCGAAAAATTTTCTCAGTGGTCATTTAGAAAAAGGCTGGATTCCTCGGCAATATCTGCACCTGACCCAGTTTTTACCCGATTGGCCTTTAACCAGCTTAGGAAAAATAAATAGAAAAGTTTTACGCCAAGCTGTAATTAAACAGTTAAAGGAGAGTAATTAAATGCCTAATTTACATTTATGGCTAATGGGAGCTCGACTACGTACTTTACCTGCCGCATTAGCTCCGGTGATGGTAGGGACTGCGCTTGCCTATAGTGAACAAAAATTCCAAATATTACCTTCCTTATTAGCTTTTTCCGTAGCCAGTTTTTTACAAATTGGCTGTAATTTTGCCAATGATTACTCTGACGGAATTCGTGGCACCGACCAATTTCGTACTGGCCCTACTCGTCTAACTGGCGGAAATTTATTATCCCCACAAACGGTACTAAAACTAGCTTTAAGTAACTTTTTACTAGCTAGCCTTGCCGGTTTATGGTTAATTTTCCTAACTGAAAGCTGGATATTGCTTTTGTTAGGGGTGGGAGCAATAGCTGCTGCTTGGTTTTATACAGGTGGCAGTAAACCATACGGGTACATGGCTTTAGGAGAAGTGTTTGTTTTATTATTTTTTGGCTACGCTGCTACTTTAGGCACGCTATATACCCAAGCTGGAAGTATCTCATTTTTATCTTTAGTACTTGCCACTAATATCGGCATTTTAGCTAGTGCTTTACTGATGATAAACAATATTCGCGATATACCTACTGATATTCCTGCCCAAAAAATAACTCTCGCAGTTAAGTTAGGGCAAGTAAAAGCACGCCGTTTATTCTTAGCAATGTTAGTTTTACCTGTAGTTACCGGGACAGCTGTAGGGGTATTTGGCTATCCAGTATTTTTTGCGTTACTTGTGCTGCTACCTCTAGGGTGGCATATTAGTGCCCCTGTCCGGCAAGGCGCTACTGGGATTTCCCTGATTAAAGTACTAAAAGCTACTAGTTTGTTTGAGTTACTCTACGCGATTTTGATAAGTGCCGGCATTATATACACCCACTATTTTCCCGCATCTGCACTTATTACCTTAGCAGCCTAGCACTGCTTTAATAAGCAGACCTAAATTTTTCTTTACCTATTCGCTATGCGCTAAGGAGTGCTTAACACTGTTCCTTTTCCTTCCTACCTCCGGTAGGATTGAAGAAACTGAAGTTAGGACAAATCATGCCGAGAGTACTAATTATTTTATTTTGTATTGCGCTAGTGATATACGCCCTCATTGATTGCGCAAATGCTGATAAACAGTATTTTTCCGCGCGTGTTCCTAAAATTGCTTGGTTAGCTCTTATCGTGTTGTTACCATTATTAGGCGCAGTGCTCTGGCTGTTGTTTAAATATAAAGAAGTATTGCGTTCCAATAAGCCCCTTACCAGCCCTGATTTAAATCGTAGTTTCAACTTCCCACGACAAAGCGGGAAAAATAGCGCGCCGGTTGCTCCAGATGATGATCCAGAATTTTTATCGCGTCTGGAAGCCCAAAATAGACGGCGAGCTTATGAACAGCGCAAAGCAGAAGAAAACGAACAAAACAATCCACAAAACTCTGCTAAGCCAACAGAAAAGAAGAAAGCCAAAGACGATAAAGGCGAACCGGAATCTAAAGGGCTATACGGTTAAGAAGTCTTTAGCTGTGCCGCAGATTCCCCTGGCACCATATCACTAGCTTTTTGTAGTAAGTGTCCAACCGGTTCCCAATACTTGTAGGAAATAAGTTGGTTATCGGCAAATACTAATGAAGTAGCAGAGGCTAAAGAACACTTCCGTCGTCGCGGATCATGCGCTAAGGGTTTACCCTCAATAAATCTGTGCATGGTCCATATCGGGAGCTGGTGTGACACTAAAACTGCTTCCCCTCCGCGCGCTGTTTCTAAAGCCTTACGAATAGCTCTCGACATTCTGCTAACCACTTCCGTATAAGGCTCACCCCAAGAAGGCAGAGCAGGATTTATGTACCACGACCAGTAGCGAGGATGAGCCAAAATAAGGCGGTTGTCATTTACTGCCACTCCCTCAAACTTATTGTCAGCTTCAATTAAATCCACATCAGTTTGTAAAGGAAGATTGAAATGCTGCGCAGTAGGAGTGCCTGTTTCAATAGCCCGTTCTAACGGTGAAGTAATAACCGTTTTTATGTCATGACCATCTGCAAACACTTTTGCTAAACCACTAGCCATTTCATTACCCAATTCAGTTAAATGAAAACCAGCTTTGCGCCCGTATAGCACTCCTTGCGGATTATCTACTTCTCCATGACGCACCAAATGTATGGTAGTGATTTCCACTGTGTCACCTCTCTGCTCAAAACTATCTAAAATTCTACGCTATAGAGCATAAATAAGCATAAGTTTTTATGCTGTGCCAGTTTAGTAACTCAGCTAGTTCATTTTAATTTTTCAACTAATTAACAGTGCAATGCCCCAATCCTGCATTTTAGGTATTCCTAATTTCTCGGCTAATCGTTCCGACAATAAAACAAGAAACGGAGTGAGCCACATGGGCTAACACTCCGTTTCTTAAAAACTTACTTCTTATTTCGACGCTGATGGCGAGTCTTGCGAAGCAACTTACGATGCTTCTTCTTCGACATACGCTTGCGACGCTTCTTAATTACGGAACCCAAGGTTCACCTCCGCGGTCTTTGTTTAAGTCTTAAGAACAACAATTAGTTATAGTACCTTATTACCACGCTAGTGCAATAATTAGGCGCAATTTTACCTAAAACATTACTTTTAACACTAACTGCCGGTAGCAGCTTGGAATTCTTCTCCCATACCACCTGCAAGTAGTTGTTCGAGAGCTGTGCGGGGAACTCGATACGAACTACCTACTCTAACTGCTGGTAATTCACCAGAATGTACCATGCGATACACCGTCATCCGAGAAACTCTAGTAATCTCAGCGACTTCCGCAACCGTTAAAAATTGCGGAGCTGGAGGAGGAGTTTGCGCCATTCCTGAACCATTACTTTAAGTAATTGCAAGCACTCTCTTACTAAAGATAGAGTACCTGCGTGGTATAGTGCCTGATTCATTACCCTATTCACACCTCAGTTCACCAAAACATAAGCATGATTTCAGGAAATGAAACTCTCTTCAGCATACAACATTTTTTTCATTAAGCACACTGTTACCAAAAATTACTTTTGCTCCTCTTGTCACATTTGTTTCACTATTCGTCCAAGAAGACTATTCTTAACACTTGGCATTAAAATTTAGCTGAAGTTCACCTAGTTAAAAATTCAGCTACTACCCTGCAGAAAGGAGGAGAAATGACAGCAAATACTAAGGTAGCAACATCGCACAACATAGATAACTATCAACTATTGCGTCATAAAATATATATTTGGGCGAAACGTTCACCCGCCCTATTGGCTCTCCTCATATTCGGCAGCTTTATTCTTATTATTACCAGCTTCCTTACTCTCCCTATTGCCGCCACCGGCCCTGGGGGAGCTAACTTTTTATCCGCCCTATTCACTGCCACCAGTGCAGTCTGCGTAACCGGTTTAACTGTAGTAGATACTGCTAGTTACTGGACTCCTTTCGGGAAAACGGTGATTGCTCTAGGGGCACAAGTAGGCGGACTAGGTGTAATGACTCTTGCTTCCCTACTCGGATTAGCAGTTTCCCGTCACCTTGGCTTTACCTCCCGTTTCTTAACCGCTAACGAAACCAAATCACGGTTAGGAGAAGTAGCTCTGCTATTACGGGCGGTAGTGATTACTTCCCTCACTATGGAATTAATCCTTACTTTTGCTTTCCTAGGGGTGTATCTCAAAACCGAACACTCCTTACTAGAAGCCTTAGGACATTCTGCTTTCTTCGCTATATCCACTTTCAACAATGCCGGATTTGTGAGCATAGAAGGTGGACTGGCTGGATTTGTAGGCAATTGGGGATTTGGCATTCTAGTAATCCTTGGCACGATTATTGGCGCAATTGGTTTCCCAGTAATTCTTAATTTAGCTACTCATAAATTTCACGTGCGCAACTGGTCTTTACACACCAAGCTCACCCTCACCACTTATTTTGCACTCCTTGGCATCTCCATCGCGCTAATCGCCCTACTAGAATGGACAAATTCTGCCACTTTCGGAGAGCTTAACACTTCCCAAAAACTACTCGCTTCCGCATTTCATGCCACCACCGCCCGCTCTTCTGGATTAGCCACTCTAGATTTAAGTAATATGCATGAATCCACCTGGCTAGTTTTAGACATTCTCATGTTTATCGGAGGGGGTTCAGCAGGCACAGGCGGAGGAATCAAAGTAACTACTTTTGCAGTGCTTATCCTAGCAATAATCGCAGAAGCACGCGGAGATCAAGACACGGAATGCTTCGGAAAACGACTCGCATATCCAGCTCTCCGCTTGGCAATTTCCGTCACTCTTTTAGGGGCAGTGCTAGTAGGTAGCGCCTCTCTAATCATTTTGCATCTTACCGGACTCCCCTTGAGCATGGTGTTGTTTGAAGTAATTTCTGCTTTTGCCACTTGCGGACTAAGCACCGGTATCACAGCACAATTACCAGCGAGCGCACAAATAATCCTCATAGTTATGATGTATCTTGGCCGAGTGGGCACTATGACGTTTGCGGCAGCTCTTGCTCTGCGTACCCGTCCGCGCGTAATTCGTTATCCCGAAGACCGACCACTCATCGGCTAGTACCCCCACTTACTGGAAAACAGTGTCCACAACTTACAATATCCACAGCACAATATAACTCACTTAAAAAACTTTTCTGAACTACAGTAAAATCTTTAACAGCACACCTTTCACTAACGGGGAAACGAGAACACATGGCACGTAAAGAAAATGATCCAAATGCAGTGCTAGTAATTGGACTAGGACGTTTTGGTTCAGCAATTGCGGCTACTTTAGAACAGCTAGGCAACAAAGTACTAGCTGTAGAAACCGATCCAGCTTTAGCACAAAAATGGTCGCATCAATTCCAAGTAGTAGAAGCTGACGCCCGTTCCCCAGAAGCTCTCTTGCAACTGGGCGCTACCTCTTTTGATCACGTGGTGGTAGGTGTAGGCACTTCTTTAGAAGCCTCTGTGCTGATTACTGCCAACTTAGTAGACTTAGGGATTAAAGAAATTTGGGCCAAAGCCACCTCACGCGAACACGGCACAATTTTGGAACGAATTGGCGCTAACCATATCGTCTACCCTGAACATGACGCCGGTACGCGTGTAGCCCATACTGTGTCAGGAAGAATGCTGGATTACATCGAAATGGAAGACCAATTCACTATCGTAAAAATGCGTCCCCCTAAAGAAGTAATCGGCTATAGCGTAGGAGAATTAAGGCTTCGTGAAAAATACGGCATCACACTAATTGGAGTAAAATCTCCAGGTCAGCCTTTTGAATACACCACCACCGAAACACGGATTGGAAATGGTGATATTTTAATCGTATCGGGCGAATCTCAACTATTAGAAGCCTTTGCCGATCGCGTATAAACCTGAACAACCTGAACCACAAATATGGCTAAACAAAAAACTCCATTCATATGCTCCGAATGCGGCTGGACTACTACTAAATGGGTAGGTAGGTGTGCACAATGCCAAACATGGGGAAGTGTAAATGAAACCAGCGCAGGGAAAAAAGGTAGAACACTTACCCTTTCTCCCACCTCTCCTGCTCAACCCATTACCGAAGTATCTAGTCAAGCCTCTCTTAAAACCTCAACTGGAGTAGGCGAATTAGACAGAGTGCTAGGTGGAGGACTCGTGCCGGGAGTAGTAATTCTCTTGGCAGGCGAACCAGGGGTAGGTAAATCCACTTTACTACTAGAAATGGCTGCCAAAACCGCAGCTCAACTAGCAAATACCCAAAATTCTTCTGTGCTTTACGTAAGTGCAGAAGAATCAGCAGCCCAAGTGCGCTCACGTGCGGAACGAATTGGAGCACTGCAAGAAAACCTCTATCTAGCTTCCGAAGCCGACCTATCCCTAATTTTGGGTCATATTGCCAACAGCCAACCTGCTTTAGTAATCATCGACTCGGTACAAACAGTAGCAGATAGCGAAGTAGAAGGAGCTGCCGGTGGCGTATCCCAAGTGCGCGCCGTCACCGCTAATCTGGTAAACCTTGCCAAGAGCAGTGGAATCCCCATGATTCTAGTAGGGCACGTAACTAAAGACGGTAATATCGCCGGACCGCGCGTACTAGAACATTTAGTAGACGTAGTGTGTCAATTTGAGGGCGATAAACACTCCCGTTTACGCATGATCCGTGCAGTCAAAAATCGGTACGGCGCTACCGATGAAGTAGGTTGTTTTGAGCTGATAGATAAAGGTATCCGAGAATTAACTGACCCCTCTGGACTATTTTTATCAGCACGTAACCTTACTGTTCCAGGCACTTGCGTAACCATCACTTTAGAAGGATTACGCCCTATGCCAGTGGAAGTGCAAGCCTTAGCTGTTAATCCAGCCGGCCCACCCCGACGCACCACAGCCGGAGTAGAGAACGCACGAGTAGCCATGATGCTAGCAGTTATCCAATCTCGCTTAGGGCAAGCTTTAGAGAAAAACGATATTTTCGTATCCACCGTCGGCGGGGCCCGCGCTACCGATCCAGCTGCAGACTTAGCAATAGTCTTGGCACTAGTATCAGCAGGACTAAACCTTCCCCTAGCTCCAGGCATAGTAGCTTTAGGAGAAGTGTCTTTAACCGGGGAATTACGCCCGATAATTGGCCTACAGCAACGCTTAAACGAAGCAGCCCGTCTAGGATTCAAAATTGCGCTAGTGCCACAATTAGCCAGCGATATACAAATCCCTAACGGCCTGACAATAAAACAAGTAAGCGATGTGCGCAGCGCTATGACGGCAGTGCTACCAGTAGAAAGCTAACTCTCGTCTGATATTCTATAGCGTGTAATTTATTAAATAGCTGGTTGTTAAAACTGATTTTTCAGCAACAAATCAATGCCTACCCCAGTTCCCCACAGGAAATCTTATTGGTTTTACTCACCTTGTTCAGCACTTTCACTGTTATTTGCGCTAGGAGGTGGAGCTGGTAAATCTACTAAGTTAAAAGCAGTTGTACCTAATTCTGCCCCGAAAGCATACAGCTTAGCTTGATATGTTCCTGCCGCCGCTGGCACAGTAGACACACAAGCACTATTTACTGCGATACCGTCCCATTGCAAAGTGAACTCATAGTTTAGTCCCGCGTCTAATAACAATTGTTTCGACTCGGGTAAAACTTTACATTGCAGAGAGTCCCATACCTGTTCTTCTCCGGAAGTTATTTTAATCTGAATATTTGCTTGGACGGGATCAAAATAGCAAGGCACTTTTTTAGCAGTATTCGTAAAATCAAAACTAAAATCTACTGCTTGCCCCGCATATTGGGCATTTTGCGCAAAAGTAGCACTAATAGTTTTTCCACTACAAGCCACTGGGGTAAAAGCCTGAGCTGGAGAAGCAGCACTCACCTTAGCTTGTACTGTATCTAGTGAACCGCGAATATACAGCCAAGCATAATAACCACCTACTAGCAATGCCATTATAGTTAATATCGCTGTGAAAATTTTCTGATTTCGTTTTATAAAGCGCAGGAAAAATCGCAAAACCGCCAAGCTGCCACTAGCCATATCTGTTTGGCGCGTTCTTAAAGGCACACGCTTAGGCGTATTAACAGACCGTTTCACACCCTGGAGTTGCGCTTTAGAGGCACTCGTAGCATTTACTCCTCGAGTGGCAGGAGGTAGAGAAGCACCCCGCATACTACGACTCGCTGTTCTACCTGAAACTGGTGCAGTAGCGCGCTGTACCCCATTTCCGCGCTGTATTCTGGTCGGCGCAGTTAAACGAGGCTCAATATGAGAAGCTGTTTGTGAACGCCTTTCTGGTGCCGAGATTGCACTCCGTCCAGCTTTTTTACCGCTTGGAGTATTTCCAGCTAACGGCCGTTTACTTTCCACCCCACTTAATCGAACGCTTCGAGTAACACTACGCGCACTAGCAGCACGTTTAGGACTTTGAGTAGCTAAACCGCTATCCCTAACGGAAACAGTTTTAGGAGTTTGCCTACCCCCGCGGGCAGCTTTACGCTTCGCGTCAGTTTGCTCGGCACGAGAAAAAATTTTCCAGCTTCGTTTTTTACCTCTTAAGTCCACTTCTCCACCCTACCCAATTCTTTTCCATAGTGGACTGAGCACACTCAAAAAGTTTGCACATAATATAACTTTTAATCACTCACCTACTGCCGGTAACGATACCTTAACCGATCGGTGTCGTGCGCGAGTTCTTCTAGGTGCGAGGCTGCATCTTCATCAATAATCAAGTCTGTAATTACTCCTGAACGCAACGCAGCCAACAGCGGAATCACTTTCTCCACCCCTGAAACCACACAAACTCGCCTTTTAATATTGCGCAATTCATCTAAGTTAGGGCCAGATGCACGCTTATTTAGTTCCAAATCTTGCCAAGAGCCGTCCGCCCGTAATAGCACAGTACAAATATCTCCTACTACGCCTTCACGCCCAATCGAACCTAACTCTTCAGGAGTTAAATATCCGCCTGCATAAACTTGTGACGGAATTTTACCTTCAATTGCCCCCACACCAAACACAGCAACATCAGCAGCTTTTTGCAGTTCACGCACACTCACAATGGAACGTTCTTTCCAAAGCGCGTCACGTGTTTCTGCATAATCAAAGAAAGCAGGCACTGGAAAATGCACTACCGCAGCCCCATAAGCATGTCCGAAAGCCTCCATAATTTCTGAAGCATAAGGAATACCTGTGCTATTTTTGTGGGCTGCTCCGTTTAATTGCACTACTGTACAACCAGAAATTGCTTTACGCACCAAATGATCTGATACAGCCGATACAGTGTTCCCCCAAGCCACAGCAATAATAGCGTTGGATTCCACTAATTCTGATACCACAATTCCTGCCATAGTAGCCACAGAGGTGAGGCGACGGGCTTCATTAGCTCCGAAAGGCACTGGCACTACATGAGTATTAATATCGAAATAAGAAGAAATCCTAGCTCCTAAAGTATTTACTAATTCTTTAGGCGGGTGGAGTGTGATCTGCACATAACCTGCTTCACGCGCATTTTTTACTAGCCGAGAAACGGTGGAGCGCGATACACCTAGTCGCCGAGCTATTGACTCCATAGTTTCCCCTTGCACATAGTGCATCACGGCTGCTTCGTAAGCTAAGTTAGTGCGCTCTAAATCCATATCCGTCACTCTCTTCCAGTGGCAAAATCTTTATACAGAAAATATTAAGTACATATTAAGTTGTAAGAAAATGTATTTTTTCCAAAATAAGTTACAAGCAATCCCACCCTTATACCTGTTCTCTTTGATTATTTCAAGAGAAATTTTCTCGATTTAAGCAAGGGGTTCGGTTCGTAATTTACCTTGAACTACCACCATTTTTGCACTTTTCTGAAAAAAATACCAGTCCATTTGAAAACCCGTGCACGTCCTCCCAAATCGTAAAAAAATCTCCAATCCGATTAAAAAAAATCAACTCTCACCTCTTAACCTAATAAGTAAGCAATCGGCTATGACGCCATAAAGAATAAACCAATTGGAAAAACCAACTTCAGAGCGGAAGAGGGTCATGAGAAGAATAGAAACCGAAATAGTAGTTATCGGTGGTGGTGCAACTGGAGCGGGAACCGTGCGCGATTTAGCCATGCGCGGTTTCAGAGCCGTGTTGTTGGAACGCGCCGATCTCGCCCAAGGAACCACTGGGCGATTCCACGGACTACTCCACTCCGGTGGACGATATGTAGTATCAGACCCTCACTCTGCTACCGAATGTGCTGAAGAAAATGCTATTATGCGTCGCATTCACGCAGACGCAGTAGAAGAAACTGGTGGCTTTTTCGTAGTAACTCCTTACGACACCGAAGAACATGCCGACAAATTCCTTCAAGCCGCCAAAGATACACGCGTTCCCGCACAAGAAATTACCGTAGCAGAAGCGCTCCGGCGCGAACCCCGCCTCCACCCAGGCATGAAGCGCGTATTTGAAGTAGAAGACGGTGCAGTAGACGGCTGGCGTATGACGTGGGGAGCAGCAGAATCCGCTAAAGCCTACGGAGCAGAAATCCTAAGCTACCATCGCGCAATCGACATCATTGTACGCGACGGCGCAATACAAGCCGTCAAAGCTAAAAACGAAAAAACCGGCGAAATTATTCAAATCGACTGCCGTTTTGTAATCAACGCCGGCGGCCCTTGGGCAGGACAAATCGCCGCCCTAGCAGGCGCAGAACAAGTAGACGTAGTGCCTGGACGTGGAATTATGGTGGCAATGAACCACCGTTTAGTAGGTACCGTAATCAATCGTTGTATCTATCCAGCTGACGGTGACATCATCGTACCTGGTCACACCGTTTGTATTATCGGTACTACCGATCAAAAAGTAGACGACCCAGACTTCCTAGAAATTCCCGATCATGAAGTACAGCAAATGCTGGATGCGGGTGAAGCAATGGTGCCCGGCTTCCGCAATTCTCGCGCAATCCACGTATGGGCAGGAGCACGTCCACTCATCAAAGACAAGCGCGTAGCAGCCCACGACACCCGCCATATGTCCCGCGGAATGTCGGTAATCGACCACTCTACCCGAGATGGTATTTCCGGTATTCTCACCATCGGCGGTGGAAAACTTACCACTTACCGCCTAATGGCAAAAAATATCGTGGACTATATGTGTGAACAAATCGGTGATATACGTCCTTGTACCACCGATCAAGAAGCAGTGCCAAGTGCAACCAATCGCCCTAACCACAAGATTACCGACCGCCTAAAGCAACGCGAAAGCGACCGTCTGGACGATCAAATCATTTGTGAATGTGAGCTAGTTACTCGCTCTATGATTGAAAAAGCACTAGAAAAGCAGCCTGAAGCTAACCTGGACGACATTCGCCGACAACTGCGCGTAGGCATGGGCCCTTGCCAAGGTGGTTTCTGTTCCTTGCGTGCCGCGGGAGTCATGCACGACTTCACTAAAGCTCGCCTACCAGAAGGTGCTTCTACCGCTGCCTTGGCAGACCGCACTTCCACCATGTTACGACTCTTTATCGCAAACCGTCAGCAAGGAATGCGTCCTCTCCTATTTGGCCAGCAACTACGCGAAGCTGCTCTCGATAAGTGGATCCTGTCCGGCTCCTTAGACATCGACCACTTACCGGCACCAAATCCTGAATCCATGATGGCCACCGGCGATCTTGCCCTCCTACATGGACGCCATGACGGAATCGCCCCTACCGGTTTTGAGCCACCGAAAGGAAAAGGCACTTACCGTGACGAGCCCGTCTTAGATGCCAACCCCACTACCGGAGAGGAGAGCGCACAATGAGTAAAGTATTAGTAATTGGAGCTGGATTAGCAGGTCTTTCCAGTGCACTCATGCTCCAAGAAGCTGGGCACAACGTCACTATCGTGGCGCGAGGCATGGGCGGATTACTATTATCTAACGGCACTGTAGACATTCTAGGCTGGCCAGAAGGAAGCGCTAGTACCGAACCAGTAATAGACCTCCGAACTGGTTTAACAGAATTTGCTCAAAGCCACCCTCACCACCCATACCATGCTATCGGGGCAGAAAACACCTTTGCTGGCACAGCTTGGCTTACGCAAAAACTAGATTTCTTTGATCCGGTAACTCCACAAGAAATTACCGAAAATAAATTCATGCCCACAGCAGTAGGTGCGGTACGCCCCTCGGCTTTAATTCCACATTCCATGGAACACAGCGTACTGCGTGACGGAATGAAACTACTGGTAGTAGGCTTCCGGCGCTTAAAAGATTTCCCTGCAGAACTAATTGCCGACAACCTCTCCCGTTCTCCATATGTAAATGTGACTGCGCGCGCCATCACTATAGACGTGCCAATTCGGGAAGCTAAAGAATGTGACGCCTCCTCCACTAGCCACGCACGCACCTTTGATTCAGCAGAAGCACAGGCAGAACGCGCTAATCTAGTAGCGGCTATTAAAGCCCACGTGCAAGAAGGAGAAACGGTATTAGTTCCCGCCATGCTAGGTCTAAATCCTGCTACACGGGATGAAATTTGCGCCCAACTAGACGCGCCATTAGGAGAAATCCCTCTCCCTCCTCCCTCTATTTGCGGACGGCGTATCAACGACACTCTCACCCAGGCTTGTAAAGAAGTACGCATCGACATTCAATTAAACGCGATTGCTACGGGCTACACAGCCGAAGGCGATAAAATCACGGGTATTAAAATCCAGCGCGCGGGACGTACTACCGTAATGCACCCTGATTACATCGTGCACGCAGGTGGCGGTTTTGAGTCTGGCAACCTATCCCGCGACACAAATTTAGTAATCCATGAATCTGTGTTTGATTTACCGCTCTACCGTCCCGAAATTCCTGGTAAAGACTTTGCTGCAGAAGGTATTTTCCGTGCCGGTGTAGCTGCTAATCACGACATGAATCCAGTGGACGAAAACGGCAAAGTACTTTTCCATAATCTGCATTTAGCAGGCACGGTACTCGGTGGCGCTCTGCAATGGGAAGAAAAATCAGGTGAAGGTATCGCCTTAGGAAGTGCTTATGCTTTAACTCAGGCAATTATTCGGAAAGAAAGCGAGGCCAAGTAATGTCTACCCTCAACTTATTAGAAGGGGCACAAGCCTCCTTGGCTCGTATTTCCCTTGACTCTTGCGTTAAGTGTACTATCTGTGAATCACAGTGCCCTGTTTTGGAAGTCACTCCTCTTTTCTCAGGCCCTAAATTCGTTGGCCCCCAAGCGGAACGCTTCCGTTCTGGCCTATCAGTAGATTACTCCCTAGATTATTGTTCTGGCTGTGGTATTTGTACCACCGTGTGTCCACAAGGCGTAAAAATTGCCGAAATGAATGCACAAGCACGTGCAGTAATGAAAGCAGACCGGATGCCATTGCGGGATCGTATCATCACCCGCACTGAGCTAGAAGGTAAGCTCATGCAACCATTTGCACCTATCGCAAATGCCGTACTTGCCAATAAACCAGTGCGTAAGATTGTGGAAAAAGTGGTAGGAGTACACGCAGAAGCTCCTGTTCCTAAAGCACGTTTCCAATCCTTCCCTATGTGGTGGCGTAAGCATGAAAAAGAACGCACTGGTCCTTTCCCGAAAGGCCCAATTGTATTCTTCCACGGCTGTGCCGGTGGCTATTTTGAGGTAGCTACTTCCATAGCCACTGTAGAAGTATTAGAAGCAATCGGCTATGAAGTAATCGTTCCTCGTCAAGGGTGTTGCGGTCTGGCAGCACAATCTAATGGTTTGTTTAAGGATGCCGCTAAGTCAGTACGCAAACTATGCGATCAGTTACGTGCAGCCGGTAAAGATTTAACCATTATTTCTTCTTCTGGTTCTTGTACAGGTATGCTACGACACGAAGCGCACGAAATTATGGGATTGCAAGATCCAGAACTGCTTGACGTGGGCTCGCGTATCGTGGAAACTTCCGAGTTCCTCCTAGAGTTAATTGACGCCGGAGAATTCCCTGTAGAACGCCTAGACCGACGCGATCTCACTATTCCATACCATCAACCTTGCCAGGTAAAGTCTCAAGGCATCGGCAAACCTGCCATTCGCCTCATGGAAACTATTCCTGGAGTGACGGTAATTGAATCGGGACGGCAATGCTGCGGTATTGCTGGAACTTACGGCTTAAAGAAAGAAAAGTACGAGATTGCTCAAAAGATTGGTAAGCCTCTGTTTGATATGGTGAAAGCTACCAATCCAGAACTAGCTGCCTGCGAAACTGAAACTTGTCGTTGGCAAATCCGTAAAGGAGCAGGCTCAGAAGTAATCCACCCAGTGCAGTTAATCCACCATGCATTAGGATTAGCTGGCACGACGGAAGTGCGTGGAATACCGTGGGAAGAACTCCCACAAAAGAAAAAGCACAAAAAGTAAAAACTTTGATTTTTCTTTAAGCACGCGCTTATTTTAGAGCCGCGCACCCCAATCTATCTTCCCCCTCCCTGACGGTAGATTGGGGTGCGTTTTGTATAAGTTAGGGGTTGTGTTTACACAAACACAACCCCTTTTCGCACATTTGTATCACAGTATTAACTGTTTTGTGCACGTTCGCCCATTGCTCTGCATCTGTGGCTTGTTTTCTAATTTTTTATGTAATCATTTTCTTATATCTGATGTCGCAAGGAAGCGATGGAGAGAATCGGTTCTAGCGTAATCAGATTTTCCCTTAATTCATTTTCCATCAGATAGAAAAATGGAGGCACACAATGAGTGCTATTTTCTTATCCGAGTTCTTTGGAACTGCGCTGCTCCTCCTGCTCGGTGTCGGAGTAGTTGCCACTACTTTGCTCACCAAATCTAAAGGATTCCAAACCGGTTGGTTACTAATCAATCTCGGCTGGGGTTTTGCAGTATTCGTAGCAGTGTATGCAGCTTGGAAGTCTGGAGCACACTTAAACCCAGCAGTAACTATCGCCCAGCTAGTAGCAGGGTATGAGGAGTTCGCGCTTGGAGTTTCTGCTACTTTCTCCCATGCAATGCTATACATCGCTGCACAACTACTCGGTGCTATGACTGGTGCAACTATTGCTTGGCTAGCTTTCAAGCAACACTACGATGAGCACGATAACCCAGCAGAAATTCTAGGAACTTTCGCTACCGGCCCAGCAATCCGTCATGCAGGTTGGAACCTCGTGACTGAAGCCATCGGTACCTTCGTATTAATCACTTGGGTATTGGTTTCTGGTTACACTCAGTCAGGACTTGGCCCATTAGCTGTAGCATTCGTTGTATTCTCAATCGGCGCTTCCTTAGGTGGCCCTACCGGATACGCAATCAATCCAGCTCGTGACCTCGGTCCTCGCATCATGCATGCAATCCTTCCAATTAAAGGTAAAGGTAGTTCGGACTGGGGCTACTCGTGGGTTCCAGTTGTAGGTCCTATCCTAGGTGCAATAGTAGCGGCAATCCTCTTTGGCCCTGCTACACTTAACCTACTAGGTCAATAAACACCTAGGTAAAAAATAATCATAGAAAGGCAAGGTCAAAGATGACCGAAAAGAAGTACATCCTCTCAATCGACCAAGGCACCACCTCTTCTCGTGCTATTTTGTTCAACCATGCTGGTGAAATCGTAAGCATTGGACAGATGGAACATGAGCAAATCATGCCAAAGGCTGGTTGGGTAGAGCACAATCCAATTGAAATTCGCGACAACGTACGCGAAGTAATTGGTATTGCCCTTTCCAAAGCTGACGTAAACCGTCACGAGATTGCTGCTGTTGGTGTAACCAACCAGCGTGAAACCACTGTGGTATGGGACAAGACCACTGGCGAACCTGTTTACAACGCCATTGTTTGGCAGGATACCCGTACCGATAAAATCGTACGTGAACTAGCAGGAGATGCTGGCAACGACAAGTACAAGGAAGTTTGCGGACTTCCACTAGCCACCTATTTCTCTGGCCCAAAGATCAAGTGGATTCTAGAAAACGTAGAAGGCGCACGTGAAAAGGCAGAAGCCGGCAACCTACTATTTGGTAATACCGACACTTGGGTAATCTGGAATCTTACCGGTGGTGTAGACGGCGGCGTACACGTAACCGACGTTACCAACGCTTCCCGCACCATGCTAATGGATGTACGCAAGCTAGAATGGGATGCACAAATTTGTGCAGACATGGGCGTACCAATGTCGATGTTGCCAGAAATTCGTTCTTCCTCCGAAATCTACGGATACGGAGCTAAGAACTCCCTAATCATCGACACCCCAATCGCAGGTGACTTGGGCGATCAGCAGGCTGCTACTTTCGGTCAGGCTTGTTTTGAAAAGGGTATGGCAAAGAACACCTACGGTACAGGCTGCTTCATGCTTATCAACACCGGCAACGAAGCTGTAACCTCCGAAAATGGTCTACTAACCACCCTTTGCTACAAGATTGGCGAGCAGGAAGCTGTATATGCACTAGAAGGCTCTATCGCAGTAACCGGTTCCCTAGTACAGTGGGTACGCGATCAGCTTGGCTTAATCAGCTCCGCACCAGAAATTGAAGACCTAGCCAATACCGTAGAAGACAACGGTGGCGTATACGTAGTACCAGCATTCTCTGGTCTATTCGCTCCATACTGGAAGGACGACGCACGTGGCGCTATCGTAGGTCTAACCCGTTACAACACCAAGGGACACATTGCTCGTGCAGTACTTGAAGCTACCGCTTTCCAGACTGCTGAAGTACTAGAAGCAATGAACGCTGACTCTGGTGTGGCACTTGCAGAACTACGTGTAGACGGCGGTATGACCGCTAACTCTGCTCTCATGCAGTTCCAGGCAGATATTCTAGGCGTACCAGTAGTTAAGCCTAAGGTAGCAGAAACCACCGCTCTCGGTGCTGCTTACGCCGCTGGTATCGCTGTTGGCTTCTGGTCTGGCGAGCAGGACGTTATCGACAACTGGCAAGAAGACAAGCGCTGGGTACCTTCCATGGACACCGCAGAGCGCGATCGTCAATTACGCCTCTGGAAGAAGGCTGTTACCCGCACCTTCGACTGGGTAGACGAGGACGTACGCTAATTTAGTGGCAATATATCAGACTAAATAGCAAATAATTGAGGTGGGTGGCTCTAACGAGTCACCCACCTCAATTATATTTATTTATTAGCAACAACGTCATTTAGATACTAGCGATAAACACTTACCGCACATCCGTATCTCTAACACAAAGCCGTTATTTAACCTTGTGGCTTCACAAACGGAAACGCAATAGTTTCTCGGATGCCTAATCCTGTCAAAGCCATTAATAAGCGATCAATGCCCATTCCCATGCCTCCAGCAGGAGGGAAGCCTTGCTCCATAGCTTCTAAGAAATCTTCATCTAACTGCATAGCTTCCGGATCCCCATTAGCTGCTTCTAAAGACTGAGCAGTTAAACGCTCCCGCTGAATTACTGGATCAGCCAACTCGGAATAAGCTGTAGCCGTTTCTACACCCCGAATATACAAATCCCATTTTTCAGTCAAACCAGGCTTGGTGCGATGACCACGGGTAAGCGGTGAAGTATCCTCTGGGAAGTCACGCACAAAAGTAGGATGATACAAGTGGTCACCCACTAATTCTTCCCAAATGTCTTCTACAATCTTGCCATTGACCGCATATTCTTTTACTTTAATGCCGTGCTCTGCCGCAATTTCTAGCAACCGCTCCCGTGGAGTTTCTACCGTAATTTCTTCTCCAAGTTTTTCGGATAAGGAATCATACAGGCAGATTTCGTCCCAATCTCCACCTAAATCATATTCTGTACCATCTGCTAAAGTAACTACCGTAGTACCAAACACATCTCGCGCAGCATTTTGCACAATATCTTTAGTTAATTGTGCCATGGTATCGTAAGTTGCATAAGCCTGATAAGCTTCTAAAGCGGAAAACTCTGGAGAATGCGAAGAATCAGCGCCTTCATTACGGAAATTCTTACCAATTTCGTAGATACGCTCCACTCCACCCACTACAGCACGCTTCAGATACAACTCGGTTGCAATACGCAAATATAAATCTTGATCGTAAGCATTAATGTGGGTAGTGAAAGGACGAGCAGACGCACCCCCATGCAACACCTGCAAAATAGGAGTTTCCAACTCGATATAATCACGCGCCTCAAAAGTATGACGGATAGAACGCATTACAGCTGCGCGAATTCTAATCATATCGCGCGCACTCTGGCGCGTAATCAAATCTAAATGACGCTTACGCACCCGCGTTTCTTCGCTCAAGGACATCTCCACGCCATCTTCATTTACGAAAGTTTTTGGCAAAGGACGGATAGCCTTAGCAGCCATCAACCAAGAATGAGCAAATACCGATAGCTCTCCACGCTTAGAAGCACCCACATGACCCTGTACAAAGATATGGTCACCCAAATCAACATCTACTTTTAGGGAATCTAAGGATTCTTGCCCCACATTAGCTAATGAGAAAATTACCTGTAGACGGGACCCGTCACCAGCTTGCAAAGTAATAAAAGCAATCTTGCCAGAAGGACGCATCAGCATTACTCGGCCAGCCACTCCCACCTGCTCGTCCAGTTCTTCCCCTGGTTCTACTTGGGAAAACTTGGCACGAACTTCGGCAATAGTGGTATCGATAGGTAGCTCTGCTGGATATGGTTCTCTACCTGAAGCTAAGAAACGCTCTCGCTTATCTTTACGTACCTGAATTTGGTCAGAAGTGTCATCAGTAATAGGATGCAAATTCTCATTCATAGTGTTCACTCTAATCAGGGTATATAGTTTCGCCTTTAGATACTATATTTTGGGACGTGATATTAGTCGAAATAACCAATATCGCGCTTTATCTGCCGTTGCTAGTTTTTATCTGCTTAATTTTAGTTACGCACAATCTCAATACCAGAGGAGTGCAAACCAGAGGCGTCTGACGGCACTAAACCAGGTTGTGTACCTAATTCCACCAATTTGTTTGCTTCATCTACAAACACTACTTTAGGCTCAAAAGAAGCAGCTTGCGTATCTGGCACTTGCGCATAACACATAATAATAACTAAATCTCCAGGAGAAACATGATGAGCCGCTGCTCCATTTAAGACAATTTCTCCTGCTCCGGGAGTACCAGGAATAGTGTAAGTTTCCAGTCGTGCCCCGTTATTTACATTCACTACCGTTACTTTTTCCCCAGGTAAAATATCGGCTGCCTGCAACAATGTTTGGTCTATCGTGATTGAACCTACGTAGTGCAAATCTGCTCCCGTCACCGTAGCACGGTGGATTTTCCCACTAATCATAGTGCGCATTCGCTCAGCCAATTACAACCTCCATATTGTCAATCAAACGAGTAGTTCCCACCCAAGCTGCCAGCACAATCTGCGCATTTCCGCGATAATCAGCTGTTAAACTCAAGAAAGTTTCTGGGTCTACTACTTCCACATAATCTATTTTTATTTCCGAATACTCCCCCAGATACTCACGCACTGCTTGCGCAATCTGAGGAGCAGACCAGCCTTGCGTGGCTAGTTGCTGCCCATAATATAAAGATTTACTTAAATTTTGCGCTACCTCTGTTTGCTCCGCAGATAAATACGTATTGCGGGAACTCATTGCAAGACCAGAAGATTCTCGCCTAATTGGGGCAGCCACAATTTCTAAGTCCATATCTAAATCTGTCACCATGGTACGAATCAATGCTAACTGTTGCGCATCCTTTTGCCCAAAAATCGCCCAGCGCGGCTGTACCAAGTTGAATACTTTATGTACCACCTGTAATACCCCCGCAAAATGCCCCGGACGGGTCTTACCTTCTAAAATAGTGGCAACTGGCCCTGGATCAATGCGCACTAAAGGAGTGCGCCGATACATTTGCTCATCACTAGGAGCAAATACAACATCTACATCATAAGGCGCTAATAACTCTAAATCTTGAGCTAACTGACGCGGATAAGCTGCATAATCCTCATTTGGCCCAAATTGTAATGGATTTACATAAATAGACACCACTACTGCTTGCCCTAATTCTTTAGCTTTACGCACTAACGATAAATGTCCCTCATGCAAAGCACCCATCGTCATCACTAAAGCTCGCTGAGGAGAAAGATTAGCCAATGCCTCTTTTAATTCAGCTACCGTGGTTACTACCTGCATTTATTTATCACTTTCCCATTCTGCTACTAACGCTAATAATTCTGCCGTTTGCTGAGCACTTAAAACCCCTCGTTGCTGAGCGCGAACAGCAGTAGCTGCTAAAAGAGCATGGTAAGTAGCAGGCAGTGCGCTTAACTCTACACAATTTTCACTCAGCTCTTTTATAGCTTGTTGGTGTTCCTGTAAAGTGCCTAAATCAGCGCGCACTACTGGGCCAGTCAATAACGCATCACCTGAATTTAAAGCTCCTTCTACAGCAGCTTGAATAAGGGGACGCAAAAAATTACCTGGCTCACTTATACCTAGTTCTTGTAGCATTCTGCGGCTTTGATCTAGTAACGTCACCACATGATTGGCACCGTGAGCTAAAGCCGCATGATAACTGGCTCTGTCTGCTTCTGCAATCACCACTGGCTCACCTCCCATTTCTGCAGCGAGCGCCATGCCAATAGGTTGCAACATTGCACTGGTAGTTACTGCAAACGGGCAACCTTGTAGACGAGCAATATCTAAAGAGGTGCCAGTAAACGTCATTGCTGGATGCAAAGCAATCGGCAAAGCTCCACTAGAGCGTATCGGATCTAATACTTGCACTCCGTATCTGCCAGCAGTATGCACTACAATTTGTCCGCTTTGCCAAGCACCGAGCTTTGCTAAACCTGCCACTAAAGGAGCTAAAGCATCATCTGGCACTGCTAAGAGCACCATTTCGGCACGTTCCACAATGGTTTCTATTGGCAAAGATGGTACGCCAGGTAGCATACTTTCCAAGCGTTCTTGCGAAGCTGTGGAACTAGCATATGCCCCAATAATGGCATGCCCTTGCGAACGTAATGCACTACCAAGTGCTGCTCCTACTTTACCGGCAGAAATTATGCCGATACCCATTCGACCAGTTGTTATCACTTAGTAAAACCTACTCGTAACTTCCATTCTTGCAAAGTTTCCGAAACTCCTTTTGCCCGCGCAGCACGAGTAAGCACAGATTGCTGCCATAAAACTTTTTCTAATAGTTCGCGGGGCAAATTACTTGCAATAGACACCACTCCACTATGGACGATATTAGCCTGTAGAGTAGCTAAACCTAGCTTGCGATCTAACGGGCCAGCTTCAATACACATCGACTGAATATGGTCTTGTAACGTTAAGGAAACTGTACGCCCTAAGCGTCCAAAACGCACTGCAAATATCTTTTCGTTTACGTATATTCCTTTACCAGTATGGGTAACTGGATCAATCCAGCGAGCAGACGAAGAAGTGCCTTGGAAATACTGCCCAGAGTTGCGTCCTTCTAACGCTTCTTTTAGAAGCGCTTGATTATCTTCAGCTCCTAAGTCAGGGATTAAATACCAAAGCAAACGCAAGGCTTCTTCCGGCTTACAAGCCATCGCAAAATATGTATTTACACTGGTATTTTCTTCTAAGAGTCCTTCCCCGGCGACCGCAATTTTAATAGACCACCAGTTGAAACAACGCCACAACATCGGCTGGTTTATTTGGATAGCATGAATTCTTTGTGGCGGGAAAGTACGTGTTTTAACTGTTAATAATCCAGAGCGCTTCCGTAAACCATTATCGGAAACATAAATACGCGTACCAAACTCGGCACTAATCATGCCAAACAGCGTAGTAAATAAAGAAAATCCCGCAAAAATCAAGGCAATAATACTAACGCCACTGTAGTTTAATAAGTAAGGCAATAAGAAACCAGGCAGGAAAATAAAGATAATCACTAAAGTACGACTATCAACTAAGCTCCCTAAAATAACTCTACTTAAAGGTAGCTCATATACTAACTGATCATCAGCTAAATCATCAGCGTCTAAATGCGGAGCAGTATCGGAAGTGAATACCTGCATCTTCATGTCTTCTAAACGCATGGGCTGGGCGCTCGTAGCAGCCATTAAAACTTCTGCATCAACCGAATCTACTTTAGCCGCAAACGAACCGTCTGCTTGCAATTCAACTTGGAACGGTAAACCTTGGCGTGCTAACTCCAAGATACGCAATAATTCAGCTCGTAACTTACCACATTGTGCAAGTTTAAGTAACTCTAAACTAACATCTTCATCGCCAGCCCCAGAAGATATTTTGACTGCTCCTAAACCAAACAACCGTCCTAAAAGACGCTGTTCAATTTCGATAGTTTGAATGCGGTCCCATCTTAGCTGAGCATGCTTCTTAAAAAAAATACCAGTACGATAATGTACCCCTGAGTTCACTACTGCATAACTCATCTTGCGCCATACCAACCAAGAAAATAGCACAACCAACAAGCTAATTCCTAGTAAAACACCTGACACAATTAATGCCACGTACTCCAAGCGCTCAAACTTAGTAAAAACTTCCTTAATATCAGAAATAGCCCCAGTTTCTACCATATTAGAAATAAAGGCAAACAAAGCCAAGACAATAGCTAACCAAAATTTACCCAACTGGGCTAGCGGGGTAATTGGGTGTAACTTATGCCAATCTTGAGGGGTAAGTTGCGTGGCGCTATCTGCACTAAATGCCAACGCGGCACTTTCTGTCATTTTTTCTGCACTATCCACAGTTAAATCTGTATCTTTTTCTACCGAATCGACCAACTTAGTTCTCACAAACCTTCCATTTGAGCTGTGCCCAACTCAGTTAGCTTAATCCGTAAATGTTCTGCTTCTGCACGAGATAGTCCAGGAATAGTCACATCACTTCCCATAGCCGCCGTTAAAAGTTTAATTTCTGCCAACTTGTAGCGATTTAATAACGGGCCAGCATTAATGGTAACTTGTTGCATTCTGCCATAAGGCACTACTTCCATTTTTTGGAAAATAACGCCTTTTCGCACAATTAGTTCATCATCTAACTCGATATATCCTAAAGCACGCGCACGTCGCTTAGCGATATAAAGCCCCCAGATTCCCAGTGTTAGAATTGTCAGCGGTATTAATAGAAATAAAATACTCGGGAAAGTAAAACTGTTTTCATGCAAAATCAGTAACACAATTGCTAAAGACGGCAAGAAAAACACTGCAGTCCAAATCATTGAACTAATCCGTAGTACTCGAAAATACTTTGCATCTACTGGCACAAATTCCAGATCTGAACCCAGTACAAGTTTCATGCTGTCCCTTTTCAGTTAGATTAAAAACTTACTTATCCAGTTTAGCATTAAGAAACGAGCAGTATTGTTCTACTCATTTTCCTAAAACGGTATTTAACCTGCTCACATATACAGAGCTAAATTTCGCAACTCAACACCTAGATTGCAAATAACCAGTATTATCTGTTTCTTTGCCTTCATTTTCCGGATCATCATCTACACGACACCAATACTCCACCAGCCATCCCGTCGCACAAAATAACAATGCAGAAAAAGCTACCAAGGCAAAGTATTTACTTTGTTCCCATAAAAATACGGTGTCAGGCGCTAGCTGATATGACCCTAAAATACCAGCACTTATTCCGCTTAAAATAGCTCCCGTGCGGGAAGCAGCCTGCGCAAGCAACCAAATCCGGCTTGCAAAAATACTGGTGATTTTGCCTTTTCCTTGTTTGTAGCGACGAATTTGTTGCCCAAATCCTAATAAAACTCCAGCCATTAATAGCAATACTAAAAAGCTTCCCGCTGGAATAAGTACGGGGTTATTTCCATGCAGTAACCATAAATCCATCACCAAAAACGCAACTACTCCCGTCACCAATATAATTGTGCACAATGTCCACCCAGAAGTAGTTCCAATAGGACGGTTTGACCGCGGATCTGGAGTAGGGTTTAGGGGCTGTAAATTGCTCATCTGTTATCTACTCCCTTATTTTCTGCGGATATTTTATGCAAATCTTGGTATAAGGTAGCGGGCAGATAACTGCTTAAAGATTCTCCATCCACCACTGCCGTAGGCTCTATCTCCAACCAAGGCTCCAACACAAACCGGCGTGCCCTCACTTGCGGATGCGGCAAAGTTAGCTCCACATCACTACTAATAATTTCTTCCCATTGACCTTGCATAGTGCGTTTTCGTGCCTGCAATATATCTATATCTAAAGTACGTGCGCCCCAAGATTCCGTGCGAGTTCGTCCAAACTGAAACTCAATTTCCTGTGCAACTTGCTCTAAAAACTCCAAAGGAGCGTAAGAAGTGCGCACTAGCACTACCGCATTACAATAATCGGGCTGCACTTCCTGCTCCGGACGCAAAATAGGCATACTTTGATACAGGCTTGACACCCTTAATACCTCTACCTCGTATTCTTCTAGTGCCTTTATTGCTAACTCAATAGTTTTATTAGACTCCCCTAAATTCGCCCCTAAGCCTAATACGTATTCAAATGAACCATTCGCTTTTTTAATAAGAGCACTACGACGTACTTGCACACTCACATCTTGGAAAGTGTGTTCAATGGGCGCTTGCGGTTTATGCACCCGCACCACCACTTCCCGCACTCCTAAACGCAGAACATCTTGTGCAATATGCTGAGCTAAAGTTTCTAGCAAATCACAATGCGCACCCGTGATATTATCTACCACGATTTGTGCCACTTGCGCATAAGAAACCGTGTAAGCAATATCGTCACTTTTGTAAGCCAGCTCCGTCACGACCTCATATTCCACATCTACCACAAAAGGCTGCGGGGTCAGATGCTCGGTAGTTAAAACGCCATGCGTACCCCAGGCAGTCACTCCGGTCAGCTTAATCCAATCAGTTTGCATACCCATGAGCTATCCTCCTTTGGCGCTTCTTTACCTAATTTTATTGGAGTTTTCCGGTTTGTAGCCGATTTATTTTAGCTATCGCATTAATTGCTTGCACAGAAGCCGACACATTATGCACACGCACTGCCCACACATTTTGCTGACTCAACCAGCCTGCCAACATTGCTGTAGCAGTATCCCGCTGAACTGGAGTAGATTCAGCTCCGGCTATTGCCATCACAAAACGCTTACGAGAAGGCCCTACTAATACTCGATGCCCTAAGGCTTGTAGCTGCTCAATACCCGCTAACAGTTCCCAATCCTGCTCCCCAAGTTTGGCAAAACCTAAACCTGGGTCCAAAATAATCTGCTCTACTTTAATACCGGCCGCTAAAGCTTTTTCTCGTTGCGCTAATAATTCAGCTATTACTTCTGCTACCACTCCTTGCGGATAGGAAGCTAAATCATTCATAGTTTGTGAATTCCCTCGACTATGTTGCAATACATAATCGCATCCCAATTCAGCTACGGTAGCAAACATTTGTGCATCTGCACGACCGCCAGTAACGTCATTAATGATTTGTGCTCCCGCCTCCACTGCCTTAATAGCAGTTTGCGCATGATAAGTATCTACCGACACCGTTACCTGCTCAGCTAAATGTTTAACAGGTAGTGCAATACGTTCCCATTCTGTTTGTGGATCTACTGCTCTTGCACCTAGACGGGTGGACTCTCCCCCAATGTCGATAATAGTTGCACCAGCAGAAATCAAAGATAGCCCATGCGCAATAGCTGCTTGGGCATTATCCCAAGCTCCTCCATCGGAAAACGAATCAGGAGTGACGTTTAGAATGCCCATTACTTGCGTGTTCATGGCCTTACTTTCCTTGCATAATTAAGCTCATGGCTTCAGCACGCGAAGCTGACTCCCGTAGCACTCCCCGCACAGCAGAAGTCACAGTACGCGAACCCGGTTTTTGCACTCCACGCATAGCCATACACATATGTTCAGCTTCAATCACCACTATTACCCCTTTAACCTGCAAGTTTTGCTCTAAAGCGGTAGCTACTTCCGTGGTAATACGCTCTTGAATTTGCGGACGGCGCGCATAGGCTTCCACAATACGAGCTAATTTGGAAAGCCCCGTAACTCGCCCGTCTGCTCCTGGAATATATCCCACATGAGCAGTGCCGTAAAAAGGCAGCAAATGATGCTCACAGACAGAATAAAATGGAATATCTCGCACCAAAATCAGCTCTTGATGCCCAATATCAAAAGTAGTTTGCAGAGCTAGATTCGGATCAGTATGTAGACCAGCAAAAATTTCCCGATAGGCGCGTGCCACTCTAGCTGGAGTTTCCCGCAGCCCTTCTCGCTGTGGGTCTTCTCCCACCGCCACTAAGAAATCATAGATTGCTTTCTCTACCCCGGCTTCGTCATAAACGCGTGCAGGGGTTTGTGTCAAAGAATGCTCTGCCATTGAATCGTGCGCTACTTCTGCTATGGGCACTGCCGTGGCACATTCCTGCGATTTTAACGCATCATTGCCACTGACCATATCATCACTGTTGAGCGGACTGGCCATTTGTCTCTCCTCCTATATCGGAAAGCGGGGTAGCTGATTCTTCTGGCTGCACAATATCCTTATCAACACCCTCTGCGTCAGGGAAAGGCACAGGTGGTAAGTCAGATACTGGGCGATCCGGAGAAGATAGCCACTGCTGACGTGGTTGCGCTTTCTTAATGCCTTGGAATAGCTGGGTGAGTTCTTTTTCCAATACGGTTTCTTTTTCTAGCAAAAGTGCCGCTAACTGATCTAAAATATCGCGATTTTGATTCAGTAACTCCCATGCTTCTTGATTAGCTTGTTCTAGTAATTGCGCAATTTCTGCGTCCACTAATTTAGCTAGATCTTCCGAATAAGAACGGCCATTACCTCCGCCTCCGCGGGTGAGAGGATCAGAATCATCTGGCACTAGTCGTACCGTACCCACGCGCGCGCTCATACCGTATTCTAATACCATCTTGCGTGCAATATGGGTAGCTTTTTGAATATCGTTAGAAGCTCCAGTAGACGGATCATGGAACACAATTTCTTCTGCAATTCTACCGCCCATGGCATAAACCATCTGGTCTAATAGTTCATTGCGAGAAGTGGAGAACTTATCTTCCGTTGGCATCACCATGGTGTAACCCAATGCACGTCCACGTGGCAAAATAGTAACCTTAGTGACCGGATCAGTGTGATTAAGCGCAGCAGCTGCTACCGCATGACCACCTTCATGATAAGCTGTCATGCGTTTTTCTTTAGCATTCATTACGCGCGTTCGCCGCTGTGGTCCTGCAATTACACGATCAATTGCTTCATCAATATCACTTTCGTCAACCACGGTATGATCACGCCGTGCAGCCAGCAAAGCCGCTTCATTAAGCAAGTTTGCTAAATCAGCACCCGAAAAACCAGGCGTTCCTTTCGCGATACTATATAGTGAAATGTCTGTTGCTAAAGGCTTGCCTTTACTGTGTACTGCAAGAATTTGTTCGCGTCCTTTCAGATCGGGCACGTCTACTCCGATTTGCCGATCGAAACGTCCCGGACGGAGCAAAGCTGGATCTAACACATCTGGACGGTTAGTAGCCGCAATTACAATCACATTCGTGTGCGCATCGAAGCCGTCCATTTCTACTAGGAGCTGGTTTAGAGTCTGTTCTCGCTCATCATTACCGCCTCCAATACCAGAGCCTCGGTTACGACCCACAGCATCAATTTCGTCTACGAAAATAATGGCCGGAGCGCTCTTTTTTGCCTTCTCAAACAAGTCACGAACTCGCGAAGCACCCACACCCACAAACATTTCCACAAATTCTGAAGCAGAGATATTGAAAAATGGTACTCCAGCTTCTCCTGCCACAGCTTTTGCCAGTAAAGTCTTACCTGTACCTGGAGGGCCATACAAAAGCACGCCTTTAGGAATACGTGCTCCCATCTTCTCAAACTTTTCTGGGGAGTCAATAAATTCTTTAATTTCTCGCAGTTCTTCCACTGCTTCGTCTGCGCCCGCTACATCTGCAAAAGTGACCGTTGGCCGATCCGTATGCCAGGCTTCCCGTTTTACTTTTCCAAAATTACTCATACCGCCTTGTAAACGCGGGAATAACCACACGATTACTACCAATAAAATCAACATTGGTAGCAGCAAAGTGAAGAGTGAACCTAAGAAAGATTGTTGTGGAACTAAAGAATTATAACCGTTCTTAGTTTTTGCCTTAACAACTAACTGCGCAATTTCTTCTGCTTCCGGACGTACATATTGGAATTGCACTTTCTTAGTGGCCCGCATTTTAGAGCCGTCTGCTTTAGTGGGTATAAATTCTTTAGTTAGCCATACTTGTACTAACTGAGTACCGTCCGTTACTTGTACGCGGTCGATATTTTGCCCTGCTAATACTTGCTTACCTTCTGAAGTTTTAATCGAAGTGAAACCACCTGGATTAAAAAACCAGAACGTAGCTAATCCTGCTACTAGCAAAGCAATTCCAAAACTTATAAATCGCCGCCGTTTCGTGGCCGGTGGTTTAGCCGAACCTTTCGAGTCGTTTTGTTTGCTTTCCTGCTCTAAGCGTTCCAACTCTTGTAAAAAGCGACTCCGGCGCGACTTTTTTGCGTCTTTATCTGCTGGTGCTTTTCTGAAATTACCTTTAGTATCCCGCCCAGTACGGCTATTTTGCTCCTCGTTTTTTGCTAAACGCGACATATCTGGTAACGATACCTCCGTTACCTGTTCGCCTGCAGAGAGAGTAGCTCGATCCGCTCTTGGCTGCTGTGGCATTTCACCCATAAATACTATTTCCTTTATCTGCACCAGCCACTCCTTAATAGCTGCTAAAAGTTTTTTTCACAGTAACTTGATAGCAGCTATTAAGCAGTAACTTTCATTATTAACTTTGTTATTTTACGTCTTTAACAACGCTAAACTTTGCTTGGGTTTAACTTTAGCCACCGTAAACGTGCGGAGCTAAAGTGCCCACGAAAGAAAGGTGACGGTAGTTTTCAGCATAGTCTAAACCGTATCCCACCACAAACTCGTTTGGAATATCAAATCCTACATAATCTACTGCAATGTCTACTTTTAGAGCTTCTGGTTTGCGCAAAAGAGTAGCAATTTTCACGGTTTTTGCTCCTCTGCCTTCTAAGTTCTGCTTCAACCAAGCCAAAGTAAGACCCGAATCGATAATATCTTCCACAATTAGCACGTTTCGTCCTTGAATATCTTCATTCAGATCTTTCAAGATACGCACCACTCCCGAGGATTTCGTGCCTGCACCATAAGAAGATACCGCCATCCAGTCCATAGCTAGCGGTACTGAAATCTGGCGGGCAAGATCTGCCACTACCATTACAGCGCCTTTTAATACGCCCAAGAGTAGTAAATCTTCACCTGCATAATCTTGTGAAATTTGTGCCCCTAGCTCTGCTAGACGCGCATCAATTTCTTCCTTGCTGACAAGTACTTTTTCAATATCAGTACCAGTGTCTTTAAGCTCCACTCAGACCTCCAATAGAGTTTTGGTAAATTCCAGCAAATGTTGCCGCTTTTTTGCAACGATTCCCGGGAGTTGTAGTTCTTTCTGGTTATCGTTACTAATAATTAGTTTATCAAGAGCAGTGAGATGCCTGAAACCTAGTTCCCCATTCCGAGCACCCGACTGCAAACAAGCCTGACGCAAAACGCGACCGCGAATTGCTACCGGATATTTAGCTAGCTCTTTGCAACGCACCACGAGTTGATTGGCTCTATAACCTAAATCTTCTAATTCTGTAACACTTAAACAAACCTGTGTTAAAGCCTGCTGGGCTAATTCAGAAAGCGCTTCTTCATCTGCCCGTAATAAAGTGGCAGTATGCGCTAGTGCTTGCCTGATACCTGTACCTAAAATTTCTTCTAAATACGGGATAGCTTGATGCCTAATACGAGCACGTAATAGTGGCTCTCCTTGTGCTGTACGCCAATTACCATCTAAAGCGTTACTAGGATCTTCCACGTACGGCAAATTTAACTCTTGGCAAATGGTTTGCAATTGGGCGTGTGTAAAATCTAGCAAAGGACGGCGCATCGGGACTTGTTCATCAAGCGGTAAAACTCCCACCGCCGTCATTCCCGCTAACGATCTAGCCCCTGAGCCACGAGTTAAACCTAACAGCACTGTTTCGGCCTGGTCATTAGCGTTATGCCCTAAAAATACTACTGCTGGGTCAGCGCTTCCTACCTGTTTACCTAATTCCTTAGCAGCTTGCGCTAACGCCGTATAGCGAGCGCGTCGTGCCGCCCCCTCAGGCCCTTCTTTTCCTGTTACTTCTACGGTAGCAATGTTCGTAGGAATATCTAAAGTAGTGCTTAATAACTTTTGCACTGTTTGGGCTTCTGCTTCAGACTCTGGGCGCAACTGGTGGTCTACCACTAAAGCTTGCACTACCCGTTTGGCTTTTTTATTTACAAAACTAACTGCACTAGCTAAAGCCAAAGAATCTGCCCCGCCTGATACCGCTAGTAGAATCGGGGTATCCGCTGGCAATTGAGCGAAAACGTCTTTAATTACAAGACGAGAACGGGAAATTACTGGGTGCAAAAATGCCATTAAATTTCGCTTACTCGTTTAATCCATAATTCTGGAGCAGCTAACTCAACCACGCTAGGCAGCATAGCTGGGCTTTCCCAAACACGATTGAAGCCCTCCATACCAATTTTGTCTACTACGGTAGCTACAAAATGATTACCTTGCCGGTATTGTTGTACTTTTTTATCAAACCCGAATAGTTTAGCTAAAAGCTTTTCCCCTTTATGACCATGTGTACGTTTATGATTCAAGGCTTCCTTAACTTCATCTCTGCCAGGAATTACGCTTTTATCAATATGATCAGTCACATATTCAGCATGACCTTCTAAAATAGTCATAACCGAGGTAAGACGGTCTTTAGCTTGTAAAGCTTCATGCGATTCAGTTTCCTGGTTTTGACTAAATAAAATAGTGGTATTTTCTAAAATAAAATCTGGTACCCAAGGAGCTATTGCAGCTTGCAATGCATGAGTAAATTCATGCACATACACCCAACGTGCCACATCACTATATTCTAAATCGTAGCGAGCGGTAAAAGCGGAAATGTTTGGGGCAAGCAAATACAGAGTAGGAGGATATTTTCTCTCCGTAGCGCTATTTTCTAACGAAAACGGATTGAACTGTCCCATAATGCGACTACTAAAAATGCGCAATACCTGCAAAGTATTAGCACGAGCTAAACCAGATAGTGGCAGATTTGATTTTTCAGTGACGGTATCTAAAAAATACCCCATAAATTCTAGCCACCGTCGCCTATCTACTGCTTTAACTGGGAAAGCGTTAGCCTTTGCAATTTGCTGAGGTAGTTTACAAAATTCTCCCACTGCCTGAGGCACCACATCTGCTAAAGAATGTAATAGCGCTATTTCAGCTTGAGCTTGCACAGTATCTACAGCAGGTAAACTAGAGTATTTTCCCATTAGCCGTTTATGCTGGGCAATTATTTTTCGCATCTTAACCTGCCGTTTTCTAATTTAAAACCACTATCTACATCTAGTGTAGGAAAAATCCTTAGTTATTTACAGTAATTTTTGTCAGAGCTGAATCAATAGCGGCCCGTACTGGTTCGGGGGCAGTTTCTTCCCTGTGATTCACAATTACCGCAAAAATCAGAGGGCGATTTGCTTTAGTAAGTAAATAACCTGCCAAACTCGACACAGTGGGTAGAGTACCAGTTTTAGCATGAATATTAGCAGTCAAGCCTACCCCGTGGTATCTCCCTGCTAAAGTTCCCGATATTTGTGATACCGCTAAGTTAGCTCCTGCCGATTTAGCTTTACACTGCTGACATTGCCATAAGTAGTGCAAGATATTCCCAACATCTTGTGCCGACATTTTATTAGCCAAATTCAACCCGGAAGCATCTACCAAACTCAAAGTATCACTTGTTAAACCGAGACGAGATAAAACTGCTTGCACTCCAGCGCTACTTCCAGCAAAATCTGGGGAAAAATCAGCTTTATCCGCTATTAGCGCTCCGCCTACTTCTGCCAAACTATTGTCGGAAGTTTGGAGCATCAAAGCGGTGATTTCACTCAGTGTGGCAGATTTTATTTCACCTAATAACGGTAACTTTTCCAGTTTTATTCTCTCTTGTTTCTCCATCTTTACTACCTGCACCCCCGACACTGCAACCCCTTGTTCTGCTAATTGGGTAGCTAAGGATTCTCCTAATTGCTGCAACGGACTGGAGTGATAAGTGTAGTCTGCTATTTGGGCGCGATTAATTGCTCCACTAGCCACCGGCATTACCCAAGGAGCAATATCTGATTCCGGAAAGTGCGGGTGATAGGGAGTACCTTGCCAATATCCTTCCACAATTTGCAATACCGGATCTTGAGTGTGCTGTGCGTTTTGCGCTATTTTTTCAGCTATTTGCTCAGCTAGATCCTGCAAACCTGCATGACCATTTACTGCAGTTAAATCTCCCGCTCCCATTCCTAATAAAATATCCCCATTGGGCACTACGTATATTGTGTTATCTACTTGATAGGCACTGGTAGTAAAACGATGAGCTGGGTTAAAACTTTCCAACCAAGCTACTGCTGTGGCTATTTTGGTTAAAGACGCCACGCTTAATGCCTGCTCAGAGTGGTGTTGGGCTAATACTTTCCCGCTTAGTGCATCAATTACGATTGCCCCTAAAGTATCTCCTGCCAATGCCGGATCTGCGGCTAGTTCAGTTAATGCTTGCGCAATTTGCTGTTCATTAGCTGGGGGTGCATCCCATGTGACATCTTGGTTTAAGGTGGTAAAGTCAGCAAATTCTGGGGAAGGAACTTGTAATTCAGGGTAAGGCAAAGGAGCATTTTCAATTTCTCCTACCGTCAATACTCCTGGCACTACATCACTAACATCAGCCAATATATAGCCCGTAAATAAAGACAATAGCGTAATAGCTACCACAGATTTTTTCTGCATACGCAAATTCTCCCACACACAAATCAGAAAAAACTGATAACGTGCATAAAATTTAGGCCTTTCAACCACTATTATGGCGTTTATTTTATGTAAAATACTTTACATCTATACACCAGATAGTTCATCTATCCCATTATTTGCCTACGGGTATTAAACTTGCACATTATGCAAAGCAGAGGAGGAAGCTCATGGAATTCGACGTAACCATTGAGATCCCCAAGGGAAACCGTAATAAATACGAGTTGGATCATGAAACTGGACGAATTCGCCTAGACCGTATGCTGTTCACCTCTACCCGTTATCCAGATGATTACGGTTTTATTGATGGCACGCTAGGAGAGGACGGCGATCCGCTAGACGCACTAGTTATTCTAGATGAGTCTACTTTCCCTGGGTGTGTGATTAGATGTCGCGCATTAGGAATGTTCCGTATGTCTGATGAAGCCGGAGGCGATGATAAAGTACTATGCGTGCCTTCAGGAGATCAGCGTGCATCTTGGCGTACCGAAATTGAGGACGTTTCAGAATTTCATCGCCTTGAAATCCAGCATTTCTTTGAGGTGTATAAGGATCTAGAACCAGGCAAGTCGGTGGAAGGCGCACACTGGGTAGGCAGAGCTGAAGCAGAAGCTGAAATTAAGCGTTCTTTTGAGCGAGCCAAAACAGCTGGCTACTACGAGCACTAAAATTCATAAAGTTACTAATCGTGTGGGGTACTAATGTTTTCGACATTAGTACCCCACACAATATTAATTAAAATGCGGAAACTATTAGCGCAAAATATGCATTTGCACCCGTGTATCTATCTATTCACAAAATAAATAACACACTAACTCTACTTATAAGCGCAGTATGACAAGACGCAGATTCTCGTCAGGGCATTATGGCAAAATCCGTAAATAGCGCGGATTACCCCAATTATTACTAATTACTGTTCCGATAGCGGGGGTGTTTGCCCCTAGATTTTTCCCATTACCCACATAGAGTGCCACATGACCTGGCCAGTACATTACATCTCCTGGCCGAGCTTGGGAAGCTGGCACTTCCTTATGTCGATAGGCGGCAAAAATTTGTTCGGTATTGCGCGGTAAATTATAGCCAAACTGACGATAAATATAACCCACAAATCCAGAACAATCCCAACCGGAAGGAGTGGTACCACCCCACACATATGGAGCACCCACGAATTGCTTTGCATAATTAATTAACTCTTGCCCTTTAGAGCTACTACTTGCCACAGGAGCAGGAGCGGGGGCTGGAGCCGGTGCAGGAGCAGGGGCAGGCTTAGCCGCTTCTTTTCGAGCTTCTTCGGCTTGGCGAGCTGCTTCTTGTGCTGCCGCATCAGCTTGCCGTTGTGCTTCTTCTGCTTGCCGTTTTGCTTCGGCTTGGCGAGCTTTAGCTTCTGCTTCTTGCCGTGCCTGAGCTTGCGCTAATAGTCTAGCTTCTTCAGCCTTAGCTTGTTCTTGTCGTTTTAACTCAATTTCTGCTAATCGACGTCGTTCAGCGTTAATATCTACCTGTTTTTGCTTAGCAAGTTCGGTAATCAGCGCTTCTTGTTGCGTTTTCGCTGTAGCTAATTGAGCGTTTACTTGTGCCACTTTATTTGCTACTTTTTCACTGGCTTCCTGAGCAGCTTTAGCAAATTTTTCTTGCTGTTTTGCTAGTTCATTCGCTTCTTGTTGCGCTACTTGTGCAATTACTTGAAAAGCAAGTAACTTGCCAGTCTTAAATTCCACCGTATCAGTAATAGTACGGAAAGCTCGTTCTGTTTTTACTGCTTCTTGCAAAGACTCAGCGCCAAATAAGTATTCAGCGTTCGTAACTTTACTAGCACTATTTTGATACATAGCTTGAGCTACTTTAGCTAAATCATTGCGCGCTTCGTTTAATAATTTATTAGCCGCGTCTAACTGCTCTTGTGCTTCCATTGCTTTCTCAATGGTTTCTAAGAGTTTATTATGTGCCGTTAGTTCTGCTACTTTGGCTTGCGCTAACTCATTTTCTAAAGCTGAACTTTGCGAAGCTAAGTTTGCCAATTCTAATTCTAGTTGCACTACACGCGCATCACTTTTCACCGCTTCTACGGTTTCCGGCTCTATATAAGGAGTTTCTGGCTCTGCTTGCGCTACCGGCATTTGCAGGGTAGCCAACAAAAATGTAGCACTTAGCGTTGCTACTGCCACCTTTTTCATGCACTTCATATATAACCTTACGTTAAACCGAAACGGATAACTCTCAGCCTACTAAATTTTTTACCCAAATGGAACATCTTTAACATAATTAACAAAATTATCTTAAATCACAAATACAACTAAAACCAGCACAATTTATACCTTAGTTCCAAATCTGCACATCTCTTCCGGTTTGACTCCCCCACACTTATCCCCTTTGCTTTTCACAAGTTATCCACTTTTGCAGTTAAGCACTGGCATTTCAGGCTTGCCGTATTCGATAATAAAAATATGCAGCAATACGAGTGGCACCCAGATTTATTAGGCGACGGCTTTCAATGTCATCAACACGAACTTAACCCAGATGAAGTAGGCCCTCGCCAAGTTACGGTGATTAAGCACTTACCCGCACTAGATCCTCAAATGGGTAAACTATCTCCCTTCATGCCTATTCCTGCCTATTTTCCACAAGAATTTCCCAAACTAAGTAAATTTGCAGTACTTGCCGTACACGGCTGGAACGACTACTTCTATCAAGTAGAATTGGCACGCTTTATCTCGGCAATCGGCGGCACTTTTTACGCTGTAGATTTAGCCCGTTACGGACGTTCTCATCGCCATAACGAACCTTGGGGATATACCAGCAATATGCGTTCCTATAATGATGAAATCAGTTATGCGCTAAAGGTAATCAGTGCAGAATCTGGCAATATCCCCGTCTTTCTTTACGGACATTCCACCGGCGGCCTATCCACCTCTATTTGGGCACATGATCACAGTCCACGTATCACCGGCCTAATTCTCAACTCTCCTTGGTTGAGTATGGACTCTTCTCCATTATTAAACTTCGTTTTTTACCCACTCATAAAATTAACTGCCCTACTGCGCCCACAAACCATTATCCCTAAAAGCGGCATGGGATATTATCATCAAAGTTTGACCGGTGGCCATATAGCTAACTTTGACTTTTCTGCAGAACCAGATCCGCAAAACGACCCCTTCCTTACCACTGGCTGGAATCCAGATATACGTTATCGGCAAGTGCCTTCTTTCCCTATTCCAGCTGGCTGGTTGCAGGCTGTACGTAACGCCCAAGCAGAAGTGGCTAAAGGTTTAGACATAAAAGTGCCAGTATTAGTTTTGACTTCTGATCGGCACGCCTCCCCTGAAGAATGGGGAGAAGAATACCTACAAACCGACTCAGTGCTAGATGTAAAACAACTTTGGAGATTAACTAATAAGTTGGGCACTAAAGTAACTGTAAGCATTATTCCGCAAGCTATTCACGATATTTTCTTCTCTCGTGCCAGCGCCCGCAATCACGCTTATGCCCAAACTTATAATTGGATCCAAAAAATCCTTGCTAACTAAATCTAACCTAAAACAAATTAACTTCTGATCTAGCACAAAAATAACCGCTAAGTCGCAGTATTACTAAAAGGCGTGGGAGTAGTTTAATAACTACTCCCACGCCTTTTAGTTATGCTAAAACTGCTACTTAAGCAGTGGTTGCACGCTCTCCACCACGAGCCAAAGCTAACTCAGACTCATTGGAAATAGCTGCACGACCTGCTTCTAGACGAGCAACTGGTACACGGAATGGAGAACAAGAAACGTAATCCAAACCAATCTCAGCAAAGAAGTGAATAGAAGCTGGATCGCCACCATGTTCACCACAAACACCTAAGTGTAGATGTGGATTAGTGGAACGTCCACGCTCTGCACCGATTTGTACTAATGCACCCACGCCATGAGTATCAATCGACTCGAATGGAGAAGTTCCAAATACCGAGAGATCGAAGTACTCATTAAAGAAGGATGCTTCCACATCGTCACGCGAGAAGCCCCAAGTAGTCTGGGTCAAGTCGTTGGTGCCGAAGGAGAAGAAATCAGATTCTGGAGCAATATGGTCGGCGGTAACCGCTGCACGTGGAAGCTCAATCATGTTTCCAATTGGAATATCAATCTCGATACCCGATGCCTTAGAAATTTCATCAATAATTTCTAGTGCCCAGTCGCGCACAATCTGCATTTCGCGTACCGAACCAATTAGCGGAACCATAATCTCTGGACGTGGATCCTTGCCCTGCTTCTTTAGCTCTACATATGCGTTCACAATTGCCCGCACCTGAAGCTTAATCAAACCTGGCAACTTTAGACCTAGACGAACACCACGTAGACCTAACATTGGGTTCTGCTCATGGTGATGCTTAACTGCTACTAATAGTTCCTTCTCAGCAGTGGTTAGTTCTTCACCACGTGCTTCCTTTACTGCCAATTCAGTTGAAAGAGTGGTCAAATCTGGTAGGAACTCATGTAGAGGTGGATCAATTAGACGTACCGTTACCGATAGACCATCCATTGCGCCAAAGATACCAATGAAGTCACCTTCCTGTAACGGAGTGAGCGCAGCAAAAGCAGCTTCGCGTTCTTCATCAGACTTAGCTAGAATAACCGATTCGATTAGCTTACGGCGATCCCCGAGGAACATATGCTCGGTACGGCATAGACCAATACCCTGTGCACCAAACTCACGAGCACGCTGTGCGTCCTCTGGAGTATCAGCATTAGCACGCACCAAAAGTTCCCGCTTCTCATCAGCGTGAGAAAGAATAGCGTGTACTGCGCCTACTAATTCCTTGGTGTCCTCATCTGGAGAAGCAGCTAAACCAGCTTCTAGACCCTTAGAAATGTAAGTCATTACTGGGGAATCAGTTACAGGTACTTCACCCTCGAAAATTTCACCGGAGGTACCGTCGATAGCGATAATATCTCCTGCACGGTAGGTAGCATCCTGCGACTTTACATAAACAGTGCCAGCTACTTCATCTACTACTAGATCCTCTGCACCTACTACGCAGCAACGACCCATACCACGTGCTACCACAGCAGCGTGGGAAGTCTTACCACCGCGTGCAGTAAGCACACCAGAAGCAGCTACCATACCCTCTAAATCGTCTGGGTTAGTTTCACGACGTACCAAAATTACCGAAGCGCCTGCAGCTACGCGAGATACTGCCTGCTCATTGTTTAGTACAATTTCACCCACTGCTGCACCTGGAGAAGCTGGCATACCCTTAGAAATGAGCTTCTTCGATGCATTCTTATCAAACTGTGGGAAAAGCAAAGAAGTGAGCTGATCACCAGTTACACGAGTTACTGCTTCATCGCGAGTGATTAAACGTTCGTTTACTAACTGCTCAGCAATACGGAAAGCAGCCGAAGCGGTACGCTTACCTACACGAGTCTGTAGCATCCATAGCTTACCGCGCTGAATCGTGAACTCAATATCACACATATCGCGGTAGTGGATTTCTAGCTTGTCCATGATAGCGCGTAGCTCATCATAAGACTTCTTGTCTAGACGCTCTAAATCTGCCAGAGCTAAGGTGTTACGGATACCTGCTACTACGTCCTCACCCTGTGCATTCTCTAGGTAGTCACCATATACACCAGAGTGACCAGTGGAAGGGTCGCGGGTGAAACAAACACCAGTACCAGAACCTTCACCCATGTTTCCGAACACCATGGTCTGTACGTTTACTGCAGTTCCTAAATCGTTAGGAATACGCTCACGACGACGATATAGACGAGCACGATCGGTGTTCCAAGAACGGAACACTGCTTCTACCGCCATGTCTAGCTGGTAGCGAGCATCCTGTGGGAAGTCCTTACCCGTAGCAGTCTTTACGATTTCCTTGTATTCAGTTACTAGTTCCTGCAAGTCGGCAGTGGTCATGTCCAAGTCGCCCGCATAGCCCTTGCGTTCCTGTAAACCATGTAGAGCATTGTGGAACAGTTCGCCATCAATATCCATAACGGTCTTACCGAACATCTGAATTAGACGACGGTAAGAATCCCAAGCAAAACGGTCATTACCAGACTGCTCTGCTAAACCAAGAACGGACTGGTCGTTTAGGCCAATGTTAAGCACGGTTTCCATCATGCCAGGCATGGAGAACTTAGCGCCGGAACGTACCGACATAAGCAGTGGATCGTTAGCATCGCCGAGCTTCTTGCCCATTGCTACTTCCACGGTCTTAATAGCCTTAGTTACTTCCACATCTAGAGTTTCTGGCACTGCACCATCAGCTAAATACGCACGACATGCTTCAGTGGTGATAGTAAATCCAGGAGGTACTGGCAATCCAAGGTTAGTCATTTCAGCTAGGTTTGCACCCTTACCACCGAGAAGATCTTTCTGATCCTTATCGCCCTCAGTGAAGCCGTAAACATACTTCGTCATGTACTTTCCCCTTCGTTGGGAGTAGATAGAAGCAGCGGCTGCAATAGTTTCAGCACTGCCTTTGTGGTTTATAATTCCGCATAAAATAATACCCTAGCGCGAGCGCTAACGGTAGCTGGGACTTAGGTCAAAACATTACAGTTCCTTATTTACCAAGCATAAAGTTGCCTACCACAGCAAAAGTGAAAAAAATCTTCACCGCGCAAAATTTTCCTTGTATTTTCAAGGATTATCACCCCTACACTACTAGGAGTAGATACACGTAAAAAACAAAAAACACTATTCCATGCCAAAAATAACCACAATTTTTTCTTATATCTTTAGACCTACACCACTATTTTTATTTAGAAAATTCGGCAATGATTTTCGCTATAACCATATAGCCGACTTAAATAAAACTGTTTCCCGCGTATCCCTGATTTTTCCACCCCCTCCCACCTAGCTAACTTAAGTAAACAAGTACGATCTGCCCTTTACTGCCCCCCCCACTTTGCAACTCCAGCTAAAACAAAATGTGTGTAGCATCTACGCACCCCAAGCCCTAAAATAGAAGGTATGACAGATTCAAAGGTGAACTTTTTAATCGGCACAGCTTCTGCCGCCATGCAAATAGAAGGAAATTTCACAGACTCCAATTGGCATATGTGGGCAAACACCCCCGGAAAAATTGCCGACGGTAGTAGTCCCGAACCAGCCACCGACCATTGGGTACGCTGGCAAGAAGATAACGCCTTGATGGAAGAATTACATCTACAAATAGCCCGCATTAGCGTGGAATGGGCACGTATCGAACCAGCTCCTAAACAATTTGATGAGAGCGCTTTAGAACGCTATCGCGCTGAAATCCTCGACTTGAAAGCACGCGGAATCCGTCCACTCGTGACCCTACATCACTTTGGGCATCCCGCTTGGATTGAACATCGCGGCGGCATGAGCAACCCAGATAATGTGCAATATTTCTTACGCTATGTCAATAAAGTAATCGACCATTTAGGGGATATTGTAGATGATTGGATCACCATAAATGAACCAAATGTATTTGCCACTCTTGCGCATTTACAAGGAGTATTCCCACCAGGAGAACGCTCTCTAATTAAAGTATTTTCCATGTTGCGCACCTTTGCTATCGCTCATCTACGCGCCTATAAACTCTTGCACGAAAGATTAGATAGTCCAAAGCGAAAAATTACCGTAACTTTTGCCTATGCGGTACGCTCTTTTGCACCTCTAAACCCCCGCAATATTCTGCATCGTTTTAGCACTAAACTTTCCAACTACTTATTCCATACAGTAATTGAAGAAGCCTGTTTCTCTGGGGTATTTCACCCGATAATAGGCCCACGTCCTAAAGACCTGCAAGTGGGTAAATACTGCGATGTAATCGGTATCAACTATTACACCCGCTCCGCCTGTTCTTTTCTAAAAGACGGCACTTACCCGAATGTGCCAGTTAATGATTTAGGTTGGGAAATTTATCCAGCTGGGCTAATTGAACAAGCTAAACGTCTACATGAACGTTATCATCTACCTATTTGGGTGACCGAAAACGGATGTGCAGATAATTCTCGGCCAGAAAGTTTCCGTCCTCAATATCTACTTGACCACTTCACCGCCATGATAGAAAGCGGTCTACCTTTTACTCGCTACTATCATTGGTGTTTTGTAGACAACTGGGAGTGGGCTGAAGGCATGATTCCTACCTTCGGTATTGTGGGTATGGAACCCGATACCTTAAACCGTTATATAAAACCTTCTGCACAAATGCTTAAAGAAATTATTGATGCAGGCGCTATCACTACCGAAATCTACGAAAGATATACACAGTAATGTCTAGCCTTACCGATTTAACTTTAGACACCAACCAGCGCGCTAACGTAAACCGGAAATGGATTTCACATTACGGTTTACTATACTTTGCCACCTGCGTATCTTGGGCTGCTCCGTCCCAAATTTTATTGGGCACCCAAATGTCGATTCTAGACCCCAGCAATAAAAGTGAAATGCTAGGCTGGTTGATGACTATCGGAGGAACTTCTCAAGTAATCACCACCTTATTTGCCGGTACTCTTTCTGATCGCACCCGCTCCCGATTAGGTAAACGGCTTCCTTGGATTATTATCGGTATCCTAGGGGCATCTATGATGCTAGTGGCTTTATCTTTCACCCCTAACTATTGGACTATCGTAGCTGCTTGGAGCGCTTTCCAATTTTTTACTGTGCTCAGCACCAACAATATTTTGACCCTCACTCCTGACACCGTCCCCCAACGACAATACGGCATAGTATCAGGTATTCTGGGCGCTACCTACACTTTAGGATTAGTGGTCGGTTCTATCGCTGCCGCCTTGCTTCCTTTACGTTTAGCCTACCTAGTAATCGTAGGGTTATTTATCGGCATTATGCTGTTTTATCTCGCCTCTGGCACTTGGAAACTCTCAGTGGAAATACACCAAGCAGAAGCAAGCCAACGCGCTGCCTTAAAAACTCAAATTGCACAAGCCCGCTCCACCCGTCAAGAAATACATAAACTATCTGAATATCGCGACTTTTTCTGGGTGTTTACTGCACGATTCGTAGTACATCTAGGCAATTATGTAACCCTGTTTTATCTACTTTTCTATCTAGAAGATCATATTGGATTACGTCCCACTGCCACCGTGCTAAATCCAGGGAACGGAGTAATGATACTTACCCTAGTGTATGCGTTATTTACCGTTTTATCGGCAATTTTCAGCGGTAAATGGTCTGACCGTCTAGGACGACGCAAAGTATTTGTAATCTGCGCAGCTCTCCTCGCAGGCGGAAGCGCTATAGCAATGTCTTTCGTAAACAGCTTCCCGTTAGTAATAGTAGCCGCCGTTGCACTCGGGTTAGCTTGGGGTACATTCACTTCTGTAGATCAAGCATTAATTAGCGAAGTACTACCCTATGCCACTACTCGCGCACGAGATATGTCTATCATGACCCTCACCGTAGGAATCACCAATATGCTTACCGGCATAACTGCTGCTATGCTGCTCAAATACTTAGGTGGCTATCCAGGGCTTTACCTCACCGCTGGGCTTATCACCATTTTTGGTGCATTCTTAGTGTTGCCAGTAAAGCGCAGTAAATAAACTAGCGCACTTCTCCTAAGACTTCTGCGCGAGCTTCCACAAAAGCCGTCACCGCTTGGTCTAACTGCTCTCGAGTGAGCTGCGCAGAAATCTGGGTACGGATACGCGCCTTACCTTTAGGCACAACCGGATAAGAAAAAGCACGCACATACACCCCTCGCGCCAATACTGCATCGGCAATCTTATTTGCCAATACTGCATCTCCCAACATTACCGGCACAATCGGGTGGGTAGACTGCGGAATATCAAAACCTTCCTCAGCCATACGCATACGGAAATACTGAGTGTTTTCCTGCAAACGCTCCAAAAGTTCTCCCGAACTTTCTAAAATCTCTAAGACTCGCAAACTCGCACCTGTAATAGCCGGTGCTAAAGAATTAGAGAAAAGGTAAGGACGAGAACGCTGACGCAAATAATCCACAATTTCTTTACGCGCACAAGTGTAACCCCCAGAAGCACCTCCTAGAGCCTTACCCAACGTACCAGTTAAAATATCTATCCGTTCACTCACCCCAAAATACTCTGGCGTGCCTGCCCCAGTTTTCCCCATAAAACCGACCGCATGAGAATCATCTACCATCACTAGGGCATTATATTTATCAGCCAAATCGCAAATCTCAGGCAATGGAGCTAAATAACCGTCCATAGAAAATACTCCATCGGTGGCAATCACTTTAAAGCGTGCCCCAGCTGCTACTGCCGCCTGCAATTGGGCTTCCAAATCTACTAAATCACGATTCTTATAACGGTAACGTGCTGCTTTAGAAAGACGTACACCATCAATAATGGAAGCATGGTTTAGCTCATCAGAAATAATAGCGTCTTGTGCCCCAAATAAAGTTTCAAATAAGCCCCCATTAGCATCAAAACAAGAAGAATACAAAATAGTATCCCACTGTCCAGGCAAAGCGTGCGGGTGTAAAAATTGCGTCAGTTTAGCTTCTAGTTTCGTGTGCTGAGTCTGCGTACCACAAATAAAACGCACCGAACTCATACCAAAACCCCAGTTATCTAAGGCATCTTTAGCAGCGGCAATTAAATCTGGAGAGTCAGCCAAGCCTAAATAATTGTTAGCACACAAGTTCAGCACTTCTCTGCCGTCCTCCACTCCGATACGAGCAGACTGCGCAGTGGTGAGTGCAGCTTCTTCCTTGTATAAACCTTGCTCTTTTAAGATAGCTAGTTCTTGTGCTAAATGCTCTTGCATTGCCAAATAGTTCTTCCCCATTTTTACCTCTGTATTTTCCCGTTACAAAATCTATTTTGCCTATTTTTCTATCTAAAAGAATTAATCCCAGTGCATTACTACCTTGCCAGACTTACCGTCTGCCGCTACTTGGAAGGCTTGCGCAAACTCCGTGTACGGGAAACGATGCGTGATCACCCCAGAAATATCCAGACCCGAACTCACCAGTGCTGAAGCCGCATACCAAGTTTCAAAAATACGCCGTCCCGTCACTCCTTGCAAAGTAAGCATATGGAAAATAATCTTCGATAAATCCAGCTCAACATCTTGTACAGGCGTACCCAACATGGCAATCCGGCCTCCATGTACCATATGATCAATCATGGAGCGAATCGCGGGAGCTGCCCCTGATATTTCCAAGCCTACATCGAAACCTTCTTTCATATTTAGCTGTTCATAAACGCTACTTAAGTCGTGTTTAGCCACATTAACCGTATGCTTAATACCTAAATTGCGCGCTAAAGCTAACCGCTCCTCGGAAATATCCGAAAGCACCACATGCCGTGCACCTTGGAATTGCGCCACTAACGCAGCCATAATACCGATAGGGCCTGCCCCCGTCACTAATACATCCTCTGCCAAACAGGGGAACTGCAATGCAGTATGTACCGCATTGCCGAAAGGATCGAAAATAGCCGCTACATCTAAATCAATATCTTGTGGATGCACCCAAGCGTTAGTAGCAGGAAAAGTAAAATACTCACACATAGCGCCATCTACTGCATAACCGATTCCAAGCGTATTGGCGCACACTTCTCGTCTACCCGCTAAGCAAGCCCTACAGCGTCCACACACATAGTGTCCTTCTCCCGACACTATTTGCCCAACGTGCAAGCCGGTGACCAACTCACCCACTTCCACAATTTCTCCCACAAATTCATGCCCGATTACCCGCGGAGTAGCTACCGTTTTTTGTGCCCAACCATCCCAATTTTGGATATGCACATCAGTACCACAAATGCCGGTGCGTAGCACTTTAACTTTCACATCATTTGGACCGGTTACTGGCTGGGGAATATCGATTAGTTCTAAACCCACTCCTGGTTTTGTTTTCACTAAAGCCTTCATTAGCTCTCCCGTCCTAAAATATAAAAATATGGAGCAGTTATTCGGGTGGAGACAAAAACCGAACAACTACTCCATATTAAACTATTGGCCTCTCTACCTGCTGCATATTGCTACCTTAAATCAGTAACTTTCCCTGCCAAGAGAGTGTTTTTATGCTTGCTGTCCATACACATGCTGATAGCGCGCATAAAGTTTTTCTACAATATCAGGTGGCAATAATTGGGCTTGCCCGATTTGATTGGCAATTGCCACAGTACGGGCTACTTCTTCCACCATCACCGCGGCTTTCACCGCTGCTAAACCGTCTTTTCCAACCGTAAATGGGCCATGATTAGCCATAAGCACTGCCGGAGAATTAGAAGTTTTTAGGGTTTCTACAATACCCTCGCCAATGGAATCATCTCCGATAATTGCTACTGGACCCACCGGAATTTCTCCTCCAAATTCATCAGCAATCATAGTGAGAACTACCGGAATAGGCTGATGGGCTGCAGCGAAAGCCGTGGCATAAGTAGAGTGCGTATGTACTACTCCTCCTACTTGCGGCATATGCCGATACACGTAAGCGTGCGCAAAAGTATCCGAAGATGGTTGCAGATCGTGTTCCTCTCCGCAATCCACTTTATTACCATATAAATCAGTGACTACCATGGTTTGCGCAGATAATTGTTCATACTGCACTCCCGAAGGCTTAATCACCATCAGGTCTAGTCCCGGCACTCGTTCTGATACATTTCCTGCCGTCCACACTACTAAATTGTTGGCAGGTAAATGCTGATGTAGTTGCGCTACTCGTTGGCGTGTTTCATTAACTAACGCCTGTTGCTCGGCAGTTAAATCCGTCCATAAAGTCATGCTGCGCTCTGCCTATCGTTAAAACTTCTTTACAAATTCACTATTAAAATCAATACTTGTCGGCATTATTTTTAGTTCGCCTCCCCTGTTTATTTCTCTCTCCCCGTACCTAATTTAGTAAAGTCAAGTAACTAATTAGGGAGGAGGACGGGCCCGCTAAAGAAGGGAGGGGGAAAAAACGAGCCCGTCCGTTCAGATCTAAACCAGTTTTCTAGTTTAGAAAGTCGATGCCTTAATTGCCTTTAAACGATGCATTAAGGAGTCTTCCGACTTACCAAAGAAATTCGAGAGCTCTTGATAAACCGCATATAGCTCATCGTACTTCTTGGATCGTTCTTCATTAGGCAAGTAAGCATTCTCAGTGGTATCAGCCATTGCCGAAGACGCAGCTAATACGTCATCATAAACTCCGGCTGCTACTGCCGCAAACACTGCCGAACCTAATGCGCCAGTTTGCGGAGCGTTTGATACCGAGATTGGACGGCGAGTAATATCTGCCAACATCTGCATATAGAACTTATTCTTTAGCAGACCGCCAGCTCCCACAATCTCTTTAATTTCGATGCCATGCGCCTCGAAATTCTCAATAATTACGCGCGCACCGAAAGCTGTAGATTCTAGCAGTGCCCGATAGGTATCTTCTGGCTTAGTGGTGAGAGTTTGCCCCAGAATCAAACCGGAGAGGAGAGAATCTGATAATGGAGAGCGATTGCCATTAAACCAGTCCAAAGCCACAATACCGTGTGCGCCTACTTCTTGCTCTTGTGCTTTACGCACTAGCAATTCGTGCACCGAAATACCTTCAGCCTTAGCTTCTGCCACATACTCAGCTGGTACATGAGAATCAGTGAACCAAGCGAAAATATCACCCACAGCAGTTTGTCCGGCTTCATATCCCCACAAACCATCTACTGCACCGCCCAATACGGTACCAAAAATACCTGGGCAGTCATGATATTCTTCCGTGGACACCACATAGCAAGTGGAAGTGCCCATAATGGCGGTTAGCTGACCTGGCTTTACTGCGTTTGCACCTGCTACTACTACGTGCGCGTCAATATTGCCAGCAGCTACTGCAATACCAGCTGGTAAACCAGTTAGTTCTGCCATTTCTGGGGTAAGTTCACCAATCTTGCCACCTAGTGGCACGATTGGACCAGCCATCTTAGTTTCAAACACATCTCCGAAACCAGGCGCGGCTGCCTCTAAATATTCCTTGGAAGGATAAGTTCCGTCCTGATACATACGCTTATAACCAGAATCACCAGCAGAGTAGGCAAGTACACCTGTTAGCTTCCAAGTAGCCCAGTCTAAAAGATTAATGATTACATCTGCCTTTTCATATACTTCTGGCGCTTTTTCGTAGATCTCTAGCACCTTTGGTAATAGCAACTCAGAAGAAAGCACTCCACCATAACGCCCTAACCAAGGCTCGTTACGCTCTTGTGCCAGTTTAACTAGACGGTCTGCTTGATCCTGCCCTCCATGATGCTTCCATAACTTAATGTAAGCGTGTGGATTATTTTCAAAGCCAGGAAGTTCATTAATCGGTGTACCGTCTGCGGTGGTTACAAACACGGTAGCGGAGGTGGCATCAACACCGATACCTACAATGTCGTTCTTATCAATGTTAGCTTCTGCTAAAGCTTGTGGAATCGCCTGGGCAAATACTTCCATGTAATCGGCAGGCACTTGCAAAGCGAACTCAGGTGGGAGCTTTTGACCATCTCCCGCGGTTAAATTAGTGTCCATCACGCCGTGGGTGTACTCTTTTACCGCTTCTCCTACGGTCACACCGTCAGAGGTGCGCACTACCACGACACGTCCGGATAAGGTACCAAAATCAATACCTACTACATATTTTTCGTTGCTCATTTTTATATCCTTAAAACTATAAATAACGGCCTGCCGGTAGCGCGATCGACTGCGCCGACCGGCAGGCCAAATTTGCAATCTTGCTGGACAATTAGGCTTTGCTACTTCCCTAACTACTGAAGCAACAAAGTGGACTTGGCAAGATTATGCGGTGGGGTGCTGACCCCAGAAACCTTCTGGAGAGAACAAACGCTCCACGATTTCCTCTAAAATACCTAACTCATTAAGAATGTCAAGAATCGTGTAACGTGGACGAATCATCTGCGCATCGAAATAAGTCTTCTTTAACTTTTCGATGGAGATGTCAATCAATTCTGGATGGTATGGAGCACCGGCAGTTTTCAGCATTTGCATTGCTTCTGCTGCGGTTACGAGTTGCTTGGCGCAGCGTTCTTTAATCACTGGCCACTTTTCTTTTAGCAACTCAATACGATCCCGTAACTCCTCGCCGTCAATTCTCTTACCTAGTGAGTTCTTCACGGCTTCATCAGCAATCCGCGGAATTAGCGCGCTGCGCACATTAGCTTCAATTTCTGCAGGTGACTTTACTGCTGCTAAAGCTCGCTCTACATCAAAGTCAGCTACGTCTAGCTTCAAGAATTCTTCCCACATAGCACAGGAAGCGATAGTACCAATACCTACCTTAAACCCGTGCGATAAAGGTGGCTCCCAGTCCAAACCGTGTCCTTCCATTTCCCAACAATGCGAGAATTGGTGTCCAGCACCAGAGGCTGGACGGGAGGACTGTAAAGACTGCATTGCCAAGCCAGACATTAGCTGTCCTTCTCCGAGCTTTGCAATAGCGGCTTCGTCAGCATCAGCAATTGCTTGTGGGTCTCCTAAAGACTCCCGCAATGGGCCTTGTACTAATTCCCAAGTGTAAGGATCTATAGGTTCCACTCCGAGTTCATCAGCTAAAATCCAATCTGCACCAGCAGGGATCTTCTCAATCAAATCACCATAACCAGTAGCAGTTAAACGAGCGGGGGCTTCTTGAATTACTCGGAAATCCATCACTAGTCCAGCTGGAGCAGGACAGTTACGGGTAATCTTGAAACCATCGCGCGAAATAGAAGCACCGAAAGAGGCAAAACCATCTACGGAGGCCGCCATACATACGTTGATATATTCGCGTCCTAACTCACCGGAGGCGAGTTTAGCGATGTCGTTCAACGTACCCGCACCTAAGGAAACTACTACCGTGTTTTCTAACGGACGTAAGTGTTCGCGTAGAATTTCCACGTTTTCGTATCCGGCATACAAAGTAGGTGTGCCAGGGAAAATATAAGGATCTTCTACTTGTACTACCCCAGCTTCAGTTAGCGATGCTAATACTGCTTCACCTGCTACTGCAAAAGTGTTTTCGTCAGCAACCACTAGGGCTTGGTGCGTTGGGAAAAGGTCTGCAAACATCGGCCCGACTGCTTTCAACACATCTGGCCCAAAAGCGATAGCTTTTGTTTCGTTTGCGGTTTCCAATGCGGTTTCAATGAGCTTGCTTGTCATAACAGCGACCTTCCGTAGATTTTTGCTTTATGGGCTTTACTTAGCTGCTTCGTGATCTACTAGATCGTGAATCTGCTCGCGAAGTGCTGGGTAGCCTTCACAGTACTTGTCTAGGTAGAACTGGTATTCTTCATGACGCTCTGGGTTAGGCTGGTAAACGTCAATCTCATGTACCATGTGCTTGGCTGCTTCTTGGATTGAGGAGTAAACGCCAGAGCCAACTGCAGCTAACATACAAGTACCTAGTACTACTGCATCTCCTACTTCAGTTACGGTTACTGGTACACCCGAAACGTCAGCGTGCATCTGGATCCAGTCTGGGGACTTGGTGGCGCCACCAGCAGCTACGATCTTATTAACTTCAATTCCTGCACCCTTTAACTTACGTACGTTGTGTGCAGTACCGTATGCTACGGATTCCTGAATTGCATGGTAGATATGTGCTGCAGTGTGGTGGAGCGAGAGCCCCCAAATCATGCCACGAGCCTTGGAATCGGTGTATGGAGTACGATTTCCTTGGAAGTATTCGTTGATGATTAAGCCATCAGATCCTGGAGGAATGTTAGCAGCTTCGCGGTTTAGTACATCGTATGGATTTAGACCAATCTTTTCAGCGGCGTGTACGGTTTCGCCGGCGAATTGATCCTTAAACCACTTAAGTACCGAACCGGTGGATACTTGTCCACATTCAACGGTGTACTCACCCTTAATTACACCGTCGGTGTAAGCACCGAAGAAGCCGTCACCGTGAATTGGCTCAGCTGCTTGACCAGTTAGCACGTGCGAAGAACCGGTGATTAGTGCTAATGAACCTGCTTCTACTACGCCCATACCAATCTGTCCGGCCCATGCGTCTGCACAGCCTTGTGCTACTGGAATTCCTGGTACTAAGCCAAGAAGCTGTGCTGCGATGGTGGATAGCGTACCTACTGGCTCTCCCAAGTCCTTTACGTTCTCTGGAATCTTGTCGAATACATCGCCACAGCCAATGTGCTCGTAGAAGTCTACTGGCCAACCGCCGTGATTGCGGTTGTAGTACATACGGAGAGCAGCAGAGTTGATGTTGGTCGTCCATTCTCCGGTTAGCTTGAAAGTTAGCCAGTCTGGTGCGTCTACTAGGCGGTATGCTGCATCATAAATATCGCGCTCGTTTTCGCGTAGCCAAGCCGCCTTGAATGGGTACCATTCTGCGGTAGCAGGAGCAGTACCGTTACCGTTGTATAGACGAGCTACCGAATCAGAGTCGAGAGCACGACCAGCTTGTTCAGTAGCACGTACGTCCATCCACATGATAGCTGGACGCAATGCATCGCCGTTTTCCTTCATTGGTACTACCGTCATGGTAGTAGCGTCGTAAGACATACCTACGATTTCGGAAGGGCTGATACCAGACTGCTCTAGCACTTTACGGCAAGAGGCTTGGAGGGCTAACCACCACTCCTCTGGATCCTGTTCTGCCCAGCCTGGACGAGGATGGGTAGTCTTGTATGGAGTGGCTGCAAAGTACTGTGGGGCACCTACGGCGTCGAAAATTGCTACACGGCAGGATTCAGTACCGAAGTCAATACCTAAAAAGTAAGGACCAGTAGATTTCATTTTTCTCTCCATTGAGGTAGATTTTGCGGTTTTACTTAATTTTGGTTGCACTAAACCAGCCCAATGAGTAAGCAGAAGTTTTCCGTATTACAAATTGCGCTATGTTTTAATGCGATTTGCGTATAAACGCGAAGAATAGTTAGTCGGACTCAGTCCAACCTTTTTCATCCCAAATATGTTTTGGAATGAGTTTGTCGATTCGATCTAAAGTCCAAGTTGGTCGTTGTTCAACTGGACGAGCTAATACATCTTCATATTTTGCTTCGCCGGTAAGTACACAAGCTGAAAGCATGCCACAATCTATGGCCATTTGGATATCTGTCTGTAAACGATCTCCTACCATCACGCACTTAGAAACGTCTACCGTAAGATCTGAGATAGAAGATTCCAACATAATGGGAGATGGCTTACCAAGGTTTGCACTGCATTTAACTCCAGTACAAGCTTCAATAGCTGCCGTCATAGCAGCACAATCTGGTTCACCGCGTCCGCCAGGGAAAGGACAGAAGCGATCAGGATTGGTCTGAATCAGAATTGCCCGCTTGTAAAACCAGATAGCATCGAATGCAATCTGTAGTTTTTCGTAGTTAAATGTGCGGTCATAAGAAGAAACTACTACATCAATTTGGGTAGGATCGTCTGTCAATTCAAATCCAGCATTGCGTAATGCGCGCTGCAAAGGTTCTTCACCAATCACAAACAGTTTTGCGTTTGGATGATTTTGCAATAGCCAATTACGAGTGGTGACAATCGTGTTTGAAATGTCTTCAATAGCAGTAGGAAGACCTAATTTCGCAAGTTTAGCTACATATTGTTCCGGATCTTTGGTTGGATTATTAGAGAGAAACCGAACCGGAATGTCATATTCTCGCAAAGTTTCAATCATGCGCTTTGCGCCTGGCAGTAATTCATCACCTAGATAAATCGTGCCATCCATGTCAAATATGTATGCTTGTGCAAACTCTGTTGGCCAGTTGTTTAACTCGCTCATTAGGTCCTCCTACAGCATTTCCCTTAATTCAATTCCAATAATTGGAACCGCTTTGTGTATAGCAAGCCAAAACCTGCTATACACTCACCTAATTGTTAGAGGATTACCGAAACAATTACGTGAATAACAGTGGTGAGAATGAAAATTGCAAACGCTGGTGGGTCGATGTGAGTATCGGTCGAAGCGTTGGTTGCACGAGCAAGAGCTTCACAAAGAACGCCGGAGATTAGACCGAATACGCCACCGATTAGTAGTGCACCTACTAGTACACCGGTGCTCCATAGAGTTACATCGGAGGTGCCAGCTAGGATTGGAGCAAACTTAATTGTCGCAATCGATGCAATGATGGTCATGTGGTGGGTAACTGGGGTCTTGAGTCCAAGGGAGAGGAAGGTGAGGGAGAGTGCACCAAAGCCCCAACCAATTAGAGCTGCCCAGCCTAGCACACCGGACTCGAAGAAGTTACGGATAAGTACTAGAGAAGCAAAACCGGATAGTAGACCAGTGAACAAACCGGTGAATGCGGAGTAGCTCCATGCTTCTTGGAAGTCTACCCAGTGCTTTCCTTCGCCAACTTCTAGTAGCTTGTACTTCTTAGGACCAGTAAGACCAGTGGTACCAAATAGGTAACGGCAAACAATAGCGATAATTACGATGGTTAGTGCAACCGTGTCGGTAAGTGCTAATGCATCGCCACCGTAGTGTAGATCAACATTGCCTACACCAAGAGTTGGGAAAATGTATGCTAAGCAGTTGTTTAGTACATAGCCGATCATACCAACTACGCCACCAACTGCCAGTACGTCAACGCGACCTAGACCAGCAAGCGGAGAAACGATATCGCGTCCGTTGCTACCAGCGTACATTACGCCCTTCTTTGCAGCGTAAGCAGCCGCAGCAGCGCCACCAGCAAAAGCAACGTGTGGACCAAATACTGGGCCAAATACTACGTTATTCATGAATGCGCTAGCGTCATTGCCAGCTAGGAAAGCGCTTAGACCGATAAAGTAAGTAATACCGGTGAAAATAAATGCGGTCTGTCCACCGATAGCAGCACCAAATGCGCCACCACCGAAAGCCGCAACGAGTAATAATGGATCAATTACCATAGTAATTCCTCATTCGTTTTAGTTAGGGACCTACTCAGCAACATGCATGAGAGGTTTCGTCAAGCGGAGTGCAAGAGCGCTCAAGTTCATCGATCACAGCAACTTTGCGCGCAGATGCTGAACTTGGGTCAAACTCATAACCTAGCCACTCTTTGGCTAAACGACGAGCCAACTCAATTCCAATAACTCGCTGTCCAAAAGCAAGTACCTGTGCGTTATTGGAAAGAATTAACCGCTCAACTGAGAATGAATCGTGCGCTACAGAGGCCCTGATACCTGGGACTTTGCAGGCAGACATAGCTACACCCATTCCGGTGCCACATACGAATAGTCCACGATCTGCTTTACCGGCAGCAATTAATTTTGCTCCTTCAAAAGCTACGTGCGGATAGTCGATGTCTTCACCGCTACCTACGCCAACGTCAATAACTTCGTCTACGCGAGGATCTGCCTCGAGATCTTTCTTAAGAATTTCTTTGTACTCATAGCCTGCAATATCAGCAGCTACTACCACGCGAATTCCCATCAAATTTTCCCTTCAGATAATGGGGTACTATATAAGGAAAACATCTAAGACTGATACACATCAATGTGACATCCGCTTTGATGTCCTCTTGCTGTTAATAATAACAGCTTTACTGTGCAATTTAACAAGCTCCACACCCTGCACAATTTCTCATTTCCATTTTCTAATGGTGAACATACGGCTAATATCTTGGTATTTGCTGGTTTTTCTGCCGTCACAATCCGGAAAAAATAGAATAATTACAAAATTAAGTTTTTAACATTTGCTTCTTTTTTGTAACATTGCTATGTTACAAACTATAAGGATAATGAAAGGCACGCCACATGGCTGAAATACCTGCAAACATTAGCGCCCCCGATAGTCGGCGCAAACAAATCATGAACCATTTAATCCGCCGCGGCTCTATGAATATCGAAGACCTCGCCGATATTCTCGACGTATCACGCATGACCATTTACCGCGACATTTCCCAACTAGAAGCACAAAGCCTCCTCATTCGCCGCCGCGGTGAAGTCATGCCCACCCAACATTCCCTAAGCGAAGCCGCCTCTGGTATCCGCCTACGCACCAATCTCACCGAAAAAGAAAAACTTGGAGCCGTAGCCCAAGGTTACCTCCACAACTGTAAGACTCTACTTTTAGACGATTCTTCCTCCAATCTTTCCCTCCTCAAATACCTCCCCCAACTCCTTCCACTCACCGTAGTTACCAACGCCCAATTCATCGCCGATGAAATAAAAGGAATAGACGGGGTACGTTTAATCATGCTGGGCGGAGAATACTTAGACTGGGCAGACTCCTATTTTGGCGACCTTGCACTACGTGCCCTACGCGGTATTCAAGTAGACGTGTGTGTGATGTCAGGACACGCTATCACTAACGGACGCTGCTTCCACCCCGACGAACGAGTAACCCTCCTAAAACGCGCCATGATGAAAAGTGCGCACAAAAAAATCTTAATCGCCGACAACTCTAAATTCGGTAGATCTGCACTCTACGAAGTATCTAGCGTTACAGATTTCGATATTCTTATTACCGATGCTGAAACTCCTGAATCAGTACTCACTCCATTACGTAACTCTGGCTTGGAAATAGCAGTAGCTCCTTAAAGTCCCCCTACCACTTACTATTCATATAAATAAAGGGCTGAGATGACTAAACATCTCAGCCCTTTTGCAAATCAACTAAAACGCTGATTTTACTAGTAGAACCTTAGCCCTCACGGAACATAATGCCAAAAGAACCGCGTGGGTAAACCCAACGCAAAACTCCATCGGGCGCAACCGCTAAGCAAGTACCACACTCCAGACAAGCAGCATACTCTACTTCTACCGAACCGTCTGCTGCCACCGAGTACACGTGTGCTGGACACACTCGCTCCAACAATGGGCCAGCATTCAATTCTTTTGCCAACTCTTGATTAACCTCAATATGCGATTCTTCTTCGTCTAAGTTATAAGTGTTACCCGCTAAACGTGCTGGTACTGAATCTAAGTAATTAGCCATCCAACTTTCCTTTCATTAGAGCGAACGAACCGCTGCTAAACCATCACGTATCAAAGTACCCAATTTAACACCCGAAGCTTTCCAAGCTCCCAAGGCTACTTTCACCAAGCGCTTACGAGGCGTTAAATCATGATTAAACACTCCATAAAACACGTCAGCAGCTAACTTGCCGTATGTGCCATACATACGCTCACACTCTAAGAACTTAGGAGTAGGCTCATAGGTGCGCATATCCGCTCCCACAAAAGACGCATCTAAATGCTGCTGATAACGATCCATCGCAGCCTGTGAATAATCACCAGCTTCTAAAGCTTCCAGAGCAGTCTTCGCTGCTGCCAATGCCGAACCAGCTGCCAAATCCATACCGCGAATAGTCAAACCAGTATTTAAAGTAAACCCAGCTGCATCTCCCACTAACAATAAACCAGGACGTGCCATTATTTGCTGCACCATAGCTGGCCCATCCTCAATGGTCAAATGGCAACCATACTCTAAAAGCTCTCCACCCTCCAATAAAGGAGCAACCACAGGGTGCTGTAGTAAATGGTCATGAATAGCAGAGGAAGACTTACCTGACTTTACTAAATCATCTAGTCGTAACACTACGCCCAAAGAAATAGATTCCGCATTAGTGTACATAAATGCACCGCCAGCTACACCTTGGGTGCAATCTCCCACCATCGCGTAAGCTACCCCATCAGTTCCGCGCACATTAAAGCGATCCTCTAGCACTTTCTTAGGTAAACCAATTACCGATTTAACCCCTACTGCCAAATGCTTCTGTGGTTCTTTATCCCGCAAACCAGCTTCACGAGCAATAAAGGAATTAACGCCATCTGCCGCAATAATAATATGCGAACGCAATTCGTCTTCCCCAGCTGCAATACCCACAAATCGCCCAGATTCTTGCAAAAGACGATCTACCTTAACACCTGGCATGACCGTTACGCCGACTTCTTCACACTGCTCAATTAGCCAAGCATCTAGCTTAGCGCGCAACACCGTCACCGCATTTTCTGGCTCTGCCAAACGCTGATCCCAGTAATCTATATTCAGTGCGGAGGACTCATTAACTAAGCTCACCACATTACGCACAATTCGCCGTTCCACTGGGGCCGTCTTGGCAAAATCAGGAAAAACTTCTTCCATTACTCGGCAGTAAAAAACGCCACCAGAAAGATTCTTAGAGCCAGGTTCCAAACCTCGCTCTACTAGTAAAACTTCCTTACCTTCTTTGGCGATTTGATAAGCTGCTACTGCGCCAGCAACTCCTCCACCGATTACGATTACGTCAAAATCTACTTCTAATTCTTCCGCCATCACATTACACTTTCTATATCTTGGGAGGCGGATCGCTCCGCCTCCCAACTTTTGCAGTTTCTTTATTAACTGCCAATTTTATTGGCTTTCCACAACTTTGCGTCACTGTATTTTCTACCCGACAGCTCTTTGTCTACCTTGCCCATAGTAAGCAAATAGCCCAAAACCTGCACTGCTATCGGATTGAAACTAACAAAGCTGGGAAAAGTTTATAAAACTTTAGCGAAACTTAGCTGAGTGCAGCCGTTAGCGCTGGAATTACTTCATAAATATCTCCCACGATACCGTAATCGGAGATATTAAAAATTGGAGCATTCTCATCACTATTAACTGCCACCACTACCTTGGAATCAACCATGCCGGAAGTGTGCTGTACTTGACCGGAAATACCAAGGGCAATATAAATTTCTGGAGCTACTTTCATGCCAGATACGCCCACATAGCGATCCTTACTTAGCCAAGCATTACCTTCAGCCAATGGACGAGAACAAGCAATCTCACCACCAATTACTGCAGCTAAATCGCGTGCCAAAGACAAATCGCCTTCTTCTTTAAAGCCACGACCGCAAGCCACAATACGCTTAGCACCTGCTAAGTCTACTGCGCCTACTCCAGATTCTTGCACCGAAACAGTGCTAACTTCCAGATGAGATGCGTCTACCGTAGTAACTGGAGCTACTTCTGCAGCAAACTCGCCACCGCTTTCTGCCACTACTACTGCACCCGATACGGTATAAGTTTCTAGGCTTAAACCACCGAAACGAGAAACTTGCACTTCATTAGCAGCAACGCTCACGCCACCCACTAATAGTGGTACGTCGTTAGCTACCGCTACTGCAGCTGCCATCGTGCGCTCAATACCGCGCGAAGAAGCCAAAACAATATCATTTTTAGCTTCAGCTAATACCGAAACTACTGCTGGAACATAAGCTTCAGCTGGCACATTATCTGCCACTGAAATGTGAAGTACTTCGTCTACTCCAGTGATAGCTGGTACTTGCGAGGAAAGCACTACTGCTTTTACCGTTCCACCCACATTGCGAGCTTTTTCTACTAAATTGGCAATGCTGTTGTTGGTAGTAATAATCCATACGTTAGTCATTATTAAATTCTTCCTTTCTTAAAGCACGCCAAACTTAGAGCACACCCGAGTCACGCAAAGCTGCTACCAGCTGTGCTGCTGCGTCTTCTCCAGTAAACTTCTGCTGCTTACGAGCCATAGCCACTGGCTTTGCCCGTCCAGTTACTGAAGCTGGTACTACTTCTATACCAAGATCCGCTACTGCTACTTCTGCTAATGGTTTCTTACCAGCAGCAAGAATATCTTTCATGCCCGGCACCTTAACTGCTTGCGCATCAGTAGCCACTGCTACCACTGCTGGGCCATCTACTTTAACCGTGCGTGTGCCTGAACCATAAGCGTGAGTGATTACCCAACCTGCGCCGTCAGCTACTACTGCCGTTACTTCTTGGAAACAAGGCCAACCTAAAGCTGCAGCAACCACCGCTGGCACGATCCGTGCCGCTTCGTCAATAGAGGAATCTCCTGCCAAAAGTAAGTTGGCGCCTTCTACCGTTTTAACTAAACCAGCTAGTGCTTTACCAACCGTAGTGAAATTCCACTCTGCTGTAGCGTCATCTGCCACTACTACTGCTCGATCTAGACCACGGGATAAAGCAGCTTTCTTCGCCAATGAAGAAGCTACAGCTGCTCCGCCCACGGAAATTCCTACTAATTCCGATCCAGCTGCATCGGCAACTTCCCGACCTAACTGAATTGCTACTGGATCGTATTCAGAAATACCTGCTTTTGCACGCGACCAATCAACAACACCTGCACCATCTACATTTGCTTCCTGAGGATTGCTCGCATATTTATATGCAACTACTACCGTCATGAGTATTTACTCCTAGTCATTATTATTATTTTTTGCGTTATCATGTATTTAATTAACTTTAATTTTTTATATATTAATGCACACTCCTTTCTTGAAAGGTAAATGATAGTGACACAAACTGTGAATGATTCTCTCACTGTTACTGCTCGTATCGGCAGACCGCGCGATACTGAGATGGAAGATCACGTTTTTGATGTAGTGCTGAAAATTTATGGCAAAACCGGCTGGTCCGGTTTTCACTTCACCAAAGTAGCCAGCTTGGGCGGGATTGGTAAATCTTCCCTTTATTCTCGTTGGGCAGATCGAGAAACTCTGCTCCGAATGGCGTTTCGTAATAAGCTCAGTTTCCCTGGCCCCATCGGCAATACTGCCCGCGAAATTCTTATTAACGAAGCAGAATTTCGTTTGCGCACCTATTTGGGACAATACCGCACAGCTATTAGGCGCTTGTTTGTGGAAGCCACGCAAGCTAACGAGCCGACTTTGAAAGAAATTTTCGACGACGTATTTATCATTCCGGTCAATCTTATTTCTGCTCGTTTGTGGGACTTCAAAGACGCTGGAGAGCTGCACGAGTTCACTTCTGTAGTGCGCTTGTTGGACGCAATTGAAGGCAGTATTTTGATGCGCACTTTCTGCTTGCCAGATAGTTTTATCGACTGCTTTTTGGGAAAAGTGCCGGCTTATGTGGAAGATTTGATTGACGATCAACTTGGCATCCCTCATCCTTCATACCAAGCCGAGTGCATTCTAGAATAAGCCTGCAACATCGCGCGTTCCGCATCTAAAGTAGTGGTAGGCCCATGCCCAGGGAATACCTTTATACCAGCCGGTAGTACACTTAAACGTGCACAAGACTCTCGCATTTGCTGAGCATTGCCCAACACAAATGCCACTGAACCAATACCACGGAAAAATAACATATCACCGGAAAACATCACGTTATTCTTCCGATCCCATAAGCAAATACTTCCAGGAGTATGCCCTGGAGTGTGTAAAACTTCCCAGCTATCTTCCCCTAAAGTCACCATATCGCCGTCCTGCAAAGGCACTTCGCAGTGGTCTACCACGTAATCAATACCTTCTTCATCAAAACCAGACCGATGAGTATCATTCATTCCGGCAATATCATCTACACCACAAGCCACCCAAGCTCCTGTAGCTTCCACTAACTCATTTACTGCCCCAATATGGTCGCTATGGCAGTGCGTTACCACAATGCCTACCACATTTTTATCTGCTAACCACGGCAGTAAAATCTGCGGTTGTGCTCCTGGATCAATTACTAGCGTGCCAGCTTCATTAGTGATCGCATAACAAACCGCTTGATAGCTTCCCACTACTCGCTTTTCGATGGTGTACATTAGCGCCCCTGAAAATCCAGCGATCCGGTTTCCACTAACGTCTTACCGCGCGTTTCTGGTGCCCAAGCCACCGAAACTACAAAACCAAGGAAAGAAATAGCTGCTCCACCCAGCATTGCCACACCAATACCATAATTTTCAATCACAGCTGGAAGCACATACATAGAAAATACGGTAGCGATTCTACTTAAAGCCATCGCCACACCCATCGCTGTGGCACGCACTGAAGTAGGGAACAGTTCATTTGGATAAAGCCACTCTAAATTACCTGGACCGCCCGATAGAATAGCGTAGGTAATAAAGCTAATTAGCACTACTAGAATGCTTGGAGCAGGAATAATACCAATTACCCCCAGAGCCACCGTCATACCTAAGAAAGAACCAATAATGAGTGGACGGCGCCCAATCCGTTCACACAGGTACATTGCTGGGAAAGTGCCTATCATGAAGAAAGTACCAATTAGTAACTCACCTAGCAGAGTGTTTTTACCTTCAGCTAAGCCAAATGCGCCCATAATTTGTGGCCCGTAAGTATAAAGAGCAAACATCGGGATTGCCTGGCAAAGCCAAATAACGGCGATAAAGATAATACGCTTTGCATATCCGGCCTTTAACAGTACCGAAATACGAGTAGACTCTGCTTTTTCTTCTTCTGGTAAGCGCACATGCGCCCCTAAAGTTTCATGAATAATCTGCTCGGCTTCCGCGTGACGTCCCTTGGATGCCAACCAACGTGGAGATTCTGGGATACTCCATCTGCCCAATAAGATAATAATGCAAGGAATAGCGGAACTAGCAAGCATCCAACGCCAACCAGCATCTAGATCAATCAGTACAAAACCAACTAAAGCCGCTACATTAGCTCCTAAATACCAAGCAGCAGCAATCAAACCCATTGCCATAGCACGATACTTCTTAGGAGAAAACTCAGCAATCATCGAGGTAGCAATAGGATAGTCGGCACCAATAGTAATACCCATTAAGAAACGTAATAACAAAAGTTGCCAAGCGCTAGTAACTATTGCACATAGCAAAGAAAGCAGAATTACTACCAATAAATCCAGCACAAACATTTTGCGCCGTCCTATTAAATCGGTTAGCCAGCCTCCAAATAAAGCTCCCACAAATAGACCAACTAGGGCAGCTACCCCCAGCATCCCCATCCAATGCGCATTGAGCTGAATATCGTTACCAATTGCAGTGAGAGCTACTCCAATAATGGAAAGCACATATCCTTCTAAGAAAGGGCCACCCGAAGAAAAAGCAATAACTCTACGCAATAGCGGAGTCATCTCTAAATCTTCTAGGTCTATATATTTTTCGCTCATGTTTTCTCTTTCTTATACTCGATACCGCCACTATTAGAATTAGTAGCTAATGACTGAACTGGCAGGCAGTCTTAAATAAGTGCCAGCAGATAGAACACCTTGGAAATTATAGGGAGGCAAAAGGCATTCTACCTGCTAGCACAGCCTATAGACGAACCTCAATTATCGGTATTCGATAATACCCCAATTTAGGTGAGGCTTAGCGCCAGTTTCTTCCGCATCTGCATCTACCAACGCAAAACGTAGTTCTCCTTCGCCCACTTTCCATAGCTTAGTCTTAAGCGTAGTACCTGGGTGTACTGGGGAAGTAATGCGCGTCTTAAAGCGAGTAATGCGTTCTGGTTCACCTGGCACAAAAGCACTAATAGCGTGCCGCATTACCACTCCCGCGTAGGAGATTGCGTGCAAAATTGGACGTGGTTCGCCATTTTCTGCCGCATAATCCCAATCGATATGCTGTGGGTGATAATCTCCAGATAGACGGTAAATTAACGCCTGATTTTCTGGGATAGTTTCGCAAATTTCTACATCTGCTTCCCGATCTGGCATTTCTACAATGTCCTTTGGAGCTGCTGGGCCACCCCAACCACCGTCATAAATCAAACAATCCCAAGATTCATTAGTAAATAGCAAATTGCCTTCTGAATCATAGGTGTCACCAATATGCTGAGCTAATAGTCCACGGCCCTCACCTCGATCATATAGACCCTCTAGGCGCACCATGGTTTCTAAATGATCACTCATCTTAGTAATAGGCTGATGGAACTTAATATCAAATCCCCAATGCAAAGAACCTGCATAGTTGTAGCCATAATCAATGGTACGAGTAACTTCTGAATCCACAATTAGCATCGCACCAAACATTGGCAATACCTTTAGCTGCGGATCGCGCTCATCTTTTTCGTTTAAGTACTCTAAGCCGTCTTTGCCGTCAATACCGCAACCACAACCTAATGCAAAAAGCTCCAAATCTCGGAAAGTGTAGTCCCGAACAAATGGACCAAATGTCTGACCAACCATTTCTGTTTTAATCGCCATCTTTGCCGTCCTTTCAGTTATCAACAGAATTTCCGTTATCAAACAGATTCTCTATACCTGCAACTAATGCTGCTTTATTTACTTTTCCGTATGCTCCACGCGGAAGCTGAGTGCGGAAAACTACCTCAGAAGGCACCTTAAATGGAGCTAAGTACTGAGCACAATGCTCAATTATTCGGGCTTCTGAAATCTCTTTATCTGCGGCCAACACTACCACTGCACAAATAGCTTGCCCGCGCACTACATCGGGAACACCCACTACCGCCACTTCTAGCACTTCTGGTAACTGCGAAATTACGCTTTCCACTTCAGCAGAAGAAACAGTTTCTCCGTTGCGTTTAATTAAATCAGTACGACGATCCACAAAGTAATACCAGCCATCTACGCTATACATATAGTCGCCAGTGCGATACCAACCATCTGGAGTGAGTACTTCTGCCGTGGCAGATTCATTATTCCAGTATCCAGCCATTAAAGTAACGCCAGGTTCACCTTTAATCCACAGTTCCCCCACTTCACCAGAGGACACTATTTCACCATCTGGTGTCACGAGTTTAGCAGTATAGCCTGGACCTACACGCCCTACCGAGGGCCATTTTTCGTTACCGTGACTGTAATCGGTAATTACCCCTACTAAAGTTTCCGTAGAGCCATAGTTATTTAATAATTTAACTCTGAAACGCTGCTCAAAAGCCTGCTTTTCCGTATCGCTTAACGGCAAAAAATAGTGCATAATCCGCAAATTATGCTCTTGTTCATCACTAGCCACTACTTGCCGTAAAAGAGTGCTAACAATTAAAGCCATGCCTTGCACTACAGTCGCTTTATGGCGTTGTAATTGTTTCCAGAATCGGGAAGCACTGTAATGCGAAAACATAATCAGGGTAGCTCCTGCCAGCAATACAGGGGCAAAAGCTGAAAGTTGAAAATTCACCCTAGTAGATACCATTGAAGTGGCGTAACGATCCGCAGCACCCAAAGCTAATTCCCACACCACAAAATTTCCCGACTCTACCACATTACGCTGGGTAATCATTACCCCTTTAGGTTCAGCAGTAGTGCCGGAAGTAAAAAGTAATTCATATAAGTCACTACCCGCTAAAGTAGGCATACGTAATTGGGCAGGATCTAGGCTTGGCAAAGCTGGCATTACCTCTAGACAAGTAAAAATAGCAGTAGTTGCCGGTAAAGTAAATGCTTCTAGCTGGGTGTAAGAAAATACTAATAAAGTATCTATTTGTGAAAAATCTAGTTCTGGTAAGACAGCAAGCGTAGTATGGTCTACCATCACTTTCTGAGCAGTACACAAACTACTAATACGATTAAATTCATGGGGGCTGGAAGTTTCATCTACTGGCACTGCCACTGCTCCCAACAGAGCGATTGCCAGCATAGCCGTCACAAATTCACTGGTATTACCCATGTAAAGTAAAATTTGGTCAGCTTTTTGCACTCCCTGATTTTGCAATAAAACTGCCAGTTTTCTTACTTCCCTATCCATTTGGGCATAAGTAAAAGTAGTTACTTGCCCAGTGTAGGAAGTTTCGTGTACCAAAAATTCTTGGTCGGGTCGCTGAGCAACCTGAAACTCCCATGCGTCGCGCACGGTTTCCACTGGGCAAGTAACTAACTGATTATTCACGAGATTATTCCTCGTTTGCTACCTTAACGGTACCGCTTTCAATTAAGAAAGCAATCTGTTCTGGAGTTAAACCAGCTCGCTCTAACACATCGCGGGTGTCAGCGCCAAGAGCTGGCATTGGACGCCAGAAAGCACCTGGGTTACGGGCAAACTTCGGGAAAGTATTTAGACCCTTAATGGTCTTACCTTCAGCGTTTTCCCACTCGATGAAGCATTCGCGCAACTTAGTATGCTCAGCTGCGAGAATATCATCAAATTCATTAACCACTTGTGCCGCAATACGATGTGCCACAAAGTCGGCCTGTACATCGTACTTCGACTGGGTCTTAAGCCAGTTCTCTAAGGTTTCTTGGATTAGGTCTGCCTTCGGACTATCTAGCCATAATGCAGAAGTGTCTTCCGGATATTCTTCCGTACCCCATAAATGTCCTAAACCAATGCGCTCTAAGAGATGCTTATTCTGTGGTACACCATATAGGCACAAACCAATATATCCGTCTTTACATTCGTAAATACCGATACCGCAGAGGTTTTGATGACGGGCTCCTGGACGTGGATAAGTAATACCCGCGTTCATGTAGTCCATCATGTAGTAAGTGCCCACACGCAACAAGGTTTCGTACATTGCCATGTCGATACTTTCTCCTTCTCCCGTCACCTTTACTCGGTGTAAAGCGGCTAAAGAAGAAGAAATAATCATCAAGGAGTTAATGTAATCTCCTAGATATGGCGAGATATTCATAGGCTGTTCAGCCGTACCATTTTGCGATACAATTCCGGCGTATGCACCCACGGTTAAATCGTAGGCTGCCGAATTTACTTGAGTTTCATCGCCGTACTGACCAAAACCAGAAACGTGTACGATAACTAGCTTTGGATTTACTTCCCATAGGAACTCATCAGTAATGCCTTTACGCGCATACATTGGACCTTTAGAGGACTCAATGAAAATATCGGCGTCTTTAATAATTGCGCGTAGAGCTTCTTTACCTTCTTCACTAAATGGGTTCATCGAAATGGAGCGCATATTGCGTCGTTCCATTTCTTTTACCCAAGTGGTGTCGCGCATGGAATCGCCAGTCCATACGTTTTCAATCCAGGTAACGTCAGCTCCCCATTCGCCCATGATAGCAGCGGCGGTAGGAGCAGCAATTTCTACTGCGGAGTAAACTACTTTTACTCCGTCTAATACACCATAAGAGGGTTTCTCGGTAGGTAACTGCATGATTTTTATCCTTCCTTATGGTTATGTCAGCGGTAATCGTAAAGGGCTGAACGGCCAGCGGTAAGAATCATCATTTCGTCAGTACCACCCGAAACACGGTCTACACGCAAATCGCGGAAGAAACGCTGTACACGATGTTCACCAGTGATACCTACGCCTGCTAGTACTTGGAGTGCATCGTCTACTACCTCGAAAGCAGCGTGTGCACAATAGTACTTAGCCATCGAGCAGTCGCCACGCGAAAGTAAACCGTTGTCGTGCTTCCACGCAATCTCGTATAGCATATTACGCATATTGGTGAGGCGGATCTTCATCTCCGCAAACTTAAGCTGAATTAGCTGATGACGGGCAATAGCCTGACCACCTTGAATACGCTGGTTTGCATACTTTGCTGCGTCTTCAAATGCACAGTAAGCCTGACCATAATTGGTGAGAGCTACTAGGAAACGCTCCAAATCGAAATCGGCAACACCGCGACGGAAACCATTTCCTTCCTTACCGAATAAGTCTTTTTCTTCTAGCTCTACATTGTCGAAGTAAATGTCGCAGCAAGAATCCATGCGTAAACCGAGCTTATCTAATGGCTCTTTCGTGATACCTGGCAAGCTCATGTCTACAAACCATTCCGTGTAAGTATCCATGTTTTCTGAGTCGCGTGCCATTACCACCAAGTAAGGAGCGTAAAGAGAAGAAGTAATAAAGGTCTTATGACCATTTAGATATACCTTGCCGTCTTTACGGGTGTAGGTGGTCTTCATGTCGTCCCATGAAGAACCGGCTGATGGCTCGGTCATCGCATAGTTCAACATCTGCTTACCGGTACCCACAAAGCTAAGAATCTTTTCAATCTGCTCTGGAGTACCCTCGCGCAATACCGTATCCCAGCATGGTAGCTGGTAAAGCACATAAGTTGGCCCGCCTTCGCGCCCTAAAGCCTCATATGCAGCGGTAAGAGTTACCCAGTCTGCACCCAAACCGTCATGCTCTTCTGGAAGTAGGATACGATCAAAACCTAGTTCACAGATAGCTTCCGTCCATTCAATTGGATATTCATGCTTCTGATCGCACTCGTGAAAATACTTATCCCAAGCACGGGAACGCATCAGCTCGGTGAACGCATCCACCATTAACTGCTGATCTTCATTTAATGAAAACTCCATTATTTTCAGCTCCTTATTTTTACTTACATCTACTTTTATATTTACGAAAAACTATTTAGCTGTTTGCTTTTTCCAATATGCAGCAGACTCTTGGAGGGCTTCCATAGCTTCTGGCAACATTCGAGAATGATGCAAGAAAGCGTGAATTACTTGCTTAAACTCGCGGTGCTCAACAGGCACTCCTGCTAATTCCAACAACTCCGTTAAGACTTGTGAATCATCACGGAGTGGATCTAGCTGCGCACTTACGATGTAAGCAGCTGGAACTTCGTAGGAAAAATCATTGGCAAGCAAATTCACGTACTTTTCCGTGGTAAGCTCGCTCAAATCATTTAAGTAAGCACTCAAATAGTAAAGGTAATCTTCTTCGGTAAGCCCATCCCAAGGGCCGCCTAAGAGTCGCATTGAACGGGAATCTCGCAAACCAAATGCGCCATAGAAAAGCAGCATTGCCCGTAGCTTCAACTGCATTTCTTCATCGCGTGCCCGCAAAATTACAGCCAAGGCAAGATGTGCTCCACCAGAATCTCCAGCGAAAGAAATATCATCGCCGTCAATCTGCCAAGTATCAGCGTGGTTACGCACATAGCCCACCACGTCCACACATTCTTCAATTGCTTGTGGATACTTTGCTTCTGGAGAAAGAGTGTAGTCAATTGCCACTACTGCTGCGCCGGTAAAAGCACAGATACTGCGGGTAATACGATCGTGGGTGTCAAGATCGCCCAGCACCCAGCCACCACCGTGCATATAGAAAATCACAGGTAGCGCCGTATTATCAGCTACTCCTTCTGGGCGGTAGTGACGTACCGTCACTTCACCGTGCCGAGTAGGCACCTGCACATCAAGAGCCGAAGCTACTTGCGGGCCACCTTCATTCCAGAAAGTGCGTTCTTTGCGATACACTTCCCGCATTTCAGCTAAGGTTTGCCCAGGCACATATCCACCTGCGACGAGTTCGGTCTGCTTGGCTACTACTTCACCCATTTTGGCAGACCATAACGATGGCACATCTAGTTTGCGATTCATGATTCTATTTACTCACTAACAAGAGCTGCACGCTTGCGTGCTACTACTACCAAAGCGATTGCACAAAGAGCTGCGATTACAGCAGATCCTGCCAAAATTAGGAAGATCTGGTTGAATGCAACTTCTGGATTTGCTTGGTTAGCATCGCGGATCTTACCAAACCAGATGTAAGAGAAGGTATCTGGTAGGAAGCCTACTACCGAAAGCAGACCAGTGGCAGTACCGAAAATATTTAGTGGCACTTTACCTTCGGTAAGCTGGCTGGAGCAGATACCGAATACACCGTTTGCCACAAAGCCAAGCAAGATTGCTACTACAGCTGCCACGATAACTAACGAGGAGCTAGCTGGCATGAATGCGAATGCTGCTAAGCCTAGAGCTGCAGTTACCGAACCAACTGCGATAACGGTAGATGGGGAGCCTACCTTGGTAGCTACTGCACCAAAGAATGGAGCAGAAAGTAGCGATACACCGTAGGTGCGGATAACACCAATTACGGATACTACGCCGATAGATGCACCCAATACTTCGGTTAGATAACCGGTAGTCTGGTTTACGCCAGTGTAGAAGAAGTAAACAAAGAATAGGGTAAGAGCAGCTAGCCATACTACTGGGTTAGTTAGTACCGATGCTAGTTGCTTTACGTTGAAGCCACCTTCTGCCGAACCAATTTCGCCTTCAAATCGTGGAATGAAGAGGAAGGAAAGTACGCCTAGAATGAAGATAAGAGCAGCTAGGATTAGCAATAGAGCGCGCATTGGCATGATTGGGTTGTTAAGGAATAGGTTGGTAACAATCCAAGCATTTACTAGGCCTAGTAATAGACCAGCTAGACCGTAGAAACCGTAGGAGATACCAATGTTGCGCGAGTAGTTATCTTCGGTGGAGATAAGACGTACTAGCTTGAAACGAATACCCCACCAGATAAGAATGGTAGTGATACCCATAGCAATAAATAAGCCTAGTAGCGTGGTAAACGATGGGAAGAAAGCAAACCAAGCAGTTAATAATGCGGTAGTGCTGAAACCTACCCAAGCTAGGGTACGTACACGTACACGGTCAGCTACGATACCAGATGGTAGGTAGCAGATAAGAGCAGTCCATGCATATGCACTCATTAGCATACCCAAGTCGGTTTGCACGGTAGCTTCGGTGGAAGCACCGGCAGCGATTACTGCTCTAGCTAGTGGCTCATCAAATACGAACTTGATATAAGCCGGGGTGTAAATAATGGAGCTTCCAATAGATACTAGGATCAAAAGGAATAATGAATGAGCGCGAGATAAGTCAGTGGCTCGCCGCTCTTGACTAAGAAATTTCAACATTGAAACTTACCTTTCATGATTGGACTTTACTAGGCAATGTAATCTTTTAGTATCAGTATTAAATGCAACTAAAGTCCTAAATTAGATGCAGTAATCTGGACGTTAATAGTCCGAAAATTAATTACCCCTGATAAATCAACAAATTATAATGTGCGACACATTTTGGACTAGAAACGTCCAAAAATCCATAAAATTGAATTGCTCTAAAAAACTTTTATTTACAACCAAACCCGTGAAATTCTCTTGAATTATTCAATTCTCAATCGGTTTTATTACAAAAGAAAATCTGGGCATTACTCTAGTGGCAACACCCAGATTTCACCCTAACTCTTACTAAAACCAGCAAGCAGCTAGCAATAAATCAGCAGAAAATTACTCCACACCAGGCACAGACTCGGCAGTAGCAATATCTACCGTCGGAGCTACCCCAGAAGGAAGCTGATAGTCACCATCATGTCCGGTAAAGGTAAAACTAGCAGGTATATTTTCCGTATCCACATCTACCACGATAGTTTGACCAGCCTTAAACTCACCAAAAAGTAATTTCTCGGAAAGCACATCCTCAATATCCCGCTGAATAGCTCGACGCAACGGACGCGCCCCCAACACCGGATCATATCCACGATCTGCCAAAAGTTGCTTAGCAGCCTGAGAAAGCGCCAAAGCCATGCCCTGCTCTTGTAGACGACGATCTAGTTTCGCAATCATCAAATCCACAATCTGCAAAATCTCATCCCGATTCAGCTGTGGGAATACGATAATATCATCTACACGGTTCAAGAACTCCGGACGGAAATGGCTCTTTAACTCCTCATTAACGCGCGTCTTCATACGCTCATAAGAAGACACCGTATCCTCATCAAACTGGAAACCAGTGCTGACTCCCTTAGCAATATCTTTTGCCCCTAGATTGGTAGTCATAATGATAATAGTGTTCTTAAAGTCCACCACTCTACCCTGCGAATCAGTCAAACGACCTTCTTCTAAAATCTGCAGTAGTGAATTGAATAAATCTTGGTGAGCTTTTTCCACTTCGTCAAACAGCACTACTGAGAACGGCTTGCGACGCACCTTTTCCGTAAGCTGACCGCCCTCATCAAAGCCTACGTATCCTGGAGGCGCACCAAACAAACGCGATACCGTATGCTTTTCTTGATACTCGCTCATGTCAAGCGTAATCAAAGCATCTTCATCACCAAACAAAAACTCTGCTAAGGCTTTTGCTAACTCCGTCTTACCCACACCAGTCGGGCCAGCAAAAATGAATGAACCTCCTGGACGATTTGGATCTTTCAATCCTGCCCGCGCACGACGAATAGACTGCGAAATAGCTTTCACTGCTTCATCTTGACCAATAACGCGCTTATGAAGTTCATCTTCCATGCGCAATAACTTCGCCGATTCCGCCTCAGTTAGCTTAAATACTGGAATACCCGTGCTCATCGAAAGCACCTCGGCAATCAAATCTTCATCTACCACTGCCACTACGTCTAAATCACCCTCACGCCAAGCCTTTTCTCGCTCTGCACGGGCGTCCTTTAACTGTTGCATTTCGTCTCGTAAAGACGCTGCTTTCTCAAAGTCCTGCCCCTCAATTGCAGCTTCTTTCACTTCCTGCAACTGGGCAATCTTCTCGTCCAACTCCCGCAACTCTGGAGGGGCAGTCATCTTTTGGATAGCTAAACGAGCTCCAGCTTCGTCAATTAAATCAATTGCTTTATCAGGTAAGAAACGATCATTAATATAACGATCTGCCATTTCTGCGGCTGCTTCTAAAGCCTCATCGGTAATAGTCACCCGATGGAAAGCCTCATAACGATCTCGCAACCCCTCTAAAATAGCAATCGTTTCTTTTACTGTAGGCTGCTCCACTTGAATGGGCTGGAAACGCCGTTCTAAAGCTGCATCTTTCTCAATGTACTTACGATATTCATCTAGCGTAGTAGCTCCAATAATTTGCAACTCTCCACGCGCCATCATTGGTTTCAGCAAAGACGCCGCATCTAAAGCTCCCTCAGCTGCACCTGCCCCCACTAAAGTATGAATCTCGTCGATAAACAAAATAATATCGCCCCGCGAATTGATCTCTTTCAAGATCTTCTTCATGCGATCCTCAAAATCACCACGATAACGTGAACCAGCCACCAAAGAGCCCATATCCAAAGAATAAAGCTGCTTATCTTTCAAGGTTTCTGGCACGTCACCAGCGCAAATAGACTGAGCAAGTCCCTCAACCACGGCCGTCTTACCTACGCCGGGTTCTCCAATGAGTACTGGATTATTTTTAGTGCGACGAGAAAGCACCTGCATTACTCGCTGAGCTTCTAAATGTCTACCAATTACTGGGTCTAATTTATTTTCCCGTGCCGACTGGGTTAAGTTACGCCCAAACTGATCTAAAAGAGTAGAACCAGCCTTCACACCCTCGCGTTGCGAACCAGCACCTACACCTACTGCTTCCTTGCCTTGATAACCCGAAAGTAAAGCAGTTACTTGGTTACGGATTTTAGTAGCGTCTGCATCTAGCTTAGTAAGCACTTGTGCAGCTAAACCTTCTTGCTCTCTACACAAACCTAACAGCAAATGCTCCGTACCAATATAAGAATGACCCAGCTGCAAGCCTTCACGCATAGCGTACTCTAAAACTTTTTTCGCACGCGGAGTAAATGGAATATGTCCACTAGGCTGCTCTTGGCCCTCTCCAATAGCTTCAATTACATTATCGCGCACCACATCAAAAGTAATGTCTAAAGATTCTAAGGCGCGGGCTGCTACTCCATCGCCCTCTTTAATTAATCCTAATAAGATATGCTCAGTGCCTAAATAATTGTGCTTCAGGTTGCGAGCTTCTTCTTGTGCCAACACAATTACGCGCCGTGCACGATCCGTAAAACGCTCAAACACTATATTCTCCTTATATACCAGCTCATTGCGTGGGTGAGCTTAAAAAATTCTCAAAATTTCATCTGCATACCACTTTAGCGCGCATAGCTCAGAAGTTTTTGCCATTTCGCCACTGGCGTGAACAGCTTGAAATATAAATGTCTAAAATCTGATGTTATGTTTCGTAAAAAATAGTAAATGGGCCATCATTTACTAGCTCCACATCCATCATCGCCCCAAATTCTCCAGTAGCCACTTTGATGCCTAATTCTTGTAAAGCCAATACTAATTTGGCAAAAAGCGGAGCAGCTACCGCACCAGGAGCAGCTTTAGACCATGACGGTTTACGCCCTTTACGCACATCCGCATATAACGTGAACTGCGAAACCAGCAAAACCGTAGGAGAATCTCCCAACACGGCTTGTGATTCCAACACCGAAATACGTTGCGCCGGATCATCTGTCACTCCAGCTTCTCCTATACCGCGCAATATTTTCAGTTCACTAATTCTGCGGGCTACTTTTGCTACTTCTGCTTCCCCATCGGTATGGGTAATACCTACCAGCACACATAATCCTGCCCCGATTTGCCCTACTATCGGCGCATTTTCTACACATAGCCCAATATTTTCCTTGCCACCCGTAATGTTTTCTGGCAAAGAACTAGAATTAATTACCCGTACCTGCGCCCTTTTAACTCTTTGCACTAAAATTCTCATAAACGATTCGCCCTTAATTCACTACCTGGGCGTTGTGCGGGCGATTGTGAAGATTTACCCGCCGGATCTACCAGCATTTCTTGGGTAGCCACCCATTCCCCTACCTGCAATACTGCCTCTACTGGTACTGAACGCTTCACAATAGCGAGCGCAACTGGCCCATACTCAAAATCTTGCGCAGCAGCAGTAATTGTTCCCACTGGGCGAGTACCGTGCAAGATAGGAGCGCCCGGTAGGGGTAACTCTTCTGCCATTCCCTCTAAATATAGGAAAGTTATCCGCCGTGGAGGACGCCCTAAATTTACTATTTTTGCTACGGTTTCCTGCCCACGATAGCAACCTTTTTCTAAATGCACACCTGTGCGCAACCAGTCTAATTCGTGTGGCAAAGTGCGTTGCCCGATTTCATTTGCACCAGGACGGGCGTGCCTAATCCTGCTGGCTTCCCATGCTAAATAACCTACCGGCGGCAACTGTTGTGCTTGTAATTTTTTCAGCACTTTTATTATGGAAATATTTTCTGACGCGCTAGTATCTTGCTCCGCAGAATCATAAGGAAAAGCAAAATAATGCCGTTCATATCCTGCTCCTAAGTGTTGCGCGTTCTCTATCCCGTAATGCGCTCCCCCTGCTAGCACTACCGGCCAGCGGTCTATCCAGTGCGATACCGTCGTTATTGGAGTTGCTTGCCTCAAATCCTCCATACTTGCTTTAAGTGCCGATACGGCTTGCTCGTCTTGGGAAGCAGTAGATAATGAACGTAAGGCGGCAATTATTTTTACCGGCACTTGGGTAATTTCTACGCGCATCATAAATTTCATGCGCTCTAAAAATTCCTGCAGAGCAGTGGCTTTACCAGGTTCTACTAGCAACCATACTTTAGTACCGTCATCCATTGCTAAAGCCTGGTGTTCAATATACCCTTGCGGATCTAGCAAGAGCATATCGCGGGTTTCTCCCGTCTGCATAAATTCAAACGGGCAAGTAGTAAGGCTGTGTAACCATTTTTGTCGGTCAAGACCTGTTATCGTTAAAACCTCATAATCCGATAAATCTACCCAACCCTTACCAGCTAATAGATATTCCTGCTCTTGTAAATGGTTACCATAATGTGCTGGCACTGCACTCGGATAAGGCGCATCTAAATAGACTGCTCCCAATTGACGCAGATACGATTTATAAGGCATCAGAAGTATTTTCCTTAATTTCTAAGCTAATTAGTTTATGTAACTTAACTTTCCGGCTAAATAATTTTGCATTTCTGCCCCAAAGGCTTCCATGTCGTAGGCGTATAGTAAGTCCGCCCCGATTCGTCTAGTTACGATTTTTGCAGCGCTCAATGCTGCACCAGCTTCACTACGCGCTACCGCTTCGGTAATTAACTGGGCTTGATTATTTGCAGTGATACCAAACCAAATTTGAGCCGTACCAGCTGGTGAAGCTAAAGTAGCTTCAATTTCAGTTGCTCCGTCACTACGATTTGCAGCTAACGGGCTGACACGCAAAAATCCGTTGGCTACCGACCATAAATAATCTTTGGTGAGTGCTTGATATACTTCTTGCCCACTTGCTTCTTTGTCTACCGCGTCTATTTCTTGGGTAGCCACCCAAATTTTAGAAGTAAAGCTCAAATACGGTACTTGACTATCGGGTGCAGTCACCACTAACTCATGTAAATAAGGAGTGGGACTAACCTGGGTATATTGTAAAATTCCTCCCCCTTGCCAAGCACCCACTAACCAAGCTAAAGGATAATTTTCTGGAGCTAACTCACCACTGGTTTCTAAAGTCATACCTTTAAGCATAAGCCACAACGATGGCAATCACACCTAAAATCGCAAACGGCATACTTGCAAAACTCAAGATAGGTAAAATTGGTTTATTTTGCACAGTATCGAAGAAAGCACTGCGCACTACACTAAATGCCAACACACCTGCTAAACCGGCAATTAATCCGACCCACCACGCCATGCCAATCACAGCAGCGCCTGCTAAGCCAGTCAAAATTGCATTAAGAATAGCTACCAGTAGTACCGAACGGGTAATAAAAGCATAAAGTAAAGCAGAGACAGTAGTGCATACCATCACCAGTAGGATCAATCCTATTCCCCACCTGGCTAAATCAGGAATTAATGCCCATAAGGCGGCACAAGCCAATAAAGAAATACCTAAAGCTCCAGCGCTTAATTGTTCAATACGACGGCGTTCTTTTGCCACTCGGAACATTTCGATAATAAATAGCAGATTGTAAGATACCACAGTAGCAAACATGAGATAGCGCAAACTTTGAGTACTACCTGCAAAAATCAAAACAGCAGCAATCGCTAAAGTGATTTGTAAGTTGCGCGGGCTTGGTATGTTAAATAAATATGGCAATCCTACAGAAGTAAAAATAAACACAAATGCTACCGGCAAGTAAATTAAAGGCGCCCAAATAAGAGCAGTAGCAAAAAATAAGCCGGCTAGAAAAACACTAATTCCGCTTGCCACATAACGGCTGGCTATTCCTTTTATCTGGCTGTGTAGTAACGGAGCAGAAGTATCTGAAACACTATTTTGATTTCCCTGCCCATTATTAATAGTTGGTACTGTTCGAGTAGCCGAAGCACTTATTTCGCCTGAGGTGGTATTAGGAACAGTAGCGGGAGCAGAAACTGGCACATTAGCCGCAGCCATATGGGTGCTCTCAGAGCCAGCGCTGGCAGAAGCTAGTACAGAATTTTCTTTAGCGTTTTCACTCACGCTACTAATTTTGCCATGCAGGAAGTAAAACTGCCATGCGTTTCATCTAAGGGAGGCTAATAAGGAAAGTACAGTTTAAGCTCTGCACTCCTAGCCTAAATTTGCCCAGATACATTTTCATTTTAGTGGAAAAACCTTGATTTTACGAGGATAAATCATCGCACGTATTTTCAACTTAAACCTACTTATTACGGAAATACGTGCGGTAAAATAACTAGCTTTTTGCGGTACTGCCCACTATATTTATAAACAAGACACCGAATCGTGAAAGCCCCGGGCTCCAATAATTTGACGCTACGAGCGTCCTCTGCGCCGACAGGCGCTCTCAGGTTCGGTGTCTTTTTTCTTGCTTAGTTTGTTTTCTTTGTTATCGCAAATTGTCGTTCTTAATTATTTTCAATTTTTTATTTACATTTGGGTTGGTTTTTCTGCATCTGTTTCAGTATTTACCTACGTCCGTCTTAAGGTGAAATCAACCAATATCTCAGCCGAGAAACCAGTTTTCTAGGAATTTTGTCCCGTATCACATATTTTTTATATATCCTAAAAGAATTTATACATTTTTTATCACACCAAATTTTAGAAATCTGAGTGCGTAATCAGACCTTAGTTCACTTATTCTTGAATTGTCATTAGTCCTTTTCCGATTGGGGATATTGTGGGATCTAAAATGTTTAACAGCGGCAAGCTCGTATTAAAACTCATTGCCGATCAAGCAAAACTTCTCGTAGACGCAGCACAAGTGCTTACCAAGGTAGCTAATGCTACTCCAGAAGAACGAGTAGAACTTAATAAGCAACTACACGAAGTAGAAAATCGTGCAGATGAAGCTAGCCATAAAGTACAACATCAGATCAACCAAAGTTTTGTACTTCCTTACGATCGTATAGATCTTTTTGCACTCACTTCCATGATTGACGATTGCGTGGATTTAATTGACGAATCTGGCGACAACATGGTGCTTTACAAAGCCGGAGCGCTTCCAGAAGAAGCCTTGAAGCTAGTAGAAATCATCGAAAAGTGCGCACAACGCACTGCCGAAGCCATGACTCGTTTACACAAACTAGACGACGCGATGCGCTCCTACTGGGTAGGCATCAACGAACTGGAAAATCACGGCGACACCATTTACCGTTCTCTCATCTCTAAATTATTTGATGACGAAACCGACCCAATGGCAGTGCTCAAGATGAAGTTCGTGATTGACCGGCTAGAATCGGCAATCGACCGTTTTGAGAACCTAGCTGGACTAGTAGAAACCATCGCCGTCAAGGAGTCCTAATAATGAGTTTGGACCTCACCTTTATTTTGGTGTCGGTAGTAGTAATAGTTGCACTCATCTTTGACTACACTAACGGTTTCCACGACGCCGCAAACGCAATTGCGACTTCTGTTTCCACCCGTGCTTTAACGCCACGTCAGGCCCTAACTATGGCGGCGGTAATGAATTTTATCGGCGCACTCATGGGTACAGCAGTGGCAGAAACCATCGGGTCGGGAATTATCGGCCCGCCGAGTGATAATCACGGTTTAGTGATTGTAATGTCGGGTCTGATTGGCGCAATCATCTGGAACTACACTACTTGGTGGTTTGGTTTACCTTCCTCCTCCTCACACGCTTTAATTGGTGGACTAATGGGAGCAGGAATTGCCGCATCGGTAACAGTACACTGGAATGTGATTGGCACTAAAGTAGTAATCCCGATGTTCCTCTCGCCATTTATTGGCTTCGCATTAGCGTTTATCTTAATGAAAGCGTTACTGTTTATTTTCCGTAATGCCACCTATAAACGCACTATGCGCAACTTCCGTTACGCACAAACCGCCTCTGCTGCTTTAATGGCTTTAGGACACGGTTTACAAGATGCCCAAAAAACCATGGGTGTAATTGTGCTTGCTCTAGTAGCTGGCGGATATTGGGAAGGCACCGGCATTCCTACGTGGGTAAAGTTAGCAGCTGCCGCTGCTATCTCAGCTGGTACTTACGCTGGTGGTTGGCGCATTATGAAAACTTTAGGGCAAAAGATCATAGATCTAGACCCCGCACATGGCTTCGCTGCTGAAACTGTGGCAGCTACAGTACTTTACAGTGCCGCCTACGTATTCCATGCCCCAATTTCCACTACTCACACCATTACTTCTTCTATTATGGGTGTGGGTGCTACTACTCGCCGTTCTGCTGTACGGTGGGGAGTAGCTGGCAATATTGTAGGAGCATGGTTCTTAACCATTCCAGCAGCGGCTGGTATCGCCATGATTAGTTATGCAATGTTGCAATTTATTGCCTAGCAAACACTATTAATCTGATTTTCAGGAGTGGGATATACACAATATCCCACTCCTGATTTTATTACTACTAATTAATTTTAGTACTCGTGCTTGCCGGTTTAGCTAAGTGGTAATCTCATCGTTTACCACCCGCGAGCGCGCCTGACGCATCAGTAACTGTTGAATATGCGTTAAGCGTTTTCCTTCTTTATCCTCAGTAACTTTGCGCCAACCATCTGCTTCTAAATGCCAAGATTGAGTAGTATCTGCACAGGCCACTACAATTCTTTCTATTAAAGATTGTTTCATTGCCGGATCATCTATCCGAATTAAGGCTTCGATACGACGGTCTAAATTTCGATGCATCATATCTGCAGAGCCGATAAACACTTCTGGATTATTGGCATTACAGAATGCGTAGATACGCGAGTGTTCCAAGAAACGCCCCAGCACAGAACGTACTTTAATGTTTTCTGACAACCCTGGAATACCTGCTCGCAAACAACAAATACCGCGCACTTGTATTTCTACCGGCACTCCAGCTTGGGAAGCACGATATAAAGCATCAATAATTTTTTCATCAACAATTGCATTGGCTTTTAACCTAATCCAAGCAGGAGCACCAGCTTTTTTATGCGCAATTTCGCGTTCAATACGTGCCACTAGCCCTTTTCTAATACCTAAGGGGGCTACCAGTAAGCGTCTAAAACGCGCTTTAGGAGCATAACCGGAGAGTTGATTAAATAAGCGAATTAGATCTTGCCCTACTTCTTTATCGCAGGTAAATACACCTAAATCTTCATACCCGCGCGCAGTTTTCGGATTGTAATTGCCGGTACCGATATGAGAGTAGTGTACTAACCCGTCTTCCTCTTGCCGAACTACTAAACAGAGTTTGCAATGCGTTTTTAAGCCCACCATTCCGTACACTACGTGCACTCCAGCTTTTTCTAGTTTGCGAGCCCAATCGATATTGTTTTGTTCATCAAAACGGGCTTTAATTTCCACCACCGCTAATACTTGTTTGCCGGCGTTAGCTGCCGCTATTAAGGCATCAATAATAGGGGAATCACCAGAAGTGCGGTATAGGGTTTGTTTAATAGCTAAAACTTTCGGGTCTGCGGCAGCTTGAGCCAAGAATTGTTGCACCGAAGTGGAAAAAGAATCATAAGGGTGTTGTACGAGAATGTCTTGCCGTGCAATAGCGTCAAATAAATCCCCCGCTTGAGCAGATTCTACTTTTGCAAAACCTTGTGGAGTTACCGGCACAAATTTCGGGTATTTTAATGCTGGACGGTCTAGGTCGTGTAAAACATTCAAGCCGGTTAAATCCAAAGGAGCAGGAAGCCTGAAAACATACTCTTCTCCTACTTGCAATTCTTGCATGAGTAGATTTAGCACCTGATCCGACATATCTTGCGCTACTTCTAAACGCACCACTGGGCCGAATTTTCGTTTGCGTAGTTCTTTTTCTAATGCTTGCAGTAAGTTTTCTGCATCATCTTCTTCTACTTCTAAATCTTCATTACGGGTGACGCGGAAAGTGGAATGTTCTATCACTTCCATACCCGGAAACAGCTTAGCTAGGTGTGCTCCAATTACTTCTTCTAATAGCACGAAGTAAGTTTCCCCGGCAGTATTTGCTGGTACTTCTGCTGGACTATAAGGGCGACCTTGCGCGTCTACAGCAATAAAACGCGGCAAGTTAGCCGGAACTTTTACGCGCGCAAAAAGCTCATTACCGTTTTTAGGATTGCGCACAATCACCGCTAAGTTTAACGATTTACCCGATATATAAGGAAAAGGATGAGCAGGATCTACTGCTAAGGGAGTGAGGATAGGAAAAATTTGTTTACGATAAAATTTGTGTAGTCGTTCTTTTTCCTCGTCCCCTAATTCTTCCCAATGCCGAATATGGATACCGCAATTTGCAAGTTTAGGCTGTATATCGGTTTTTAATACTTTTGCATGCCGTGCCATTAGTTCTTGTGCACGTTGCATAATACCCGCCAACACTTGCCTAGGCGGTAAACCAGAGGCTTTAGTTTTAGCAATTCCCGTGGCAATACGGCGTTTTAATCCTGCCACTCGCACCATGAAAAACTCGTCTAAATTAGAAGCAAAAATAGCTAAAAACCATGCCCGTTCTAAAATAGGTAAATTTTGATCTTCAGCCTGTTCTAGTACGCGTTCGTTGAAAGCCAACCAAGAAAGCTCCCGATCCGTAAAACGCCCCTCTGGTAAAGGCGACTCCGCTAATTCTAGATGCGCAGCACTAGCTGCTTTAGCAGCTTGTTGCGCTAATTCCATTAGGGACTGCGGAGAAACATCCGATCCTAAGCGCGCCTTTATTTTAGGTAGTTGCTCTATCCTATCCGGCAACTCCCCTACTTCTAGCTCTTTTACCCTTACAGATGACAGTAAATCCGCTTGGCTACTATCCACCTTTTCAGTATCCCCACACATATATACATATTGGCAGATACTTACCGTCATTGCAGTGCAAATTGGCGAACTGAGGAAAAAATAGAAAAATTAATCTACTGTGCACAAAGCACAGCCGTCTTTAGCAAAGACGCCCGTGCATTAAAGATTGTCCAGCCACCACAAACTCTTGCGCAGTACGTAACAACGCCGTTTCACGCAAAGTAACGGCAGTAGCTAAGGAATGATGCTCATCGTCAATCCACACTGGAAGTACCGAACCAAGAAAATCCAAAAAACGAGCAGACTTGCGCAATACTGCCGCAAAATCTTCCCGATAATCTCCTAGCCACACAGTTTGCCACAATGCCCCTAATTCTGCCGGTGTAGGCACTAAAGATGACCGTTGTGGTTCAGTTTGCGCAAAGTAAGAAACTGCAGCTTGGTAACGTAACAGCACGGTTTGCGCATCGCGCCTAATCCATTCAGAAAGCAGATAACCTCGCCATAATACTCCCGGCAATGAATCAGCAGGAGCAGTTACCCATGTTTCGGCTAAAGTATCCACTCCCTCTTGCCGTAAAAGCTCCAATACTCGTTGCGTCACCTCTACGTCAGCGTATTGTGAGGATACTAACGGCACTATTGCTTGAGCAGAGATATGCGCGAGCTCATGCTGATAGGCAATGTCGGCACTACCTTCAATTAAATCTAGTTGCTCTAATTCTAATTGCGCTGGACGACGCGGTTTATAACCAGCCATCATACCCTCCTTACCCTTACAAAAGTACCCCACCTGAAAGTAGTTATACCTCTAACTATACCCTTCTCAATGAGCATATGTGTCTTATTGCACGAGCAAAAACAGGTATTTTTACAGATTTTCATTTCCTTTCTCGCACTAAGCACGTTAAACTTATAAATCGCAACATTGCTTTGCAAGCTGTGGCAAATAAGTAAACGAGATGCTTACATTAGTTTTGATAAGCACAGTTTTACTAATGCAATCAGCGGGCCTCTAGCTCAATTGGCAGAGCTGCGGACTTTTAATCCGTAGGTTGTGGGTTCGAGTCCCACGGGGCCTACCAGAAAAGTGCAAATTCTTGCTTAAGGTAAGAGTTTGCACTTTTATTTTTATCTAAATTCTTTTCAGAGCTATATTAAGGCATTTACATTAATACACTTCTACCGTATTTCGTTCGGGCAGTTTCTATAAACACTTACCCCTAGATTAGCCAGCGTTGCATTTTCTCTTACGCAATAATTTTCAGAAAAATAGGTAAAACAAAACTGAAACGTACACGTCTAGAAAAATATCAGGTTTAAGTTGTCGTGGGGGGGGGAATATTTTATGATGCCCCTATGAATATTCTAAATGTATTGGACGCAATCGGATCATTTTCCGGCGCTATCATAGGTATTGCTGCAGTTATAGCAGCATATAACGCAAACCGTCTTTTCAAAAATGCCCAAAGAGCAAACGAACGAACGCATCAAGAAATGGAAGAAAAATACGATGCAATTCGTGCGGAAGATAAAAAGGCAGAAGAAGAACGCGAAAAACAAAGAAAAGAACTCGAAGAAGCAAGATCAAAGCGGGATCAAGAACAATACGAACAACTAATCGCAAGCGGTCTGCAAGCGTGGTGGGTAAAGCGTTCACAAAAAGATAGTTCACAAAAAGATAGTTCACAAGACGATAGTCCACAAGACGATAGTCCACAAGACGATGAGTGTTGGGGTATCGTAATTCAAAACAGCACCCAAATACCAAATACCTAGTTGCTACTATAACGTTAAAATCAGTGTTATTTCAAATGGTTCTTCTGATTCTCCTTCTCCAATAAAATTATCAATAGGTATCTTGCCACCGGGACTATTCTTTTCCCAATCAATTGATTGGAAGCTAGACTGGCCACGCCCTTTAGAATCGACATATAATTTAGAACCTGTCTTTAATTCCCCCAACCATTATATTAATTATATAGAATTCCAAGATGCCCTCGGCAAAAAATGGCGTTTAGATCCTAAAACCGGCTTAAAAGAAATTCAAGCCGACCAAAACAAAGCCTAAATCACGACGCACACAACAATTTTAGACGCAATATCCATAAAAAGCGTATAAAATTTGTTCCTAAAACCCGTCTGAAACAATACCACCACAAGGGCTATCTTTGCGACATACCTCCAAAGATAGCCCTTTTATTTCTCAACAATTTGCTCCGCTCTCACCACTCCTGTATCAAAAATATGTGAGCGAAAAAGTTGGCGGCACGCAAAAATTCTAATTAAACTAGCACTACTTTGACACGTTTTTTCATAACAATTTATTTATACGCAAATCTAATAAATTATAGAAAAGACATGATAGCTACAAAAACTTACTTAGTGCCGTTTCTTACTTGCCCTAATTATCATTCTCTTTCTTGCAACGATAGTAGTAACGAAAATAAATAATAGCTGGGACTATTTATGAATATCTTTCAGCGTTACTGCCTTCTTAATGCTCCCAGATTTCATCATCCTTATACAGAAAAGGACGCCCAAGAACACCAAAACAACAAGCTATACTCCAACTTAAACAGTTTTTGCCACTCCTCCGCGTTTATAACTAATAAACAACGCTACTATGCTCACTCCGAGCACTAAAGGCCAGCACGTATGCCATTCTTTTGCAGTAGCAAATAACTCAGCCGTAACTCCCTCTGGAATTAAATGCTGAGTAACCACAATCAACGCAAACAACATTAACGGCAATAATATCGCTCCTACCAAACTACTTAGTTGGTAAACAATCACCCCTAATGCACACATCATAATCGGTGTGCCTAAAAATCCGAGCACGCTAGGTAGTTGATACCCTAATTCACTGTATTTAATCCTTAAATACCAAAAAATCATTGGCACTGTTGGAGTTAAAATAACCATACCAGTAAATAAAACTTGCATTATTCGTTGCAAGGGAAAAGCTTGTAGTTCTAAAGCATTAAACTTTGGTCGAGTTAATATCGGCAAGAAACACGCCACGCTTAAAGCACATATTTCCGCTATTCCCACTCCACGTGGTGCTAAAACAGGACGCAAAGTTACTCCAATAGAAACAAATGGAAACAATACTGCTATTAAAGTGAGTAGCAAAATAAAAACTAAAGCACTAATAGCTCTCCGCACTTGTAAAAAACCAATAAAAGTATCCATTAAGGCAACTCATCTAAAGCACAATCCAATATATTTTGCTGATTTTTCACCACAAAACTTCGCAAATCTGCATTCTGAACAATATCGGTCGCAAACTTTGCATTATCTAGCACCCCACCTGCATATTGCGCCAAGTTTACATATCCTGAATGCTTAAAAAAGTTGCTTGCTAACCAAGCATTTGCGTCATAGGCTTTAATAGTTCTTACGTTATGCCGACATTTATTAGTAGTAACTGCTGTAACTACCTGCCATGCCACGCTTTCCTCCACATTACTTACCGCATCATACGCATCATAAGGTCCAGGTTCTATCATCACCATTACCTCTCCGTTTTGGGGAGTATCATAATCCGTGGCAGCATCGTCACTTATTTTATACACTAATTCGCTTAATCCACTTTTCTGCAACTTCTTCAACGCACGCACTATTGATTGAGTTGCTGGCACATTTTCTTCATGCACACAAACCTCTATCTTTTGCACAGTGAAACACGATATCGTAACGGGGTGCCGTACCGTTAAAAGTTCTGGACGCCACCCAAATGCACACACCAACAACATCAGTACACCCAGCATTGGAATGAAACGAAAAAGTTGTTCACGTCGTATTTTAGCTATCTTAAATTGCGAAGAGTTAAATGGTCGTCCACTAAAGAACAAAACCCCTGCCACCATAAATAACAGTGCAAATATTAACGAAAACCATGCCACAGCAGGATTCGTCACAAATCTTGCCGATCCTTCTACTTGATGCACCGGAAAAATCAAAGCTAATGGACGAAAAAATGGCTCTGCAATAACTCCCATTATTGCGAAACAACCTAGAGTTACCACAGGAGCAATGAAATATTTTTTCACCACCAACCCAGCGAAAAAACCAATACTCACCAAAAGCACAATACCGCTAAACACGATCATTAAGGTCGGTAAGTAAATTCCAGCTCCTATTGCATATCGGGCAGTTAAATAAAATAACGGCACACATCCCAGCAAATAACCAAAAAATGCACTAACAATAATGCCTAATAAAGGATAATAAAAAGCTGGCGCATACTGATACGTAGTTATATAAGTACGAAAAATACTATTGACAGGATTGATCATTACCGCGATAGCAGAGCTAACTCCTGCCAGTATAGCACCTGGAATCCAAAGAGAGTCGTGCACTAGCAGATTAGTGTGTGACCACAAGAAATATTCCATAGATAGGTCGTTAAATAATACAATAAACGCCCCTAGCCCCATACCTATAAATATGGCACAAAATAACAAACGAGGAATAGGCCACCAAGCTATTTTATGTTGTAGATTCATTTCCTAAAGAACTTTCAGAGAATCAGTAACAGCTCTATCGTAAGCACGTTCAAGTGCCGCAGTAGTTACGTCAGTTTCCCCAACAAATTTATGCACAAATTCAGGTACTGTCCCTACAAAAGATGACGTCCCTCCACTTAACAGCACTACTCTATCAGCAATTTGCGCTACATCTTCTACCATATGAGTACTTAACAAAACGCATCTATCTTGACTTAATTCAGCAATAGTTTCACGCAAATGGAAACGATGGGCTGGGTCTAAACCTACTGTAGGTTCATCTAACAGTAACACTTGCGGTTTATCAATTATTCCGATAGCAAGTGCTACACGTTGGCGTTCTCCTCCGCTGAGTGTACGCACTCGCCGTTTTAACAAAGGCGCTAATTTTAAGACCTCTACTACTTCCGTAACTCGCTGTATAATTTCATTTCCGCGTCTACCACACAGCCACAATGCATAATGTAATACTTGCGCTACAGTAGCTCCAGCTGGCATTTCACTTGCTTGAGGCACATATCCAATTCGCTGATTATCCGTTAAAACTATTTGACCAGCACTAGGAGTAAGTAATCCACTCAAGCATCTAAATAAAGTTGATTTTCCAGTACCATTTGGCCCTAATAACGCAGTAACTCCCTTAGTTGTCACGAAGGAAACATCAGAAAAAATTGCGCGTTTTAGATAAGAAAAAGCAAGTTCTTCTACTCGTAAAGAAATATTCATTTTTGTAAGGTTTCTAGTAGCTAGTAACAAGTTCTAATTCTGCTAGACTGACCAAAAGCACCGCTCGAAGAACTAAACTCAGAATAGTATCTACCTCTCCCGTTACCACAAGAACCATAAATCATTTTAAGACCGGCTTGGAAAGTTGCTTGTCCAACAATATCATCTGGCCAATTATTGCGGTCTTCTTTAATACGTCCTGTCCCAGAAATTCTATTAGAACAAGCTGATCTTCCTACATAAGCATCGTTAGCAGCATTGGGAATATCAGTGCGTATATGGCATTTAGAATGTGCCACGGAACTTTCAACCATAGCGATTGTAATACCGCCTGAAGTAAGTATTACTGTAAGTAAAACAGGCAAGATTTTTTTGAAGTAACTTTTATGAATTGTCATCATACACTCCTTTTTGGAATCACTACATTGTGTATTCAAATATGACTATATAGCACTCTAGACGTGTGTTCAACTAGAAAATAATAAATATCAAAACTAGTGTTACCTCTCTTAAACTCACTCCCCTTTCAGACATTTCAGGCACAAAATTATTTAATGTAATAAATAATCACTTCTATCTAACTTTTTTCTGAAAAACAGCTATTATCCCTCTAAGTTCTTTGTTACAATTTGCCTAACTGTACACAATGTTGTCTACAGGCAACTAACGACTATAAGATAACGGAGTCTTATATATGTCACGGCTAAAATCTAAAATACAGAGAATGCTGGGGTTAAGTGCAGCAATAGCTTTAAGCATTCCGCTTACCCTCACGGCACTACCATCTATTACAGGCTTCACGCAGGATACTGCTTTTGCCACCGAAAGCACCCAAACCCAAGGAAGTAGCAAACGGCAACTTTGGTATGCTCAACCTGCTTCACAAACTGCCTTAAACCATGCAAAAGGTGCTATGCAATGCGATGACGTATGGCAACAAACCACGCTACCGATTGGTAACGGTGATTTAGGCGCTACGGTTTACGGCGAAATTAGCGCAGAGCGTTTGATCCTAAACGAAAAGACACTATGGACTGGTGGCCCTGGCTCCACCCCTACCTATAACGGTGGTAATTCAGAACAACACGGTCAAAATGGTGCTACTATGCGGCGCGTACAGCAACTATTTGAAGAAGGAAACCCTGTAGTAGCTGCCCGAATCGGCACCCGCAATTTAGTAGGTGGCCACAACCGCGCTAACGAATATGGCGGATATCAGGCTTTTGGTGAATTACTTATTGATTATGGCGCTATCGCAAATGCCACCGACTATAAGCGTAGTATCGACTTAGAACAAGGCACTGCGCACGTACAATTCACCAGCAATGGCGTGACTTATAAGCGTGAATACTTCGTTTCTAATCCGGCACACGTTATCGCTGGTAAACTCACAGCTGAGGGCGGAAAAGTTAATGTAGGTTTACGACTTCCCACCTTGCAAAACTCCACTCGCAACGGAGAAGTAACCACCGTGACAGCTGACGGTATCACCGTAGCAGGCGCGTTACACAATAACCAAATGAAATATAATGCTCAGCTGAAGATTGTATTAGAGAACGGCTCAGCCACACCAGATGGCAACACGCTACGAATCACCAATGCGGATGCAGTTAATTTCTATCTGTCTATCGCTACCGACTATAAGAACATTTATCCTAGCTACCGCACAGGAGAAACTGCTCAACAAGTAGCAGACCGTGTAGCAGAAAAAGTAAATGCCGCAGTTACTGCTGGATATGACGCAGTACGCGAAGCGCACATCACTGATTTTAGCACTCAAATGGGTGGTATGGCTTTAGATTTAGGCGGGCATGATGGTGGCGTCCCTACCGACACCCTATTACGTCAATACTCGCAAGGCACGAACTCTCCAGAGCAGAAACTTCATCTAGAAACCTTACTACACGAGTATGGTCGCTATTTGCTAGTATCTTCTTCCCGTGAAAACAGCCAATTACCCGCTAATTTGCAAGGTGTGTGGGTGGCTTGTACCGTGGATCGGCACAATGGGCAAAACCCTTGGCATGCCGATTACCATATGAACGTAAACTTGCAGATGAACTACTGGCCAGCCTATTCTGCTAATCTAGCTCCGTTAGCTAATCCACTTATCTCTTATGTGGCAGGCTTGGTAGAACCAGGACGCAAGACCGCTCAAGTATATGCTGGCACCACCGGCGAGCCGGGTACTGGCTTTATGGCCCACACCGAAAATACGCCGTTTGGTTGGACTACCCCAGGGCATGATTTCTCGTGGGGCTGGTCGCCAGCAGCAGTGCCATGGATTTTACAAAATGTATACGAATACTATGAATTCACCGGCGATACCGATAAGTTGCGCAACGAAATTTACCCACTCTTAAAAGAAAGCGCCACTCTTTATGTAGAGAAGCTACTGCACAAGTCAGTAGATCCTTACGGCAAAGAACGTCTAGTTTCTTCTCCTGCTTACTCTCCTGAGCATGGCCCTACCACTGACGGTAACGTATATGAGCAGGTGCTAATTTGGCAGTTATTTAATGACGCTATTGAAGCAGCCCAAGCTCTAAACATTGACGCAAACATTGTAGGAAACACCGAGCAATGTAGTGTAGAAAACTGGCGTCGCAACTGGGATAACAATGGCGTATTTATAGACACAAACGCAAACCGTTCTTGGTCTTGTGCTTTAAGTTTGCTTTCCCCAATCGTGATTGGTGATTCCGGACAAATCAAAGAATGGTATCACGAAGGTGAACTAGGCAAGACCAACACGGGTACTGCTATTCACGGCTTCCAAGCGGGACACCGTCATCTTTCCCATATGCTAGGTCTTTTCCCTGGCGATTTAATTACTCCAGATGAGCCAGCCTATATGGATGCTGCTGTTGTCACCCTTACCGAACGCGGTACTCGTTCCACGGGTTGGGGTATTGCACAGCGACTGGCTTCTTGGGCTCGTACCGGAGATGGAGATAAGGCTTACGAGCTAGTAGATTCCATTATCAAGAACGGTATGTATCCAAACTTGTTTGATGCTCATCCTCCTTTCCAAATTGACGGCAACTTCGGTTATACCGCTGCGGTAAACGAAATGTTGTTGCAATCCAACTCTACCTATGTAGCTCCTGATGGAACTAAGCATAAGAACTACATGAATCTGCTTCCTGCACTTCCTAGTGCATGGGCAGACGGTACAGTAACGGGATTACGGGCGCGCGGTAATTTCGCCGTTGATATGAGCTGGGCTGGCGGAAAACTAAATGCTCTATACGTAACTTCGCTCAATGGCAACCAAGCTACGCTATCGTTCCCAGATGCTAATAAGACACTGGTGACCGACAGTTCCGGCAATCCAGTAGCAGTTACCGTACTAGACGATACTCATATTACTTTTGCTACCACTGCTGGGCAGTCTTACCAGATTGGTGGATTTGCTGAACTGCGTGCCACTGCCACAATTGACCACCCTGTAATCGGTGCAGATAATCCAGCTATGGTTACAGTAACTGTGCGCAACACCGGCACGGAACCGATAGCAAATGTAGAAGTAGCGGGCCCAGCTCGTAGCGCAGGCTGGATTCTCACTCCGCGCACCCAAACCATTCCAACGATTGGGGCTGGAGAACGGCAAAATGTAACTTTCCAAATCCGTTCAGATTGGGCACTGGGAGAAAAGACTTTCCCATTCACCGTTTCTGCTAATGGCACTGAACTGACCACTGAAGTCACAGTTAGCGCACTTTGTGGTGTACCTACTACTCCGCAAATCCATGCCGCTTCTTCAGAACATACCCAGTACGAACCAACTGGTAAAGAAAAAGCAGTAGACGGCAATCCAGTCACTATTTGGCATAGTGAATGGGCTGATGTGTTCCCACACTGGATTTCAGTACAACTTCCTGAAACACAAGACCTGTGTGGTTTCGTGTACACTGCTCGCAGTACCGGTGGCACCAAGAACGGACAAGTAAAGGCCTACGAGCTAAATGCTTCGCCAAACGGAGTGGACTGGAGTAGCCCTATCGCAAGTGGCATATTCACCACTGATGCTGCTCCACAGACCGTGGATATAGATGTACACACAAAGTATATCCGTCTATATGGTCATAGTGCCTATGAGCCAGGTAGCTCCAACATGACGGTAGCAGAAATAGCTCTCCTGCTAGGCAGACCAAAAATACAGCCAAACGCGGTAGTTCCAACTGAACCTGTCTGGAATGACGGAGCGCGCACTATCACCATCCCAACTGTGGAAGGTGTGGAATACCTGATTAACGACCAAGTAGTATCTGGTACGATTACTGCCCCAGATACCGCGGCGACTTTCCAGGTAAGTGCTCGAGCCACTGAAGGTAACTACGTGCCAGATGAGCATCCTATTAATTGGGAACATGAATTTGCTGCTCCGCAAATAACTCTTTCCCAACTAAGTGCCGGCAATGGCGAAACCGTCACAGTGACGGGTACTGGTTTCAGAGCTGGAGCTGACTATTCTCTCTGGTTACATTCCACTCCAGTGCAGGTGGTAGATAGTGTAACTGCTTCGGAAAACGGGGAGTTTAGCGCTTCTTTCGCTGTGCCTGCTGATACTCCAGCTGGTGAGCATACCGTGCACGCGCGTTTAGGTGAAACCAGTTTGGCAAATACTACTTTGCAAGTAACGCCACCACCTACGCCAGAGCCAGTGGCTCCTACTCCAGGTGCTAACCCAGGCACTACTCAGCCAGATTCTGGTACTACTCAGCCAGATTCGGGCACCACTCAACCTGGTACTGGCGATACGGCTAACACCGGAAGCAATAACGATAATGCTGGCACTGTTCCTGGCACTACTCAACCAAGCAAGCCTAGTTTAGTAAAACAGCCAAGTGTTGATACACCACCTGCCCCCACCGTAAACAAAGCAACCCTAGCTAATACGGGTGCGGGCTACCAGATGGAATTGGCAACGCTAATGCTTACTGCCCTAACAGTGGGGGCTTGTTTGGCTAAGCGTCGCCGCAAAGTAAGTTTGGATAGCTAAACTTACAAACTCCGTTTCGTATAACGCTTAAGGCACAGAGAACTCTTAGTTTCTTAGCTTTTCTCGAAAATAAAATTCGTAAAAAGATAGGAAATGTTGAGGACTCTGTGCCTTAAGTTTTAAATATATAGCTTTAACGCTCAGAAGAAGTAGTATATTTTTCCCCTACAGACACCAACACGACCGCGCAAGTAATTGCCACCAAGCCAGCCACTTCACCCCAGCTAGGAATTTGACGCAACATAAACATTCCCACCAGTAAAGAAGTGGCTGGATAAAGAGAATTAAGAAGTGAAAACACTTCCGTTTTCAAATGTTTCATCACAGCCATTTCTGCCGCATAAGGAATTACCGATGCCATAAACGCAATCAAAAGTAACAACCCTAAATAATATAAATTAGTCACTGCCCCTAAAGCTGCCCCGAAAGTAAAAGGCGTAAACAACAAAGCGCCTGCCGCCATACCTACTGCCAGCACGCTTTGTCCCATTCCCAGATGCGCTGCTTTCCTACCTAAAATAATGTAGAAAGCCCAACATAGTGCAGCTAACAGAATCCAAAACACTCCTAACTGCACTTCACGATTTTGTAAGTCAATACCTGCCCAAGAAATTAAAAACACTCCACACACCGAGATAGCGAGCGCTAAACGCACTCGCCAACCGCGTCCCGTTAAACCCGCTAATACTACTGGCCCTAAAAACTCTAAAGCTACTGCTGTACCCAAGGGAATATAGGCTAAAGCCTTGTAGAAGGCAAAATTCATGCCGGTTAGCACTATCCCAAACAGGATGGCCAACTTCCATTTTCCGTGTAATTCTTGCCAACGGGGACGAATCATAAGCAATAAAAATACTGCCGCGAAAGTAATACGACCCCATATCACTGCTTCTGGGCTAACTTTGCCGAATAAATTAATCGCAAACCCAGCTCCCACATATTGAATGACGGCAGCTGCAATAATTACTAATGGCGCAAACGTACCAAAGATTTGTGCCCCTACTGCTCGCCAAGCACCATTTTCCCTCTGCACTTAAACCCCTAGATTTTTGTCGTTAAATTATTTTAGTTACCGACCAATTCTAGAGTGTTTAAGCCAATTTTGATGTGAGTATCCAAAATGCGTAAAAGCTAAAATATGGCATAAAAATGTGCGCTTAGAGCACAAAAACTAGGAGCGTTTCAAGTTCCTCGTCTTTACTCGCCCTGTGGCACAAAACGTAAAGCTACTGAGTTCATGCAGTAACGCTTACCAGTAGGAGTATGAGGCGCATCATCAAACACGTGCCCTAAATGCGAATTACAGCCTGCGCAACGCACTTCAATCCGATAACGATCTAGGCTATAGTCGTCCACATATAGCAAGGCATCGGCTTCATCAGGGTCAAAAAATGACGGCCAGCCACAAAAACTCTCAAATTTCTTTTCTGAGGTAAAAAGTTTAGCATTGCAAGCACGGCAATGGTACACTCCCGAGCGTTTCTCACCTATTAAAGACCCTGTACCTGCTGGTTCAGTACCGGCTTCCCGCAATACGTGATACTCAAAAGGAGTAAGAATACTGCGCCACTGCGCTTCAGTTTTTACTACCGGAAAGTCAGTTTTTTCTCCGGCAAACTCGTTACTCATTTCACCTTCTTATACATTTATGCAGGTAGTTAAAACTTAAAACGCAACTACTGTTCCGTTACTAAATTTTAGTGCTCACCTGTCAAAACTGTAATACCTCATAGAGCTTACGCCACTTGAGGGTATTTAGGATATACCAAGTTTATTTTGTTTGCTAACTAACCTTTATGCCAGTACCTATTTCCGTTTATTACGCGCTTTAGGCTTAATAGATTTACGCACCACCCTTTTCTCTTTACTAGCTTCTTGCTCAGACGTTCCTTGCCTAGTTGTAGCTGGTGTTTCTTTCTCAGCAACAGTATCTGTGGTAGTTTGCGCGCATACTTCCGTTTTATCCGCCACATTTTCTGCAGCTTCTGCCGGTGCGGTCGCTGTTTCTCCTAGCTTAGTTTTTTCCATATCGCAGCGGTCTTCCTTTGCTTCTACCGCCGCTATTTCACCAGTTTGCGCTAAAATTTTGCGATTACGCTCATTGAAGGCTTCTTCTCCAGGGCCAGCAAAAGTTTTTTTCCGTTCTTCTGCTTCTGCAGAGCCGGTAAAGAATGCGGCTTCATACCCTGGTTTTACTCGTCTAATTCCTGCTCCAGCAGCTGCCGTATTGTCTTCTGCCAAAAGTTCTGCTTCTACTTTAGGCATTACTAAAGTGACACTTGGATCCATAAATTCATCGGCATATTCTGCTTCCAGTTGCTTAAATTCTGCGAATTTTCGCGGATTAATGACGACTGTTTCTCCCGTACCACTTTTCGTTTCTACGCTCACTTCTCCGTCCGTATTTTCTGCTGTTATCTCCTTAAGCGCTTCTTCTCCTGCTGGAAGTGCCAAAGAGGCGGGCAAATAAACGCGGGGATTAACCCCCGATAAGCGTTTGGTAACTTGATCTTCGGTTTTCTTACGAGAAGCAGTGATGTCAATCGGATCATCACTGAATACTCGGCTATGCGGAATTGCTTGTAACGCTTCTTGCTGTATCCAAAGCACGATTTGTTCACGCAAATAGTTTTTCAAATCCGACATAGTAGAGGAATCTTGGGCCGATACGATAGCTTTCAAAACTAAATAATTTTGCTTCGCGTCAATTACTTGCAAAATGCCGGTTTTACCATCCCACAAATCTGTTTGTTGCAGTACATAATTCAATTGTTTACGCGCAGCGTCAATGGGAATTGCCCAGTCTACTTCCCAAGTAACTTCTCCAATCATGTCAGGTTTGCGCCGTGTCCAGTTCTCGAAACTCTCAGTAGTCATTTCTTTAGACGGCACAATTACGCGCCGTCCGTCCCACACTGCTAACACCACATAAGTAAGGGTGATTTCTTCTACTGACGTGTAGTTACCTTTGTAGTGCACAATATCGCCTACGCGAATTGAGTCGGTAAAGGCTAACTGTAGGCCAGAAAAAATGTTACTTAAAGTGGTTTGCGCAGCTAAACCAGCAATTACGGAAACCAAACCAGCCGAAGCCAATATGGAAGCTCCTGCCGCTCGCGCTAAGGGGAAAGTAAGTAAAATACCTGCCGTACCACAAATCCAAATAGTGAAGTTAATTACTCTGTGCAGAATCTGCATCTGAGTTTGCACTCGTTTAGCACGACCTTTAGAAGAATCTCCCACTCGTTCCTGTATAAGTGCCACCGAACCATTAATGACGGTTACAGCCAACCAAGTACCGGAAAATATGAAGAAGATCAAGAAAATATGGTCTATATTTGCAAACCAGCCCGGACGCGGCAAGGTGCCTTCGTTAAGAGTGTCAAACGCCCAAAAACCTAGCGCTCCCCCAATCACTGCCAATAAAAAAGTAAACGCTTTACCAGTGGCTTGCACGAAAGGACGCAAAAAACGTTGCCTACTAGAAATGAAACGTGCAATACCTACTAGCACTACCGCTACCGTTAAACCTGCTAGCGTTCCTAAAGCCGTAGAGAATATGATCTGTAGAAAATCTACGGTGGCTTCTACTGCTTCTGCCGTATCTATTTCTGTATTGTCAGTATTTGTAGTTTGCAATATCCACATACATATAGGCTAGTAGAGTTTTAGTAAAAATTCTTATCTACCCACAGATTGAAAAAGTAAAAAATAGCGAAAAATAGCCACAAAACCGCCCTGTGACTAAGGACACCTATGCTTTGTTTTGCATTTATCCCCATAAACCATTTAGGATAGTATCCGTTCCACCAACGAGGAACGGCGAAGAAGAGTAAAATCTACTTCGGAGCCCCTATCGTCTAGCGGCCTAGGACACTGGCCTTTCACGCCTGTAACACGGGTTCGAATCCCGTTGGGGGTACAGTTTCTTTTAGAAACACCGCATAGAAATATGCACGCCATATGGCCCTGTAGCGCAGTTGGTTAGCGCGCCGCCCTGTCACGGCGGAGGTCGCGGGTTCAAGTCCCGTCAGGGTCGCTGAAAAATCCCCGTACAACGGGGTGTTTTTCTATCTAGGCTCTGTAGCTCAGTTGGTAGAGCGAACGACTGAAAATCGTTAGGTCACCGGATCGACGCCGGTCGGAGCCACCACTCTCCCCGCGCAAGCGGGGTTTTTGGTATCTGGAAGATTCGGAGTTAAGTAGTGTCTACCCCGTCAGTATCTCCCTTACATTCTTTAGGAAACTACCTAGAATTACTGCAACAACACCAGCTCCTTACCAGCACTTTCAACTCCTCACCATTCACGCTAGACTCGCAACGCGAACAAACAATATCAAACATAACTTTCGATTCTCGTGCAGTAACTCCTGGCACCCTATTTGTGTGCAAAGGCGTGAAATTTAGTCCACAATTCCTGCTAGACGCCCAAGCAAACGGCGCAATAGCTTATGTTTCTGAAACCGTCTACCCACAAGCCACCATTCCTGCGCTCATCGTTTCCGATATTCGCCTAAGTATGGCCTTACTTGGTCACCTCTTTTACAATCGAGTTGCCCGCGAACTACAAACCGTAGCTATCACTGGCACCAAAGGTAAAAGTACCACCACCTATTTTTTACGTTCCATCTTAGATAAATGGTTTAATCATTTAGCTTCGCTTGATTCTACCTACCCTGCTCGTACTGGCTTTATCTCCACCATCGCCACTTACGATGGCGTAATAGACGCTGAATCGCATTTAACTACTCCGGAGGCTTTACAACTCTTTCAGCACTTCCAAAATGCTAAAAACTCCGGCTTAACCCACATGGTATTGGAAGTATCTTCCCAAGCCTTGAAATATAAGCGAGTAGTGGATATGGAATTTAATATCGGCTGCTTCTTAAATATCGGGGTAGATCATATTTCAGAAAACGAACACCCTGACTTTGCCGATTATTTTCAGTCCAAACTAGAATTATTTTCCCAATGCCAAACTGTGTGTCTAAATTCCGGCACTCAATACTTTGCAGAAATCTTGCAAGCAGCCAAGACGCACGCGGCAAAAATCGTCTGCTTTGGCACACTACCTACCGATGAGGTGCGTTTAACTCAACTCACTCCTACCGACACAGGTTTACGCTTCCACATAACTAGCCGAGCATACAATGGCGACTTCAATATTCCGCTTGCTGGTACATTTAACGCCGAAAATGCTTTAGCTGCCATTGCTATCTGCCAAGAGCTAGGAGTGCCGGAGGAGTTTGTGCGCAGCGGGTTGGCTTGTGCGCAAGTTAGTGGACGTATGATGCTTTACTCCACTGCCGATAAAGCGGTAACCGTGGTGGTAGATTATGCCCACAACAGTATGAGTTTCCAAGCTGTGCTTGCTTCTTTGCAAACTACTTATCCGAAAGCAAAGCTAGTTACCGTATTTGGAGCACCTGGCGGAAAAGCGCCGGGACGACGGAAAGAAATGGCAGAAGTAGTAAATCAGTACTGCCAATATGCGGTAGTTACTGACGAAGACCGTTTTGCAGAAGAATTTGCTGATATTGCCGCAGAAATTTCTGCACATCTTACAATTCCCCATAACGTAATCCAAGACCGAGGTGCGGCTCTACAACGTGCTTTCCAAGAACTGGAAGAACAATTAGTTATTTTATTAGCGGGTAAAGGGGAAGAAGAATACTTAGTAGTGGACGGTAAATATGTGCCAGGGCCTAGTGACGTTACCAGAGCGCTTACCGTTATTGCCCAATACGAGCAAACAAAAGCTGAGCAACTTTCTTAACTATATTTGTTTTGCTAAAAATAATGCTTAAGTTAAGCTCTACTTAACCAGTTCCTGAAATAATAACTAAATTTAAGCGCAATAATTTCCCTATTTTTATCCTAAAGATTAAATAGCATATTTTAGACTCAAGCCTACCTACTGTTTTAGCTCAAAAATAGCGAAGTTTAAGCATATAATTAATGAAAGTAGCTAAGTAATTTTAGAGTAGGAAATATCTGCATGAAGTATTTATTCCGACACGGCAAACGCCGGTCTTTACGCAGTTATTTCACTGGTATTTCTAAAACACAGAGCAGTAAACCTGGAACTTTCAATACGCCTCCCTCATCTACTAGCCCTAACCCGTTACGAAAAGCTGCTCTAAACGCCCCTAATTTAGCTCGTACTGCTGGATTAGTATCTCCTGCCGATAATATCCCGCAAACTTCCCCTGCTGCTAATAGAGCAACTAATAGATCTACCCGCGTTCCAGTAACTACACCTACTGCACGCCACTATGTAACTACTGCTCGTAGCGCTTCCCCCGCATCTACCTCGGGCACCTCCGTAGCCCGCTCTTCCGCCATTATGGCTTCTGGCACGCTCGTATCACGCATTTTAGGTATGATTCGCTCCCCCATGCTCCTCACCCTACTGGTCGGGTTGAACTCTCCTATAGCCAACGCTTTTGACGTGGCTAATGCTCTACCTAATATCGCTTTTAACATCGTGGCAGGCGGATTGATTAACGCCGTACTCGTGCCCTCTATTGTGCAAGCAGAAGCGAAGGGAGAAAAAGCCGGTAATGCTTTTATAAACAAAATTTTGACCCTAGCCATAGCTATCATGTTTAGCATTACTGCTATTTTGCTACTATGCGCTCCCTTAATCGTGCAACTATTTGCCACCACTCTTAGCCCTGCTTGGTTTCAAGTAACTTTACTTTTCGCCTACTGGTGTTTGCCACAACTTTTCTTCTACGGCATTTATGCCGTAATCGGGCAGATATTAAATGCACGGGAAAACTTTGGCCCTTATATGTGGGCACCCGTAGTAAACAATCTGTTTGCCATTGCTTCTTTCCTGATTTTGCTTACTATCTACGGCAAACCTTCCCTAGCACAAATGCAAGACCCTTCCCTATGGGCAAGTAGTCGGGGAATATTAATTGCTGCCTGCTCCACTTTAGGAATCGTATTGCAAGCCCTGGTTTTACTCTACCCGTTACATAAAGTGGGCATACGTTATCGTCCCGATTTTTCGTGGCGCGGGCATGGAATTGCCAATGCTGGTAAAGCCTCCTCTTGGGTATTGCTCTCTACCGCGTTAGATTTACTCCCCTTAGCTATTTTGACCAATATGGGCTTAGGGGCTATGCAACGTGCAATAGATGCCGATATGGATATTACGAAAGTACCAGGCAATGCCGCATTTTCGGTAGGTAATATGATTGCAGTATTGCCCGTGTCCATTATTGCCATCTCTCTATCAGTAGCAATTTTTACCAAGATTTCTAAAGCAGCCACACGGCAAGATTTTGCTGAAATCCGTTCGGAAGCTACTTCTACTATCCGTTTTCTAGGCTTTATAAACTTTTTAGCTATCACGCTATTAATTGTGCTCGCCTATCCTGCTGCACATATTTTCGTACCAAGTGGTAATGTAAACGAAGTTGCCAGTCTAGCCATCATTATTAGCTTACTGACCCCTATGACCATTGCGTCCTCTATTATCGTGGTGTGCAACCGAGTATGTTACGCCTTAAATCAAAGCAAAGGCGTTTTCCTCATGCTTCTCCCCGTGCAGTTAAGTTTCACTATCATCTACTTCTGCACCAGTTTTCTTCCCCCTGATAAAACCGTGTTTGCCCTATCGTTTGCCTATGGGATTGCTCCGCTATTTTCTGCCACTAATTTATTGTGGTTTATTCGCAAGCAGATTAAAGGAATTAACGGAAAGATTTTATTAACGCACTACTTGAAACTATTGGGTATCGTAAGTGTGCTAATCCCTATAAGTTGGTATGTTTTATGGCATTTACTGGCACTCAATGTTTCCAACACTTTCAGCGCTATTTTCACGATTTTGCTATCCACTCCTGTAATCGCATTAGCATATCTGGTTTTAACTTGGTTGGCAGGCGTTGAGGAAGCAAAAACTCTACAATCTAAAATTGCCAATTTGGTGAAACGCTAAATTTTTACTAGGGTGTAGGGTAAAGTCGCTTTGCTTACCTATCTGCTTTTACCGTTAAGATATGGTTAAAAGCTATTCTTAAAGGAGCTAGATATGCCTACCCAGCACGATGAGGCAAAAGACAGTAGCGGAATTACGGGTCTGCTTGCTAAAATCACTGCCCAATTTTCTTACCTAATCCGCAATGAGATTGCATTAGCAGTTTTGCAAGTAAAAGCGAAACTTGCCTACACGGGCGTTGGAGTTGCGCTACTAGCTGGAGCAGCTATTTTTGCCCTCTATCTATTAGGAATTTTATTGTTGGCTGCTGGTTTTGGCTTAGCTACGATAATGCCACTTTGGTTAGCTTTTCTAGTGATAGCCGGAGTTTTACTAGTGATAGTAGGCATTTTAACGCTATTAGGGCTACGCACATTAAAAAAGGCAGCAAAACATACTCCAGACTTGAAAAATGGCATAAAGGCAGATGTAGAAGCATTCAAGAAAGGATTGCATCATGAATCCTGAACTTACTTCCAATTCCTCCGCGCTTCCTCTTACTTCTAAAGCAGAAAAAGATGACGCTTTAGCTAAAGCACGTTTAGCGGCTAGTCTAAAAACTGCACAAGATTACGAACAAGATACGCCTAACCGGTCTATCGCAGAAATTAGTGCAGATTTAGCTCAAGTGCGTTTAGAACTCTCTGCCACAGTAAGTGAATTAACTAGCCAACTTACGCCAGCAGGTTTAACGCAACAAGCTAAAACACAAGCCCATCACAAATTAGCTGATTTGAAAACTCAGACGCTTAATTTTAAGAACGAAATAGTAAACGGAAATCCACAGGCTTGGAAAGTTTTATTAACAATAACGGCAGGAATTGCTGGAGTGCTAATTTGGCGTACGTTTAAATAGGATTGGGGCGATGTATGGTAAGCACTGGTTGCTTAACTTTACGCCACAAACTCATCCCCTATGAAGAAAAACGCAAAAATTTCAGTTTATACTACCGTAGATTTGCTTCCACAGAATTTCTACATCTGCTCGCCTAAAGCGACGATGCCCACCTAAAGTACGAATAGCCGGAATTTTTCCTGTGTTAGCCCAGCGGGCAATGGTTTTAGGATCTACCCGAAATAACTCTGCCACCTCTGAGGGAGTCATTAACTCCACTTCATAATTATCAGACTTCATGGCGTCTTCCTGCTTTCATAGCTACAGAGATTGCGACTCTTTCGATTCCGTTAAAGTTGTATCGCTTGTATGGAACTTAAAATAGTTTTTCTATTGAAGGGATAAACTATATAAAATTCCAGCTCACGCTACCAATTCCCAAGAATAGAACAAACCCAAATAAATGTAAAACGCAGTATCCCATTATTCGGATTTTGGATTACAAGTTATCTTCAACACAGGAGCTATAACCGTGTGAAAATCTGCTATCTAAAACAGTTTCCGTCTGCTCTAGCATTAGGGGAAAGCAGTAAACAATACAGAAAGTTTTATCTGAAAGAAAAGGAAAATTAACGAAAATTTTTTATCTAAAAGCTAAAAAATATATATAAAATCTGTGAGAAGTGCGAATAACATGGCAAAAAACTATATTTGACGGTATCCTATTTTAAGCGAGTAAAAATAGGTAGAGCAGGATTGAAAAATCAATCCTCAGAGATAGTTTAGGAGGGTCGAGCCGATGGGGCGCGGCCGTCAAAGAGCAAAACAACGTAAAGTTGCACGTAATCTGAAGTATTTCAGTCCAGAGACTGATTATGACGCATTAGCACGTGAGCTATCTGCGGGTGGGCAAGACTACGCACATGACAACGATAGCCTAGAGGACGAGTATGATCCATATGCTGAGTATGCGGCTAAATACGACATCGATGATGAAGACGACGAAGACTACTCAGAAGGCGACTGGGTGCGCTAACAGCACACTAAAATAACTATTAAAAGTGGACGGTTAAACCCGTCCACTTTTCTTTATTCTCGTCTCTTTTAAAAACTTAACGGAAACAAATCTTGAATCGCTGACTTATTACCCGAAGCACTAACTTGCTGCCAATCTACCAATCCAGTAGTCACTAAAGTTAGCCATGTGTTGCCCGACATCTCTACCACATTTGGAGGAGTGCCACGACGATGATTAACACCCGCTATAGCTTGTACTGCCCCAATCCAAGGAATCCGAATTTCCACCGACCGGCCAGGATGGCGTTTAGCAAACTCCGCTAAAGTGAAACGTACCGTCAAAGCTAACTCAGCGGGAGTTAATTCTGCACCAGCTTGAAAAGCACTCAATAATTTTAGAGCCTGTTCGCTATCTATTTTTCCTGCCATAGGTATTAGTTTAGACCAAACCAAAACTTCTCACAGTAGTCCAAAATATAAAGCAGGTAGGGCGAGTTTACCTACCCTACCTGCTTATAAAGCTGCTACCGCTTAGAACACGCCTTGTTCTAGCATAGCGTCAGCTACGGCCTTAAAGCCTGCCACATTAGCACCTACTACGTAATTATCTGGGCAACCCATTTCTGCTGCAGTTGTTAAACAAGTATCGTGAATGTTTAACATGATGGCATCGAGCTTATTGGCTACCGTATCGAACTCCCACTTTTGCAACATAGCGTTTTGTTGCATCTCCAAAGCAGAAGTAGCTACACCGCCAGCATTAGCCGCCTTACCGGGAGCATACATAAGTTTCGCTTCTTGAGCTACCTCAATTGCTTCTGGGGTAAGCGGCATATTTGCACCTTCAGCAATTAAAATTACGCCGTTCTTAATCATTTCTCGTACGTCTTGTGCATCTACTTCGTTCTGGGTGGCACAAGGCAAAGCAATATCACCAGATACGCTCCACACCTTAGCGCCGGCACGGAATTCAGCGTTAGGACGGCGAGCAGCGTAATCAGCCACTCGTCCTCGCTCTATTTCTTTAACCTGCTTTAGAAGCTCTACATCAATACCGTCTGGGTCATATACTGCTCCAGAAGAATCAGAAATAGTTACTGGCTTCGCACCCATAGCGATTACCCGCTCGATAGCGTAAATTGCTACGTTACCAGAACCAGACACTAGCACCGTCTTGCCAGCAAAACTTTCCTGCTTGTGAGCCAGCATGGCATCAGCGAAAGCCACTAAACCATATCCGGTGGCTTCCTTACGTGCTAAAGAACCACCCCAACCAATGCCTTTGCCAGTAAGTACTCCTGGTTCATTACGGTTTGCAAGTCGCTTATATTGACCATATAGATAACCGATTTCTCGACCACCCACGCCAATATCTCCCGCCGGCACGTCACAATCAGCACCGATATGACGGAACAGTTCAGTCATATAAGCTTGGCAGAAACGCATTACTTCATTATCGGACTTGCCGTGTGGGTCAAAGTCTGAACCGCCTTTACCACCACCAATACCTTGCTGAGTAAGCGCATTCTTGAAAATCTGCTCAAAACCTAAGAATTTAATTACCGAAAGATTTACTGAAGGGTGGAAACGTAAACCGCCCTTATAAGGGCCGAGCGCAGAATTAAACTGAACGCGATAACCTCGATTAACTTGGATTACGTTGTTGTCGTCTTGCCAAGCCACCCGAAACATAAGCTGCCGCTCAGGTTCAATAATGCGTGCCAAAATACTAGCGTCTGCATAATCTTTACGAGCTAATAGCAAAGGCTCTACTGATTCAATAACTTCCAATACTGCCTGTTGAAATTCAGGCTGGGCTGGATTACGACGTAAAGATTCGTCATAAATCTTTTCTAAACGGGAGTCCATATTTCTCCTTGTAAGTTTATAAAATTATTGAGCATAACCTACACGAAAACCCGAAAAAATAGCCTAAGTAGGCACAAAAATCACGGTTAAATAACGTGTAACGCTAATTCAATACTACGCTAACTTTAGTAAAAGTTACACCTGCAAATTATCTAGAATTATTAAAAATTACTTGTGTACTTTAATAAACAACATTACTCTTTTTCCGCAAAACAGGGGCGTTACGATTAGTTTCGTAACGCCCCTGTTCTTTAGCCTATTAAGACTGCACTACTAGTAATTACTTAGCAGCTTCGATACGTCCCTTTAGCTTTGCTAGTTCTGCACTAACTGCTGCTGGAACCTTATCACCAAACTGCTTGAAGTATTCCTCAGACTCTTGTGCTTCAGCTGCCCAAGCTACTGGATCAATAGCAAAGAGAGCTTCCCAATCAGCCTCAGTGAACTCTAGACCTTCTAGGTTGAAATCCTCAAACTTTGGATAACGACCAGTCACACCGTCTACTGCGTCTACTTCACCAGCACAACGACGAACTACCCAATCTAGCACGCGGGAGTTCTCGCCGTATCCTGGCCAGAGCCACTTACCAGTTTCGTCCTTACGGAACCAGTTCACTTGGAATACACGTGGGAACTTATCGCCTAGCTTCTCACCCATTGCTACCCAGTGACCCCAGTAATCGGCCATGTTGTAGCCGCAGAATGGAAGCATAGCGAATGGGTCGTGACGCAAAGAGCCTACTGCACCTTCAGCAGCAGCGGTCTGCTCGGAAGCAACCGTTGCACCTACGAATACACCGTGGTTGGTGTCGTATGCTTCAGCTACTAATGGCACGTTGGTAGCGCGACGACCACCGAAGAGAATAGCGTCTACTGCTACGCCCTGCGGAGCTTCCCAATCTTCACAAATGATTGGACACTGCGAAGCAGGAGCGGTAAAGCGGGAGTTAGGATGAGCAGCCTTCTTACCAGCTTCTGTATCAGCAAGGGTGAAGTCGTTACCCTGCCAGTCGATTAGGTGCTCTGGCTGAGGGGCATCGATACCCTCCCACCAAACATCGCCGTCATCGGTCAATGCTACGTTGGTGAAGATGATGTTTTCCTTTAAGGAATCCATAGCCATTGGGTTGGTATGGTAGGAAGTACCTGGAGCAACTCCGAAGAAGCCAGCTTCTGGGTTGATAGCATATAGACGACCATCTGGGCCTGGACGCATCCATGCAATGTCGTCACCTACTGTTTCTACCTTGTAACCTGGAATGGTTGGCTGCAACATAGCGAGGTTGGTCTTACCACAAGCAGATGGGAATGCAGCAGTTACGTGGTACTGCTTGCCACTCTTTTCATCGGTTAGACGCAAAATAAGCATATGCTCTGCCATCCAGCCGTCACGACGAGCCATGGTGGAAGCGATACGCAATGCGAAACACTTCTTACCTAATAGAGCGTTTCCGCCGTAACCGGAACCATAAGACCAAATCTCGTTGGTTTCTGGGAAGTGAGTAATGTACTTCTCATCGTTACATGGCCATACTACGTCTGGGCGCTCATTACCCTCAGCATCTACTAGCGGATAACCTACCGAGTGTACTGCTGGCACCCAAGGCTTACCTTCACCAATGAGCTTCAATGCTTCCACACCCATGCGAGTCATGATACGCATATTTACTACAACATATGGGGAGTCGGATAGCTCGATACCTAGTTGAGAGATTGGCCCACCTAGAGGACCCATAGAGAATGGGATTACATACATGGTACGTCCACGCATTGCACCGCGGAATACACCATTTTCTCCTAGTAGGGTTTCCTTCATTTCCTTTGGATCAGCCCAGTTGTTGGTAGGGCCAGCATCTTCTTCTTTTTCCGAGCAAATGTAGGTGCGCGACTCTACACGTGCTACGTCCGATGGCAAGGAACGTGCCAAGAAAGAATTAGGACGCTTCTCTGGATTTAAGCGGGTGAAAGTACCAGCTTCTACCATTTCAGTAGTAAGACGATCCCATTCAGCTTCCGATCCGTCAGCCCATTCAATATTCTTTGGCTGGGTAAGATTAGCAACCTCAGTTACCCACTCAATCAAATCGGCTGGTGCAAACTCTGGTGCGCCAGCGCGAACTTCTTCAACAGTGTATTTAACGGTCATCGCAATTCCTCCTTGGATGTACGCGACGTAGTATCTTATGGATTATTCCACATCAATTATGCCTGAAAAATAAACCTAAGTGGTGGGACTATAGACATTTAAGACGAAATACCTAGAGTAATTTCGCTAAGAGATTCTTAATTCTTTCTTAAACCTACTTTCATATTTTGGTTTGTTATACTGAAAGGTAGTTGTACGCTAAATTAACTAAGGAGTTTCATGAAAAAGCGTTCCAAACTAACTAAGCTCGCAATGGTACTACTACCAGCTACTTTGCTGTTAGCAGCTTGTGAATCCAACACTCTTTTAGCTATTGACGAAAAAGGACACGCCAGTATCACTATGCAGATTAAAGACGAAGGCGGTCTTCTAGTAAGCAGTGGCACTACTTGTAAAGATTTCGAGGACTCTGCCACTAATTCTTTCACTGGCGATTCTGCTAAAGCAACAGTTACCGATAATTCCAGCGAAGGCGTACTAGACTGTACCCTCACCGCCAGCTCCGATAAGAGCGTAGTAGACGGTAATGTATTAACTGAAACTGCAGAAACTTACATTATTAAGTTCTCGGGCGCAGAAGCAGGTATGGCTGAAAGCGACCTCAATATGCTATCGGGCTTTGATTACAAGTTTAGTTTTTCGATTGAAACTCCAGGTGCTATCGTACGAGCACCGGGAGCAGAAATTGACGGCAATCGCGCTATCTTCACCGACCCAGCTGCTCTAGCTAACGGTATTGAAGTAGAAGGTAAGAAAGTAGCAGATGGTTCTACTTCCACCTCCGGCAAGGGACTCAGCAGCCCAGCAAAAGAATCCTCCCTTACCTGGGTGTATGTGATAGTAGGCTTAGTGATTGTGGGCGGTCTGGTAGCTCTTGCCGTAGTGCTCCTCATGCGCAAGAAGCAAACTGATGATACTCAGTATGCCGCATATAGCAACCCTAATGAAGTGCCAGCAAATGTGTGCGACGCTACCCCTAACACGGCAGTAGCTACCCCAGTAGCGCCAGAAACTGTAGCAGGTCTAAATGCTCCAGTGCTTAATTCTGCAAATAATAATGCTAGTGAATCCTGCGGTTGTGCCTGCGATGCAGAACAGCCAGTTGTAAATCAGGACGCTGCGACTAGCTGTGAACTATCTGTCCAGGCAGAAGATGAAACAGATAAGCCAGCAGAAAAGCCGGAACTCTAACGGCTTAGCACTTGCGCTTTAACCCAATGCTTAACCTAAAAGTTAAGTAAATAAACTTAAGGGGTTAGTAGATTAAAGTCTACTAACCCCTTAAATTATGCTCTAATAAGCGTATTAGCATAATTTAAGATGGTCTATTAGTTATTTGCATAAAATACTGCTGTTATTATGCGAATATATTATTGTTTCCTGTGTCTTTTTCCTAGTATTTCTGAATTACCCACACCTTAATTACTTCGCTATTACCATTAGCGCTAATTACAATTCTCTTCGCTATATATCTTTCCGCTTCCCTGCCCCCACCCCTCATCTTCCTTCGTTTATTATCATGGATATATCACGATTACGTTCAGAATATACGCATATAAAAGGGAAGCCTTAAGGTGGTTAAACCTTAAGGCTTCCCTTTAGCTATAAGCTACTTATTTTTCTTCTTCACGTCGCTTACGTAAACCAAGCAACGTCAGCAAGCCACCAAAAGCTACCATCATACCAGCAGTCTTAGCAGCATCCTCCGTAGCAGCACCCGTCTTAGCCAGTTGCTTCTGAACCGGCGGAGGAGTCACTACAGGAGTGGTAGGCTTGTCAATCACCGGAGTAGGTGGAACCGGAGTACCGTCGCCAGGCGTAGTAGGAGTACCATCACCAGGCTTGGTTGGGTCGGTCGGAGTCACTGGGGTGGTACGCAAACGATAATAATACGTCACCACTGTGTCCTGGGTAAGCTCACCAGCTTCTACCCCTTCCACACGCACTTTCTCATAAGTCTTACCATCAACACTCAAAACCTCAGGAGCTTCCTCAACAGTAACCTTATAAGATGCACCAGCACTAGACTCTACCGGCTCAGTGGACTCTACTACATAATCCTTACCGGCAATCGTGTAATAGACTTCTTCACGAACAGAAGTAGAAACCACCGCCTGATCAGTATCCAGATACTCAGGCCGCAACTCGGCATCACTACCATCTAGTAAATACCGAACTCGCACACTAGCCCGAGTCTCACCAGGAACCTCCCGCGAATGAGCAACCGCATAATAATAATTCACAGTCACATTCTCAGAAAGAACTCCAGATTCTATACCCTCGGTAGCAGAGTCTACCAACACATAAGTAGTGCCCTCATGCTCCAAATACTTCGGCTTTTCCTCCCGAGCCGCACTAGACTCACTAGCCTCCACATTCTCACGGGTATCATACTCAACCGCATGAGTACGGAAATTAGAATCAACACTGGAAACCTCAACCTCATGACCATCAGCATCAACATAATACTTAACAGTCACATCCTTGGTTTCAATAACCGTGTTCTCCTTATCCACATACTGCTCTTGAATCGGAGTATCGGTGCCCAAGAACTTGTAATTCACCAATACCTGCGCTGACTTAACAGCCACATCAGGAGTAACTCGTTCCTGCTCAACAGCATAAACATAAGTAACCGTCTTACCAGCAACAGTAACCTCACCAGAAGGCGCATCAGAACCATCCTGAACCTTCACCCAATGATAACGATTACCCCCATGCTCAATAACAGCCGGCTTCTCTTTCCGAACCTCACTATTCTCCTGAGCATCATACGTAGCATGACTATAAACAGTCTCACCCCGCACCGGCGTCGGATCAACATTCACCCGCTGACCATCCAACATATAATAACGCTGCGAAGTAGGAGTACGACTCACCTCAACATCAGCAGAATCAACAACCGGATCCTTAATAGTCGCCCCAGCAGTATCAACATAACGAATCTCAACACCACCACGCTCATACACCACCTGATTATCAACCTCAACCGGCGCATAAACATAAGTAACAACAGTAGAACCACCAGGAATCAAACCAGAAACCGGAGTAGCACCATCCTGACGAACAAACGCATACTCCCTACCATCATCACCACGCAAAACAGCAGGCTTCTTCTCACTAGTAGAAACATCATACGAAGCACCACTAGCAGTAACCTCACCAGCAACAGGCGACTCATCCAAATTACGACGAACCCCATCAACCGTAATATAACGCTGAGAAGTAGCAGTAGTAGAAACCAGCTCATCAACCTTATCCAACAAATCACCCTTAACAGGACGACCCTCAAGATCAACATAACGAACCGTCACACTACCAGTCAAAGGCACACTACCCGGCTCAACCTGCTCCGGCACATAAACATACGTAACGTGATGTGTTCCTACCTTCACTGGACCAGAAACAGACTCAGAGTCATTCTTTACCTTAGCAAAGTGGTAAATCTTATCACCATGCTCAATTTCCAATGGCTTTTCGTCTTTATCAGCCGTCTTTTCTGCCGCGTTGTATTCAACTCCGGTAGGTACTGGCACACCATCAGTTGGAGTGGTGTCGATATTGGTACGATTACCACCGAATAAGAAGAAACGAAGCACGGTAGGAATAGTACGTACAAGCACATTGTCCGTATCAGTTACAGGCGACTTAATAGCCTGACCATCCTCGGTTTCATAATTAATAATTACCGTGCCACGCTCTTCACGATTATCAGTTTCTTGCTGTACCAACGCATACTGATACACCACATAATGAGTACCCTCTTTAACCGTACCTTGCTCAGGCTCACTACCTTCAGCTTTCACCTGTACAAAACGGTAAACATTCTCGCCCTTTTCAATTGTTTCTGGACGTTCCCGCACTCCGTTATCTCGCACTTGGGTGGCATCATATTCAGCGTTAGTAAGTACTGGATCACCAGCAGGCACTGCTTGGTCATCAATATATTGCTTTTCCCCGTTTACTGTGCGGTATCTACGAGTAGTAGGCGTATTAGATACTACTTCATCAACAGTGTCTGGCAGATCAGGCTGTAATTCCACTCCATTTTCGTCTTGATACTTAATAATTACCGTACCAGTAGCTGAGATATTGCCTTCTTCTACTGACGGCGGAGTATTATCACCGCCATTTGGTGGGTTGTCACCACCTGTACCAGGATCTTCGCCACCACCTGTACCAGGATCAGTTGGAGTATCCCCACCTGGAGGGGTTGGTTTATTTCCGCCAGGGTTAGCGGGATCGGTCGGCACAGTCGGAGTTGTCGTTTCTTTAATAGTTAAAACGTTCAAATCGACTTTAGCGTTGAAGTCTAAAGTAGGCATTGTACGAGGATCAACTATGCCTGTCCAATAACGATCCATCTCATGCATCGTCTGAGGTGTCCAAGGTATTTGTTCTCCTATATTAACATTGAACAAATGCTTAAATTTGGAATACTCCCCATATAGGTCATAGTCTTCTCGTGAGAGAACAGATGTATCCTGTTCACTACAATCATTTGCTATACAAATGTATTGATATATTCTTGCACTTGGATTACCGTCGAATAGTTTTGGATCGTTTGGTAAGTATCGTATCGGTGAAGTTGTGTGTCCTTCTTTATGAATAAGCTCGTAGGTCACTGTATTGTTAGAATAATCAACGTGCGCTATTTTGTCTATAAACACTTTATCATTGTCAGGTGTAGTTGGGGTGTATTGTGGCATTGCACCGTTTTGTGGAGTGGAGCCGTCTATGTTTGGGACTTCCTGTTCCATGGCAATAATTTCATTTTGGATAGCCTTCGGTAGGGCAGAAATATCCATGTTGTCGATAATACCGGCATCGAAATTATTTTGAGTATTAATTCTAGTAGCATGTATTAGGTTAGTGATGTCTTCTGTTATGTGAATGTTTGTGGTACGCCATGCAGTGTCTTCCTCAATGATTTCTTCGCCTTGTTTGATTCGGAACTTAAAGTTCACTGGTACAGAAGCACCTGGTTTTATGTTTAATTCGTCATCTGTAAGTTTCCAAAACACATCACCAATAAACAAGTGGTCCATACCTCTATGAGAGGTGGTTGTTACTTCAGTGCCGTTAGATAGTTGGAAAACAATTTCCAAACCTTTAGGTAACTCTAAATACGTGTTAGCTTTATCGGCATTTTCCAGACCAATAATATGGGAAAGGAACAAGTTATATCTGGTGTAACCCTTGTATTCATAAACCGTGTAGTCATCCATGCCATATTCTGCACCATAATCTGCGGGTACCTCTGTATCAAGTTCTTCGGTAGTGATTCGTGGTTCTATGACGAGCATAGAGTTGTTTTCTTTCGCAATAGTATTAATACTCTTCCCAGTGTGCATAGACAACAGCGCTTTGAAAGAACCTGGACGTACTACGGCTGCGAGGTGTCCATTCTTATCCATTACGAGGTCTTTTCGGTGATGGAAATCAGCAAGGGTTATTTTGTCTTTAAGTAAAGAAGGAGCACCTAGAAGGTTTTCTTCAGTAACATAATAGATTTTATCGTTAGCAGTTAATTCACCGTTATCTTTTTTATATGTGGCACCGTCCACGAAACCACCAGTGCTGGATTTGTAAGCATTCTTCACGGAAGCAAGCGTGACTTTTCCAGTAAACTTCTTGTATTTGTAGGCTTTTTGACCGGTTTGTTTGTCGGTGTATTCTACGGCGATAATAGGGTTTTCAGGTATTTTAGAATAAGTAGTACCTGAGTTGTCTGTAACTGTGAATTGTCCGTCTTTTGAGGAGATACCGTTAATTAGAGGCTGGTAAGGGCTATCTGCGGCGTTGGCAACTATTGAGTGGGAGTTTACGAATGATACAGCTGTTACTGTACCTACCATTAGTGGGTTTACAGCAACTGTTGCTACAGCTATTGACCCGAATAGTGCCTTTGAGTTCTTCTTGTTTTTACTCATGCCTTTGCCTCCTTGTATAAATGGTTGAATAGTCCGTCAACCATTTCTTTTTCTATTTTTTCTTTGAAGTAGTTATTTTCTAATAGTTTGTATGTGAACTGTTCGATTTCTTGTAGTTCTTTTTTTGTGGTCGAATATGTTTTTGGAAACAATGCTTTTGCCATTAGTTTTATAGCACCATCTGTGATGCCGAACTTTTCATAGTAGTGTTTGTTTGCTAGGAAAAGTCTATGTAGTGTTGTTTGGGTTGATACTGATGAGGCACTGTTTTCCCTAGTAGTTAATGAAATCAATGGTAAGTGGAGTAGGTATACTTCTTCTTCCATTATTATTTTTCGGTGAAGTTCAAAGTCTTCCACTCCGTTAAATTGTGAATCGTACTTGTAGTTTTTTTCCTTCCATTGTTTTGTCCTAAAAATTAGGCTCGGGTGTAATAGGTCAGTATGGTACAGGTAGAATAGTCTTAGTTCTTTTGCTGTTGTCAGTTTTTTA